>CANPGB010000014.1 GCA_947573485.1 uncultured Porphyromonadaceae bacterium | reverse complement strand
AAGATTTGCTCGTTTCGTTTTAGAATTGTGCACGTTTCGTTTTCGCGATTATATACGAGTGCAAAATTACTCACTCGCAACACTCCGCGCAATACCTTTTTTACGGCTTCACATACCAAAATTACATATTCATGACATTGGCAGGTGCGCGCCCGGCGGCAAGCTCGGCAGCCATAAAGCGGAAGTAAGGTTCTGAGTGGCGGAAGAATTGCCGGTAACCCTCGCACAGGTAGTTGTGACCGGGCTCGCCTGAACGCGAGGTGCCGAAACGGTTGCGCGGACACTCGCCGTTGCACATCGCGAGATATTTGCAAGCCCGGCACTGGGCGGTGAGACCGCCTTGCTTCGAGGCTCCGAACGCTTGCTGGCGCTCCGACATCATCATCTCTATAACGCTCATTTCGTTGATGTTGCCAAGGTAGTGAGTGTCGAACACGAAGTGGTCGCAGGCATATACATCGCCGTTGTGCTCCATTACCGCGGCGTGACCGCAGTTGCGCCCCATGGTGCAGAGGCCGGGCTCCGCTCCTACATATCCGGCGAGAGTGGCATCGAAAATCTGCACGAAAGTGCTGCCAACGTCGGCTTTGACCCAGAGGTCGAACACCGAGCAGAGAAAATTGCCCCATTGCTCAGGTGTCACCGACATGGGGGTGACGTCGCCGCCGGGAGCGTTGCCTGCCAGCAGTCTGCCGTCGGCGGTGCGACGCTCCACAATAGGTGTGAACTGCAGATAGCGGCAGCCTATCTCTTTGAAAAAGTTGTAAAATTCCTCGGGGTGGTCGGCGTTATAGTCGTTGACAACGGCCATGGCGTTCCACTCCACGCCATGCCGCTGCAGCATGCGTATACCCGCCATAACCTTGTTGAAGGTACCTTTGCCGAGGGCTGTGCGGCGGTATTCGTTGTGGAACTCAGCGGGGCCGTCGATAGATATTCCCACGAGCCACCCGTTGTCGTGCAGAAAGCGGCACCACTCGTCGGTGAGCAGGGTGCCGTTGGTCTGCAGGCTGTTCTCTATATGCCTGCCTCCGGCGTATTTGCGTTGCAGCTCCATAACCTTACGGTAGAAATCGAGCCTGCGCAGGGTAGGTTCGCCGCCGTGCCAGGTAAACTGCACCGAGGGTAAGGTCTGTGCCTCGATATAGGTTTTTATGAAGCGCTCGAGGGTGGCATCGTCCATTTGTGTGCGCCGTGAGCCGAAGAGGTCGGCCTTCGACAGATAGTAGCAATATTCGCAGGCGAGATTGCAGGCCGGCCCTGCGGGCTTTGCCATTATATAAAGAGGGTATGCGAAAGGCGAGGGTATGGGTTCAGACATTTGTGGTGTGGTCGTTTAGGGTAATTGAACTGCGATAAGCCGAGGGCGACATACCTGTACGCTCTTTGAAAAAAGTGCTGAAATAGCGCTGCGTGCTGAAGCCGAGTTTCTCGGCAATCTCGCTCACCGACAGCCCGGCGTTGGTAAGCAATGCCTTGGCTATGGCAAGTCGTTTGTCGGCTATATACGCCCCTATAGTGCTGCCGCTTATGCTTTTGAAGCGGGTGTAGAGACTCGAGCGGCTGACGGCCATTGCCTCCACTATGGTGTCAATCTTGAAATCGGGGTCGGATATATGTTCGGATATTATCTTGTCGACTTTGAGTAAAAACGCTTCAGCTACATTTTCAGGCCGTTCTGCGGGGGTGTTTTTCCCGGCGAGTATTTCTCTTATTTGCTTCGCGTTGCTGAGTATACTTTGCAGCTCGCTCTCAAGGCTCCTTAAATCGCCTCTGCCCATCCGCCCGAGCAGTAACTCTGCCGAGGCTTCGATTCGCGACAGCGAGTGCCGCAACGCCATGGCAGCGCTTGCAGGCTCTTGCAATACATTGCAGACCAAAGTATCTGAAGCATATATATTTTGCATGGGAAGGTGATTGTAAATGAGGAGCTATAAAAACAGCGCTGCAAAGCTACAGAAAAAAACTCAATCGCATGTCAAAATTTGTGCAGAAGTCTTTCGTATACAGCCTAAGATTCGGCAGTGTTACACTTATTATATGTTTGTTTATCATGCAAGACGATTATTGTACGATATTGGAAATAGTTTGTACGATTTCAAACATCGGTCTTGGGGCTTAGTCTTATTTTTGTGGCTTGAAGTTTTTTAACGTAAACCAATCTTTAATATCAATATGACGCGTGCGTTTTATGGCCTTATGGTGGCATTGGCCTCGATAATGATGCTTTCGTGCGAGAACGAACCCGGAAATCCGGGCGACTTCGACAAGGCATGCGAGCTCACCATCGAAGGGCCTATCGTAAGCCTGCATACAGGTAAAACATATCCACTCAAAGTCGCGCGTGAGACCGACACGGTGTACAAGTATCTTTACATCTTGCCCGACACCGTTTTCGACAACGACGGTGAGCCTCTCATAGGTGCCGACGGCAAGCTTGTGATAAACGATGACTCGGTGTATGTCTACAGCAAAATCAAAGCCCGGTTTGTAGAAATGGCTGCCGTTTACCTCCCTGCCGAGGCCGATACCTTCTCGCTCGCTATCAACTCAAACGCCCGGTGGCTTGCCAAGGCTCCGGTGGCTCAGGCCGGTACTGCTCAATGGTATTTCAACCACAACTCAAGCACTTCGGGCGGTGGCGACGGCGAGCTTATGTTCCGCACAGTGCCTTCCGGCACCGATGCGCGCAATGAAGCTATGTTCCAGTATGTGATAACGTCCGACTCCTCGGTTATGTATCGTATACCTTTCCTTCGCGACGGCAGCCTGCAGAAAAATCCTTGAGAAATCAGATGAAACGATTTATATTTTTCCTCTTCTGCTTCGTGGCAGCGCTCACAGCGCTCGCAGCGCCGATGACAGTCACAGGAGTGGTTTATGAACCTTCGGGAGAGGCCGCTATCGGAGCCTCAGTATATGAAAAAGGGCGCGAGGGCAGTGGTGCCGTTACCGATATCGAGGGCAAGTTCTCGCTGAAAGTCAGTTCGCTCAAGGCTGTATTGGTGATTTCTTACGTGGGTATGGAAACGCAGGAAATTCATCTCGAAGGCCGCTCGGAGCTTAAGGTTTATCTCACGGAAGACAATCACGCCCTCGATGAGGTTGTGGTGGTGGGCTTCGGTACGCAGAAGAAAATCAATGCCACCGGCGCCGTCAAGACCATTGGCAATGAAATGCTCACTAACCGCCCCGTGTCAAACGCCGTGCAGGCTCTGCAGGGAGCTGTGCCCGGCCTCAACATCACCAATGACGCAGGGGGTGCTCCGGGTGAATCAATGAATATCAACATACGCGGTGTAGGCACCATAGGCGATGGCTCAAATGCGAATCCACTCGTGCTCATCGACGGCATGGAGGGCGACCTCTCCGCTATCAATCCGCACGACATCGAGAGCGTGTCGGTGCTCAAAGACGCCGCTGCCTCGGCAATCTACGGCTCCCGTGCCCCCTTCGGCGTAATCCTTGTCACCACAGTTAAAGGTGAGGCCGGCACGCGTGTGAATTACAGCGGCAATGTAAGCTTCCGCCAGCCTGTCAATGAGCCCGAGCCCGTTGACTCCTACACTATGGCTCTCATGGTAAACGATGCCTGGGCTAACGCCAAAGCCAACGACAATTACTTCAAGCAGGCCCAGCTCAATAAGATTCTCGCCTTTCAGCAGGGGCTTCTTGAGTATGGCACAGAGGCGGCAAGTTCCATTAAGTGGAAAGAGGTTTACGCCAGCTGGGGTAATACAAACTGGTATGAAGAATATGTGAAGAAACTCGCCGTATCGCAGGAACACAATGCTTCTGTATCGGGCGGAAGCCGGAAAACAAAATACTATTTTTCGGGCAACTATCTTGACCAGAGCGGAATTTTCCGCCATGCCGACGAGAAATACACCCGCCTCGCGCTTTCAGGCCGCGTAAACGTAAAGTTCAACGACTACGTGCAGTTCCAGTGGACAAGCCGCATAATCTCCACCGAGAATAACAAGCCCTCGGTGCTCAACAATCTCTTCTACCACAACCTCGGGCGCCGCTATCCTACCGAGCCCCTCTACCTGCCCAACGGTGAATATCACCCCAACTCCCTCATACAACCCATGGAAGAAGGGGGGCGCATAAGCGATAAAACACGACAGTTCCATAACCAGGCCAACCTCATTATCGAGCCTGTGAAGAACTGGCAGCTCCACGCCGAACTCAACTCCCGCATAGAGAACAACCCGTATACCCGTCAGTTCTGCCCCGTATATTTCACGGCTCCTAACGGCTCGCGGCAGCCCATTTCTTTTGGTGACACCGGCAAGCACCTTATTAATTCGACCGACGGAACGTTCAACGTAACCCCCGACCTCGGGGAATCATATTACGAGAAAGCCAACCGCGCCGTAAACTACTTCTCCACAAACTTCTACACCGATTACGCGCTCACACTCAACGACCGCCACAACTTCAAGATTCTCGTTGGTATGCAGACAGAATATCTGCACCGTGAGTACGACCGCGTGGCTTCGTCGGATATAGTGCTGCCCGACCGTCCGTTCTTTCCCTCTGAAATCGGCGGCGAGACCACAATGATTTCAGAGGTAAAGGGTGAGTGGTCGACCCTCGGAGTTTTCGGCCGTCTGAACTACAACTTCGACAACCGCTATATGCTTGAGGTGAATATGCGCGGCGACGGTGCCTCGCGTTTCCCACGGAACCAACGCTGGGGCTATTTCCCTTCGGTCTCCGCGGGCTGGAATATAGCGGAGGAAAGTTTCTGGGCTCCCCTTTTCAGCGTATGGAATTACTTCAAACTCCGAGGCAGCTACGGTGTGCTCGGCAACCAGAACACCGAGTCGTTCTACCCCTATTATGAGAACATGAGCACCGAGGCAGGGAATGTGGTTCTCGGAGACAACCAGGTGACCACTCTGCCGGTATATGCGCCCTTCTCTACAACACTCACATGGGAGAAAATCGAGAATGCCGGTGCCGGTGTCGACTTCGCTTTCTTCAACTCTCGGCTACAGGGCGCGTTCGACTGGTATCAACGTACTACCAAAGATATGCTTGGGCCGGCGCAATCGCTCCCCGGCGTTTTCGGTGCGGCTGCGCCACGAACAAATAATGCCGAACTCCGCACCCGGGGCTGGGAGCTTGAACTTGCATGGCGCGACCGTATTGGCTCCGATTTCAACTACAGCGTGAGCGCTTCGCTCGCCGACTACAAGTCGATAATAACCAAATATAAATCGTCGGATAATAAGATTAATAATTATTATCAGGGTAAGACCTTCGGCGAAATATGGGGTTTTGAAGTGGTCGGAATAGCAAAAAGCGACCGCGAAATGGCAGCTTACCTCGCTGAGCACCCGCAGAGCTCTATCGGCGCTAACTGGGGCGGCGGCGACATTATGTACCGCAACCTCGACGATGATCCCGCTATAAATAAGGGCGCCCAGACTCTCGATGACCATGGCGACCTTACCGTGATAGGCAATACAACCCCACGCTACGCCTATAGCTTCACACTTGAAGGGCAGTGGAAGTTCATAGACTTCCGTGCCTACTTCCAGGGTATCGGAAAGCGCGATTATTTCATCGGCGACACTGCCAAAGGCACATCGACCTTCTTCGGTTACGGTGGCTCGGCCTGGCAATCGACACTCTTTGTCGACCACCTCGACTACTTCCGTTTTGCCGGCAGTCCGCTCGGAGCCAACGACGAGAACCCTTATTATGGACGTCTGCGCACCGATGCCAATAACATACAGTACTGCGACCGCTTTTTGCAGGACGCTTCATATCTGCGTCTTAAAAATCTTACCGTCGGTTTCAGTCTGCCCGAAAGTGCAGGGCTCTCGCGCTACGTCAAGAAGGCTCGCCTCTATTTTTCGGCCGAGAATCTCTTTACTTTCACCAAGTTGCGGATTTTTGACCCCGAGGCCATTGATAATCTTGGCGGTTTTGGCGCCGGCAAGTGCTATCCGCAGTACCGTACTTATTCCGTAGGCCTCGAACTTACTTTCTAAGCACTCTCTTTACAGAAATCAATGATAAAAAAAATTTCGATACTCGCTCTTGCGGCGCTTTTCCTCACGTCATGCGACGACTTTCTGCAAAGAGAGCCGCTCTCGTTCGGCGACAGGGAGGCATACTTTACTTCGCCTGAAGACTTTGCCTTGTCGGTCAACAAGTTCTATGAAATGCTCCCTCAGAACAACGCCCTGTGGGGAGGGCTGTACAGTGCCGATGTCGTAAGCGATAACCAGGCAGCCGCAGGCGCTCAGAGCCTTTTCTATCCGGGCGAGAAGAAAACGCCTGCCAAAGGAGCCTCGGAATGGCAGTTTACAAACCTCCGCGGCATCAACTTCTTTATCAGCAGCGCCGAGGAAGCCGTCGCCACCGGGCACGCACAAGGCGCCGAAGCCGAGCTCAACCACTACATAGGTGAGGGCTACTTTTTCAGGGCTTACGACATGTACCGCCTGCTCACCAACTTCGGCGATGCTCCCATAATCACCGAAATGCTCCCCGACGACCAGGCCGTGCTCACGGAAGCAAGCAAGCGCTATCCGCGCAACGAAGTTGCCCGTCATATCCTCGCAGACCTCGATAAGGCTGCCTCGCTCATGAAAGACGCAGCCCCCGAGGCGGGCCGTGTATACCGCGATGTCGCCCTCGCTTTCAAGGCACGTGTGGCTCTCTATGAGGCTACATGGGAAAAATACCACGCAGGCACATGCTTCGTGCCCGGCAACAGCAAGTGGGTAGGGGCTGCTACCTGGCCCGGATTTGCCTGGAAGCCGGTTCGGCGGAGGCTGAAATCAATTTCTTTCTTGACCGGGCTATGGAGGCCGCGAAAGAGGCTGCCGCTAAGCACCCGCTCGACGACGACTACCTTGGCATGTTCAACAATTGGGCAAGCACTTTCGGACCAACCGACGAGGTAATTCTCGCCCGTTACTACAAGGCGGGCGTTCTCTCGCACTCCTGCACATCTTATCTCCGCGGTGGCGGCGGTTGCAATGCCACACGCGCACTCGTCAACAGCTACGTGATGACCAACGGGCTGCCTATCTACGACAGCCGGTCGGGTTACCTCGGCGATGCCGAGAGCTATGAGGAATTTCAGGGTCGCGACCGCCGCCTCACCCTCTCCATACGCCCCTGCGGCAGCAAGATAGAGACCGCCCTCGGCGACGACGGCAAGTACCATAACGATACTATCTACTATCACCGCCCGAGTATCCTCAACACAGGCAACGAGAAGGCCACCACAGGCTATGAACTCGAGAAGTGGGTGACGCGTGACGATGTCAGCCAGGCGCTCAACTACGGTAATACCTCGGCAGTGCCTGTCTTCCGTTCAGCCGAGTGTTACCTTATATATATTGAGGCTTCCTACCTCCGCAACGGCATCATCGACGAGACCGCCGATAAATTTTGGCGGGCCCTGCGGAAGCGAGCAGGCGTTGACGAAGATTATACCAAGGCTATCGTGGCCACCGACCTCACAAAGGAGAACGACCTCGCCGTATGGAGCAAGGGGCAGTATATCGACCCCACGCTCTACAACATACGCCGCGAGCGCCGTTGCGAGTTCATTGCCGAAGGCATGCGCCTCGACGACCTCAAGCGCTGGCGCTCCCTCGATATGATGCAGAACTACCAGCCCGAAGGCATGAACCTCTGGGATAAACAGTACCTCATGTGGGGCAGTTCCATTACTTCGAGCACGGCTATCTCGCAGTCAGGCGTGTCTAAATATATGCGCCCGCTGCAGGTGTCGGCCACATCAGTGGTTTACGACGGTTACAACTTCCCCAAGCCGCATTATCTTGAACCAATCCCGATTGAAGAGTTTAATCTTACCGGCGGCTACGGCAGCTCTGTCATCTACCAGAACCCCGGTTGGCCATCGACTGTCGACGGCACCGCCGACTACAGCTACGATTGCGACTGACCACGGGCTTCGCGCCTCAATACCAATTATTAATGCGTCCCTGAGCATTTGATTCTATATTTTCGAGGCAAAATATGCAGAAAAAAATTGCCCGAAAATTTGCAGGTTTGAACCCTTGTGCTTAACTTTGCGTTATAGAAATGAAGCGAGAGAGCTCGCAAACCCCATACCACATCAAAGTAGATTGGGAAACTCGTCAATTATTCGTGAAATACCGAGACAAGCTTAGCCGACCGATGGCGGGCCTCAACGGCAACTCCGGTTGCCGTGCCTTGAGCCGGAGGATTACAAAGGGCGGCGAGCACTCAAATCCTGTCTTTTCGGAGTTTCATCGCATCCTTTGATGTGGCTCTTATAAAATCCGCAGTCTTTCGGGGCTGCGGATTTTTTTTGTAACTTTGTACTGCAAAAACATCACGATGCTATGGAAAGAGATAAACTTGACTTCGGCAACGGGAATATAGGTAAACTTTTCCGTGCCATGTTTTTCCCCACCCTCGTAGGCATGGCTTTCAACTCGGCGCTTAATATTTGCGACGGCATGTTTGTAGGCCACGGTGTAGGCAGCAACGCCTTGGCAGCCATAAATATAGTGGCGCCCATTTTCCTGCTGTGTGCCGGCATCGGTCTTATGTTTGGCATCGGAGCCTCTGTTATCGGTGGCATACGTCTGGCCGAGGGCAATGTAAAGGCTGCCCGCATTGTCATGACCCAGGCCTACATTGCCGGAGCCGTGATTTTCGGTATCGTTATTCTCGCGTCGCTGCTTTTTACGCGCCCGCTTCTCTATGCCATGGGCTGCAGCCCACTGCTCGAGGACCTCGCCACCGACTATCTGCTGTGGCTTTTGCCCGGCCTTGTGTTCTTTTACCTGCAATGCGCCGGCATGATGCTTATCCGCCTCGACGGCTCGCCACGCTATGCCATGAGCGTGCAGATAGTGGCTGCAGCGCTCAATATTTTCCTTGACTGGTATATGGTTTTCCCTCTCGGCCTCGGAATCAAGGGAGCCTCTATAGCCACCTCCATTTCGTGCATAGTGGCCGGGCTCATGGTGATTGCCTACTTTATATTCTTTGCCGATAAACTCAGGTTTTACCGTCTGCGGGCAACAGCCAAATCGCTGCGGCTTTCGCTGCGTAATACCGTTTATATGGCAAAAATAGGCTCCGCAACTTTCATTGCAGAGCTTGCCATTGGAGTGATGATGATTGCCGGGAACTATATGTTCCTCGCCTTCCTCGGCGAAGACGGAGTGGCGGCTTTCAGTGTGGGCTGCTATCTTTTCCCTCTGATATTCTCAGTCAGCAATGCCGTGGCACAATCGGCTCAGCCAATCATCAGCTACAACTACGGAGCCCGCCAGAGCACCCGTGTGCGCAGTACATTGAAAATCGCGCTGTGGACAGCTTGCGCCTGCGGTGTGGTGATAGCCGCAGGCATGTGGAGCGGCTCGGGTGTGCTTGCCTCCATTTTTCTTGATTCCTCGGTTGCTGCCTACGGCATTGCCGCCGGAGGGCTGCCGCTGCTCGGGCTTTGTGCCATGCCTTTTGCCCTCAACATCACCTTTATCGGTTACTATCAGAGCTGCGAGAAAGCCGGGCGTGCCATGCTCTACATGCTTCTGCGCGGCGTGATATTTGTGGTCCCGGGCTTCATTGTGCTCCCCCATATCATAGGCGAGGCAGGACTATGGCTTGCCATACCCCTCTCGGAGGTGCTAACCCTGGCCGTCATAGCCCTTGCCTACGCAAGGCGGTAACGCCTACATCATAAGAAACTCAGCCTCCTCGGCAAGCCTCTGCGCAATAGGTGCGCCGGGGTTTTTGCGCGCTATGGCAGCGGCGCGAGCGGGGTCTTTGCCAACGAGGTTGAAAGCCAGGCGCAGGCCGGTGTAGCACCCGAGCGAGGCCGCGTCATCGGTATCGGTGAGCTCCTCGGCAAGCTCCCATGCAAAGGGTAGGTGGCGGAGCAGGCGGTGGCAGAGGATGTCGGCAACCTCGGCGGCAGGAATAGCCTCTACCCAGCGACGGGCGTCATCGGCCGTGAAAGCTTCGGCAGGGTAGAGCATGGGCGCCAGAAGCATGCTCTCACGGGTAGTGTCGTTTGCCCATAGCCGTTCCGCGAGCTCGGCAGTGTGGGGCGTCTGTGCTGCTATATCGCTAATCTGAGGCAGATTAAGGCCGAAAATTATCTTGAAAGGAGAGCCGGCCTTACGCAGGGTGTCGGCTATTATGCCGTTGCGCATCGCAAAGAAGTGGCGCTTCACCTGCTGCATGTCGTTATATTGTGGTGTATCCATATATAATAATGTGTCGGTAGTGCAAAGTTACATCTTTCATCAAAAAAAACAGCGGCCATTGCTGAAATAATTGCCAGTGTCGGAAAAAATGATTAATTTTGAAGAAGAAAAAACAGAAAGGCGCCTCCGGTTGCGCCCCTACACCATATATATAATATGAGCAACAACGATTTCAGAAACTTCGCCGTACACCACCTCGGCATGAGCGGTAACGCTCTCGACCAGTATGCAGCCTTTACCTCGCGAGCAGCTACTCCGGTTGATTCATACATCAGCCCTACAATTATTGAGGAGCGTTCGCTCAATGTTGCGCAGATGGATGTTTTCTCGCGTCTTATGATGGACCGCATCATCTTCCTCGGCACAGAAGTCAATGATTATACTGCCAATGTTATACAGGCACAGCTCCTGTATCTCGACAGCGCCGACCCCGGAAAAGATGTATCAATCTACATCAACTCGCCCGGCGGCTCGGTATATGCAGGCCTCGGCATCTACGACACGATGCAATATATCTCGTCGGACGTAACCACTATCTGCACCGGCATAGCCGCATCTATGGCTGCCGTGCTCCTCGTGGCCGGTGAGAAGGGTAAACGCTTTGCCCTCAAGCACTCGCGTGTGATGATTCACCAGCCTATGGGCGGCGCCCAGGGTCAGGCCACCGACATGGAAATCACCGTGCGCGAAATCAAGAAACTCAAACAGGAACTCTACCACATTATTTCGGAGCACTCCGGCCAGCCTTTCGAGAAAGTGGAGCGCGACAGCGACCGCGACTACTGGATGACTGCCGAAGAGGCTCTCGAATACGGCATGATTGACCGTGTCCTCGTCAAGGCTAAGAAATAAGAGTCACGCGTAATGGCAAAAAAACAACAACACCAGCTTCACTGCAGTTTCTGTGGCCGCACCGAGGCCCAGGGAGCCACTATCCTCCCTTCGCCCGGAGAAGACGCCGGTATCTGCATTGACTGTATTGAGACTGCCGCCTCGATGCTCGGTATGCTCGACGGCGACGATGAGCAGGCAGGTGCAGTGAAACGCGCCCGCGCCACATCGCGCCAGACCAAAGGCGGCGCTCCCGAAAAGAAAGCGGAAATTAAAGAAATTCCCAAGCCGCACCAGATCAAGGAGTTCCTCGATCAGTATATCATCGGCCAGGACCAGGCTAAAAAATACCTCTCGGTAGCTGTCTACAACCACTACAAGCGTCTCGACCAGCCCGTCGATGCCGACGGCGTTGAAATAGAGAAGAGCAACATCATCATGGTGGGCCCGACAGGTACGGGCAAAACATTGATTGCCCGCACCATAGCCCGCATACTCGATGTGCCTTTCACCATCGTTGACGCCACCGTGCTCACCCAGGCCGGCTACGTTGGCGAGGATATCGAGAGCCTCCTCACCCGTCTGCTCCAGGTTGCCGACTACGACGTCGAGCGTGCACAGCGCGGCATAGTCTTCATCGACGAAATAGATAAGATAGCCCGCAAAGGCGACAACCCCTCCATTACCCGCGACGTGGGCGGCGAGGGTGTTCAGCAGGGTCTCCTCAAGCTCCTCGAAGGCTCTGTGGTGAACGTTCCGCCCCAAGGCGGCCGCAAGCACCCCGAGCAGCCTATGATAGCCGTGGATACCAAAGATATACTCTTTATCTGCGGCGGTGCCTTCGAGGGTATAGAGCAGGCCATAGCCCACCGCCTCAACTCGAGCTTCGTGGGCTTCTCGACCGATGCCGCCACACGTCGCATCGAGCGCGACCGCTTCATGAGCCATGTGGCGCCGCAGGACCTGCGCACTTTCGGACTCATACCCGAAATCATAGGCCGTCTGCCTATCCTGACGCACCTGCTGCCGCTCGACCGCGACGCCCTGCGTCGTATCCTCACCGAGCCCAAGAACGCCATTGTGCGCCAGTATGTGAAGCTCTTTGCCATGGACGGCGTTGAACTCCGCTTCGAGCCCGAGGCCCTCGACTATATCGTCGACAAGGCCATAGAATTCAAGCTCGGCGCACGCGGTTTGCGTTCGATTGTAGAGACCATAATGATGAACCCGATGTACGATATACCCTCGGGCGACCAGAAGGTGTTTACAGTAACCCCCGAGCTCTGTGCCGCGCAGCTCGAAGCCGCACACTTCGATGCCGAGGCCGTGTAAGTAACTCTCCTTAACCCCATAAAGCATTTCTCCCCACCAAAGCAAACCACAATGGTAACAGCACAGCAACTTGCCGACGCTCTCAAAGAACACTTCGGCTTCGATACCTTCAAAGGCAACCAGGAGTCGATAATGTTGAGCCTCCTCGACGGGCGCGACACTTTTGTAATCATGCCCACCGGCGGTGGCAAGTCGCTTTGCTACCAGTTGCCTGCGCTCATGAGCGAGGGCACGGCAATAATTATCTCTCCTCTGATAGCGCTGATGAAAAACCAGGTGGACGCCATGCGCAACTTCAGCGAGAACGACAGCATTGCCCACTTCCTCAATTCATCGCTCACCAAGAGCGCTATCGACGCTGTAAAGGCCGATGTGGTGCAGGGACGCACAAAAATGCTTTATGTGGCACCTGAGTCGCTTACCAAAGAAGATAATATTGAATTCCTTAAAACAGTTCCCATAAGTTTCTACGCTGTCGACGAAGCCCATTGTATTTCGGAATGGGGCCACGATTTCCGCCCCGAATACCGGCGCATACGCCCCATAATTACCGAAATCGGCACACGGCCTGTCATTGCACTCACGGCAACAGCAACCCCCAAGGTGCAGCATGACATACAGAAGAACCTCGCCATGGTCGACGCCGCCGTCTTCAAGTCGTCGTTCAACAGGGCCAATCTCTACTACGAGATAAGGCCGAAGACCAACAACGTAGACCGCGATATAATACGTTTCATCAAGCAGCGCAGCGGCCGTAGCGGTATCATCTACTGCCTCTCGCGAAAGAAGGTTGAGGAGCTTGCCGAGCTCCTGCGCGTAAATGCCATACGCGCCTTGCCGTACCATGCCGGTATGGACCCTGTGACCCGCTCCGAGAACCAGGACTCCTTCCTGCTTGAGAAAGTCGACGTGATAGTTGCCACGATAGCTTTTGGCATGGGCATCGACAAGCCCGATGTAAGGTATGTGATACACTACGACATGCCCAAGTCGCTCGAAGGCTACTATCAGGAAACGGGACGCGCCGGCCGCGATGGCGGAGAAGGCGTGTGCCTTACGTTCTATGCCCGCAAAGACCTCCAGAAAATGGAGAAGTTCATGCAGGGCAAACCTCTTGCCGAGCAGGAGATAGGCCGTCAGCTTCTGGCCGAGACGGCGATGTATGCCGAGTCGTCGGTATGCCGTCGCCGTGCCCTTCTGCACTATTTCGGCGAGCATTTCGACACCGAGAATTGCGGGAACTGCGACAACTGTCTTAATCCCAAAAAGAAAGTGGAAGCTAAAGATGATTTATCGGCGGCGCTCGAAACGATAGCCGCTCTTAAAGAGAAATTCAAATCAGAATATATTGTAGACGTGATGATGGGTCGTGCATCTGCCGACGTACGCTCTTACCGTCACGACGAAAGTGAGGTTTTCGGCTGCTGCGAAGGCTCCAGCCCCAAATTCCTCAACACCGTGATACAGCAGGCTATAATCGAAGGATATATAGAGCGTGGCATTGAGAACTACGGAATACTGCGTATCACACCCAAAGGCCGCAAGTTCATGAACAAGCCCGTGTCTTTCAAAATCGTGGAGGATAACGATTTCTCGGAAGATATGCTTGAAGAAGAGCCTGTTGCAGCAAATGCCGCAGCATGCGCCGCCGACCCCGAGCTCTTTGCCATACTCAACTCGCTGCGCCGCAAGATAGCCCAGCGCCTCGACCTGCCACCTTACGTCATATTCCAGGACCCGTCGCTGGAGTCTATGGCCACCACCTATCCCATTACCCTTGAGGAACTTGCCAACATCCCCGGCGTGGGCAACGGCAAGGCCAAGCGCTACGGCGAAGATTTCGTCAAGGTTATCCGCACCTATGTCGACGATAACGAGATAGAGCGCCCCGAAGACCTGCGCGTGCGCACCGTGGCCAACAAGAGCAAACTCAAGATTTCGATTATCCAGGCTATAGACCGCAAAATCGACCTCAACGAGATTGCGTCGAGCAACGGTATCGACTTCGATCGCCTGCTTGATGAGATAGAGGGCATTGTAAACGCAGGCACACGCCTCAACCTCTCTTACTTCATCAACGACCTCATGGACGAAGACGACCAGGAAGAGATTTTCGACTATTTCCGCCAGAGCAGCTCCGACAGCCTCAACGACGCCTACAAGGAGCTCTGCCCGGCTTTCAATGAAGATGAGATACGCCTCGTGCGCATAAAATTCCTTTCCGACCTCGGAAACTAAGATAATGGATATCACAACTCTGACAAAACTGTATGCCGATGTTTGCGGCACTCCTCCGTCGAAAGTCACGGAGCTGCCCTCGTCGGGCTCTAACCGCCGCTATTTCAGGCTCTCCGACCCCGAGGGTGCCAAAAGTCTCATAGGTGTTCTCGGCACTGCCAAGGAAGAGAACCGCGCGTTTATATATATGGCGCGGCACTTTGCATCGAAGGGGCTCCCCGTGCCCGAAGTGCTCGCGGTGAGCGACGACGAAATGGCCTACCTGCAGACCGACCTCGGCGACACGCTCCTTTTCAACGAGATTGAGAAAGGACGCCTCACGCGCTCCTTCTCAGCTCATGAGAAAGATATACTCGCCAAGACTATCAGCCGCCTGCCCGACATACAGTTCGGGGGCGCCGAGGATATGGATTTCTCGGTATGCTACCCGACAGTCGAGTTTGATAACCGCTCCATACTCTGGGACCTCAACTACTTCAAATACTGCTTCCTGAAAGCTACGGGTCTCGAATTTCAGGAAGACCGCCTCGAAGACGATTTCCAGGCCATGAGCCGTGTGCTCATGGAGTCGGCCGGCGCCAACACCTTCATGTACCGCGACTTCCAGAGCCGCAATGTGATGATACGCGACGGCGAGCCCTGGTTCATCGACTTTCAGGGAGGGCGCCGCGGCCCCTTCTACTACGATGTGGCATCTTTCCTGTGGCAGGCCAAAGCCAACCTTCCCGACAGTCTCCGCCACGAGCTGCTCGACATCTACCTTGAGTCGGTAAACAAATACATTCCTATCGGCAAGGAAGAATTCCGCTCGCGCCTGCGCCACTTCGTGCTTTTCCGCACGCTGCAGGTGCTCGGTGCCTACGGCTTCCGCGGTTACTTCGAGAAGAAGCCCCACTTCATGCAGAGCGTGCCCTTTGCCATAGCCAACCTGCGAGCCCTGTTGCATGAGCCCTACGAGGAATATCCCTATCTCAACGAGCTGCTTCACCGCCTGGTGAACATGAAGCAGTTCACCGACGAGCTCGCAGGCCGCAAGCTCACCGTGCGGGTGCTCAGCTTCGCTTACAAGAAAGGGATTCCCAACGATACGTCGGGCAACGGCGGCGGCTATGTCTTCGACTGCCGCGCCATAAACAACCCCGGCAAATATGAGCGCTACAAGCCTTTCACCGGCCTTGACGCTAATGTTATCAAATTCCTTGAGGACGACGGCGAGGTTCTCACCTTCCTCGACCACTGCTATGCTCTTGTCGATGCCTCGGTAGAGCGCTACATAGAGCGTGGCTTCACCAACCTCATGGTGGCCTACGGCTGCACCGGCGGTCAGCATCGCTCGGTGTACTGCGCCCAGCATACAGCCGAGCACATAGCCCGCAAGTTCAATATCAAGGTAGAGCTCGTGCACCGCGAGCAGGATATGCAGCAGACATTCAATATCAAGGAGTGATAGCAATAATTTTCGCCGCCGGCATAGGCTCGCGGCTTAAACCCTTTACCGATTCGCACCCCAAGGCGCTCGCCCCCGTGGCGGGCGTGCCTGCTTTGGTACGCGTTGCCACCAAGCTACGCGAGGCCGGAGCACGCAAGATAATTGTTAACGTACACCACTTTGCCTCGCAGGTAGAGGAGTGTTTGGCGCATCTGCCCTTTGCCCGCGATATAGAGGTGAGCGACGAGCGCGAGCTTCTGCTCGACACCGGGGGTGCTCTCGCTAAGATATGGCGCGAAAATACCACCGTGCGCTCTGCCGCGCCCGACGAAGATATAGTGGTGCATAACGCCGACATCATCACCGACTTCGACATTGCCTCTATGGTCGCCGGCCGCCGTGCCGCGCAGGCCGATGCGGCCATACTCGTAGACCCTCACAGAGAGAGCACACGCCGCTTTCTTTTCGACGCCGACGGCAGGCTGCGCGGGTGGCAGAATATACCCAAGGGTTTGACACGCCCCGAGGGGCTCGACACCGCAGGTCTCACAGGAGCACCCTTCGGAGGTGTCCATGTGCTCACGCCCGAAATGCTCAAAGAGTTGAGCGACTATGGCCCCGAGCCTTTGGCGCCGTTCAGTATCGTCGATTGGTATCTCGACAATTGCAACAATCGACGGATTCAAGCCTTCACGCCACAGCGGCCCTACAGGTGGCACGACATAGGCACACCCGAGAAACTTGCTGCCGCCGACGCCGCTTTTTCCTGAACTTTAGAAGCCGCTCATGTGTTATCATTTAAATTCATCACACATAACACATGAGCCATATGGCACGAAACCTTTTCATCGCATTGTTAGCCCTCGTTGCTCCGGCAACGTGGGCTCAGCAGCGTTCATTGGCCGACCAACAGATCGACAGCACGCTCACTTCCAATAAAGTTATTTTTATCGACGGGAAACCCGCGCCGGAGGATACTCAGCAATATGTCGACTCGGTGCGCCGTGTTATCTCTGAATTTTATTACGACCAGTTCCGCCATTTCTCCGACCCCGGCGCGCCGTATTTCCTCTTTATGAGTAAAGATGCGCAGCTTGCCATGGGTATAGGCGGGGCAGTGCGCATGCGCGGCTATTACGACTGGGGCGGCGCAATTCCCTCGCCGGGCTTCGCTCCCTACCTCATACCCATGCAGCCCGATCCTACCAACATGCGCCATTTTGCTACCACACCTGCCGGAACATGCTTGTTCTTCAGAGTCATAGGTCGCAACAAGATATTGGGTAACTACCAGCTTTATATAGAGGCGAATTTCAACGGCTACTCGGCCCGCGATTTTCATCTGAAGAAAGCCTATGCCACTATCAATGATTTCACCATAGGCTATGCAGCCTCTACGTTCTCCGACCCCGCCGCCGTACCTCCTACCGTCGATGCCCAGGGGCCGAATAATAAAATTTCGCCCACACGCGTGCTCATACGCTATATGCCCGTGGTGCGCGAAAAATGGGTGTTTGCCGTCTCAGGCGAATCGCCCGAGCAATCTATAGCTGCCGATAACGACAAAACCGCCGGGGTCTCGAACTGGATGCCAGAGTGGGCCGCTTTCGCCCAATACCAGTGGGCTCAGGGGCAGCATGTGCGCTTCTCGGGGATAGTGCGCACCCTCTCGTACCGCGACCTCGTGGCCGCCGCCAACCATAATGAGGTAGGGTGGGGCTTGCAGCTCAGTTCGGTTGCACACCCGCATCCGGCGCTCACCACATATGTCACCGCCAACTACGGTAAAGGTTATGCAGGTCTTGGCTCCGACCTCCTCATAGGCAACTATGACCTTGTCGCCGACCCCGCACGACCCGGCACCCTCTATGCGCCCGCAATGCTCGGGTGGTGCCTGGGTGTGCAGTATAACTTCCGCCCCAATCTTTTCATGAGCGTGCAGGCGAGCCAGACACGCTACCTGCCACAACATGAAGTCAGCGGCCAAGAATATAAATATGGAATATTCTCAGCCGTCAACCTCTTCTGGAATCTCACTCCGAGAATCCAGGTGGGAGCCGAGTTTGACTTCGGCTTCCGAAAGAATTTCTCAGGAGAACACCGGTGCGCCCGACGTGTAGGCGCCATGTGCCAGTTCTCATTCTGATACAGCATTCTCAGCAGGCGCCTTGGCCGACTTGAAAGTGCCGAGGCGGTCGAATTTAAGCTCTGTGCCATCGTCGAGCGTAAGCTCGAAGGCCAGGGCTTTCTTTTCGATTTTCACTACCGTCTGGCCGCTGTAGTGCTTTTTGAGATATTTCTTAATAGGGCTGATTAGCAGAGCCTCGGGCACGGCTTTTGTCTTGCAGTCTACAATGGTCCACTCGCCCTTGTTGTTGAAGTCGATTTTTGTGCCGTTCACGAGTTTTACGTCGTAGTCGGTTTTCTTGAGCAGGTGCTTGTCGGTTTTCACCATGCTCACCTTGCCCTTGGGGAAGTGGGTGTTGAGGAATTCCTGCGCGGTCTCGGGGAGGTCGTCGCGGTTGATTGAATATTTATCGAAAGGCAGGGCCGAAGCCGAGAGTGTTACGGCAAGCAGTAGAGCTGCCGATGTGAGTATTTTTTTCATAATTCTATTTTTTAGTTTATTTATAGAACAAGTCAGACGGCAAAAAGTGGCATTGGCGCCGGATTAAACTTCGCTGTTTGTTTATACGCCGGAAGTTTTGTAATTTTGCCATTGCCATGAAAAATAACCATATACTTGCCATTATACTTTTATTACTGTTGCCATCGGTCGCTTTCGCAGAAACCGTGCAGAGAGGCTTTGTCAAAGAATACCGCGGACGTGAACAGAAGGTGCCGCTCCCCGGTGTTGAACTCAATGTAGCCTATGCCGGGAGTACGGTATCCGGGGCTGATGGCAGTTTCAATCTTGTATTTAAAGTTCTCGGGCCGGGCGAAAAGCTCAACGCGCGAAAAGTTGAGAAAGCCGGCTATGAGGTTTTCAATACCGAGGCACTCGAGCAGTGGAACCTTAACCCAAAAGAGGCCTTTGTCGTTGTCATGTGCCGCAGCGATGAGTTCCGTAAGTTGCGCGATAAATATCAACGCGTGGCTTCGGCAAGCTACGATAGCCAGTATAAGAAAGCCGAGGCTGCCCTCGAAGCCAAGCTCGCCGAGGGGAAACTTAAAGAAGAAGAGTATAGAGCGGAAATCCGCGCTCTGCAGGACGATTATGAGTCGCAGCTCGACAATCTCGACGCTTATGTCGACCGCTTCGCCCGCATTGACCTCAGCGAGGTCTCGGAGCGCGAAAGCGAGATTATAAAGCTTGTCGAGCAAGGCGAGATAGAGCAGGCTATCAGGCTCTACGATAATCTCGGTATCAAGGAGAGTATCGCCGCCGTGATAGCGCAGCGCGATGCCAAACTCAGGGCTGCTGCCGCCCTTGAAAGCAGCGCCGCCGCCGATGCCGCCGCTGCCGATTCGCTGTATGCCATGGCCGGACGTAATATCGACTTGCTTATGCTTGCCGGCGGAGCCGCAAACCGTGAGCGTGTAGGCGAGATTTACCGTTCGATTGCAGCCACCGACACCACCAATCTCGATTGGCTCATAGAGGCGGGGTATTTCTTCGTGTACTATGAAGCGCGTTACGACGAAGCCGCCAAATGCTTTGAGCTGGCTTTGAAAAGTGCGCAAGAGAAAGACGGAGGTGTTAACTACAACGCGGCCTTGGCGCTCAACAACCTTGGTTACATCGCTTCTGTAAATTATGACGACTCGCTTGCATTGAGCTATTACGAGCGCTCGCTGGCCATTCGCAAGGAGTTGTATGGTGAAAAAAACACCCGTTATGCCAGAGCTATGGCTAATATCGCGCAGGTATACCTACACATGGGTGAGGTAGATAAAGCCCTTGACTATCAACTTCGGTCTCTTGAGATAGAGAAAGCACAGTCCGAACCCAATGCCGGGCATATTGGTGGGACACTCATCAACATCGGCTCTTCGTATGATTATATGGGAGATAACGACAAGGCTGAGGACTATTACCGCCAAGCCGTCGACATACTTGACGACGAGGAGGGAGAGGAGGCGTATCTCGCATTGGCATATAATAACCTGGGCTTCCTGTATAACAAAATGGGCAAATATGCCGAAGGCTTGCCTTACCTCGCGGTGGCATTGGGCTTACAGGAAGAGTATTTTGGCGAGAACCACCCCGACGTAGCCATCTCGCTTAACAACATAGGCTATTCCTACCACAAGCAGGCCGACTATGAGCATGGCCTCGAGTACTATCGCAAGGCTCTCGAAATTCGACGCTCGGTAAAAAGCAGCAGTCCTGAGGTTGCAGAGTCGCTGAGCAACATCGGCTGCATTTACGAGGATATGGGCGAATATGATAAAGCCCTTGAATACAATAATATGGCACTTGAAATGCGCAAAGTTGTGTTAGGTGACAATCATACCGATACCGCGGTCGTATATGGCTCAATCGGTGATGTGCACCGCGCTTTGCAGAACTATGCTCTCGCCTTTGAAAACTACAGCAAGGCCCTCGATATTTACCTCGCCAATGATGCCTTGGACGACTCCAACGCAGTGTCGATTGCGCGTGTTTGTGAAGAGTGCCGCCAAAAGCTTGAACAGCACTGATATAGGTTGAACGGGAATTTATTCAAGTGTTAAAATATTGTTAAAACAAGGCTGTGGGTATTGCAGCGCACGAAAAAGGCAGTAACTTTGCAGCCGGGTAAGTCCTACACGACCAGCTCCCCGAGAATCCCCCAGGTCTTGACCGAAGCAAGGGTATCGGGTCGTAGCGGTGCGATGTAGTAAGCTTACCCTTTTTTCGTATATATACCTAAGTGTTTTTACAGTGACTGCAGAACTGTCGAAATATGTTGATATGCTCCGCGAGGGCGGTGCTACAATCGCCCGGGTAATATCTCCCGATTCAATAGTAACGGCGCCGTGGCCTGTGATGAAATGCCGCTACGGTTGCCCCCGCTACGGGCATAACCGTTCGTGTCCGCCCTTCGCCCCTGCGTGGCAGGAGATGCGTGCTATTCTCGATTCGTTTTCCGAAGCTATAATATTCAGTGTGCCCGATATGAGCGCCGGCACTCCTCTTGCTATAAAAGTAACGCGCGAGGCCTGCCGCGACGGTTACTATAAGGCTCTTGCTTTCGGCACCGGCCCCTGCACGCTATGCGAGGAGTGCAGGGTAGGAGAGTGCCCCCGGCCATACGACACGGCACCCTCTATGGAGGCTTGCGGTGTCGACGTCTTCGGCACCGTGCGCGGCCTGGGGCTGCCTGTCGACACCTCGCCAGCCCCCGATGCGCCCTTGAATTGCTACGGGCTCATACTGGTGCATTGATTTCGCCATTTCGTTTTTAATTATTAATTTTGTAGCCGAAACAGTTACTCATTGAACGACTATGGGCAATAAAAAGAATATATTCATCATTGCCGGCATGGTAGTGCTTGCTATCCTTGCCGGTTGGCTTGTTTTTTCAACCGTAAAGGCCAACAAGGCCGCCGAGAAAGCTCGCACCGAAATGGAGCAGCTGATGCTTGAGACCGCCCAGCGCGACCTCGAACGCGAATATCAAGACCTTAACGACGAATTTGAGCAGTTCGAGAACTCGCGCCGCTATATCACCGACGACTCAGTGAAGCGTGAGCTCAACGACAAATATGAGGCTGCCCGCATCCAGGTTGAGAAGCTGCAGCAGGAGCTTGCCAACCAGAAGCACAAGAGTGCCGCCGAGATAGCGAAGCTGCGCGGCGAAATCGACACCCTGCGCGCACTCCTTCGCCACTATGTTGAGGAAATCGACCGTCTCAATAAAGAGAACGAGGCTCTCCGCTCCGAGAATACTCAGATTAAGGAGCAGAACCGTCATCTTTCGTCGCAGGTGAGCGAGACCGCCCGCAAAAACGAGGTACTGAGCGAGCGCATGACCCTTGCCGAACGCCTCAATGTGACCGGCCTCAGCCTCAAGGCGCTCAACAAGAAGGGTAAAGCCGAAAAGAAAGTTGCAAAAGCCGTGCAGCTTGCCGCTACCTTCACCATCCCTCAGAACAATTCAACTCCTGTTGGCGAGAAAGCCATATATATGCGCATAATTTCGCCTTCGGGTCAGCTCCTTGGCAATGGAGGCACCTTCTCTTTTGAAGGCGGCAATGTGGAATACACTGCCAAGAAGATTATAGAATACGAAGGTGAGGAAATTGGCGGCATCACAATCTACTACGATGTGAACACCCCCCTCATTGCCGGTGACTATACCGTTGAGCTCTTCGCCGACAACTTCCGTCTTATCTCGCGCCATTTCAACCTGAATTAATGACCATTTTCGAACAGCTATATCAGGCCGTCAATGCCATAGAAGTCAACACCGTAGGCTCCATCTACAAGCTTGTGCTGAGCATGATACTCGGTGCGGTTGTAGGCTACGAGCGCAAACGCAAGGGGCAGAATGCCGGCGTGCGCACTTTCTCCCTGATTTCTATGGGCGCTACGCTTGCCATGCTGCTCTCGATATATGTGCCCCAGGAATACATGGGTCTGAAGAACGGCGACCCCGGCCGAATAGCCGCCCAGGTTATCACCGGCATCGGTTTCCTCGGCGCCGGAGCTATCATACAGATGAAAGGCTCGGTGCGAGGCCTCACCACCGCCGCCGGTATCTGGATGGTGGCAATCATAGGCATGGCCGTCGGGCTGGGCATGTACTGGCTCTCGATAGTGGCGAGCTTGCTCATACTCTTTATTCTTGTGCTCCTCGAGCGCATAGAGCAAACGGTGAGCCGCGGGTCGGAGTCGCGTATCATACGCATACGTTTAGGTGTGATTCTTAAAGATATAAGTGCCTACCGCAAGGTGCTGTCGGCGCACCGCATACACCTGAGCAACTTTTATGTCGACTATGATTTCGAAGCCGGGGAGACGCGACTCAACCTTATAGTGCTGGTGCGCGAGAGCACCGACTATATCGAGCTTTTCTCGGAGTTCGAGAGTCTATATCCCACAAAATCAATATCTCTTGCCAATCAGCTAAGCATCTGATAAACAATGAACGTAGAAGGATTAATATCGGACCTCGCCTTCATACTCCTTCTCGGAGCCTTTGTTACAGTACTCTTCAAGTGGATAAAGCAGCCGGTAGTGCTCGGCTATATTGTGGCCGGTTTTCTTGCCAGTCCGCATTTCGCCTATCTGCCCTCGGTTGCCAACGAGGCCAACATCGACTTCTGGGCTCAGATTGGTATCGTGGTTCTGCTTTTCTCTCTCGGTCTTGAGTTCAGTTTCAAGAAGTTGCTTAACTCGGGAGGTTCTGCCGTGGTCACAGCCTTGATAATAATCACAGGCATGATGCTCACGGGCATGGCATTAGGGCATCTGTTGGGGTTCACCTTCATCAACAGCCTCTTCCTGGGAGGCATGCTCTCTATGTCGTCAACCACCATTATCCTCAAGGCTTTCACCGATATGGGTCTGCGGCAGAAGAAATTTGCATCGCTGGTGCTCGCCGTGCTTGTGGTGGAAGACCTCTTTGCCGTGATAATGATGGTGTTGCTGTCGTCGATAGCTATTAACAAGAGCGTCGAGGGCACCGAGCTGCTCTACAGCGTTGGCAAGCTCGTTTTCTTCCTTATAAGCTGGATAGTGGTGGGGGTGTATGTGTTGCCCTCGCTCCTGAACGGTATCCGCCGCTTCCTCAACAGCGAGACACTGCTTGTGGTCTCTATGGGCCTCTGCCTCGGCATGGCCGTGTTCTCGGTCTACTGCGGCTTCTCGCTTGCGCTCGGCGCCTTTGTCATGGGCTCGGTGCTCGCAGGCACCTCTTATGCCGAGCGTATAGAGCACGTCGTAGAGCCGGTAAAGAACCTCTTCGGCGCCGTGTTCTTTATTTCGGTGGGCATGATGGTGCAGCCTCCGGTGCTTGCTCAATATTGGCCGATGATACTCCTGCTATCGCTCGTGGTAATCGTGGGCATGATAATATTCGGCACCGCCGGTATGCTTGTCACCGGGCAGAGCCTCAAGGTGGCTATCCAGTCGGGTTTCTCACTAACACAGATTGGCGAGTTCTCGTTTATCATCGCCACCCTCGGCATGTCGCTCGGCGTGCTCGACAACACCATTTATCCTATTGTCGTTGCAGTATCGGTAATTACGACATTTACAACCCCTTACTTCATAAAGCTCTCCGACCCCGCATATAACGCGGTGGAGAAACACCTTCCGGCCAAACTGCACTTCCTTATCGACCGCTACCACCAATCGGCCGACCGCTCCGAGGCCGTAGGGCGTCCATGGGGGCGTGTGTTGCGCAAATATGTACCGCGCATATTGGTATACTCCATAATCCTTATAGGAATCCTTATCCTCTCGGAGCGCTTTCTGCTGCCGTTGTTGCAACGCATAAGCCCCGAATGGTGCCGTCTAATATGCGCCATTATCACTATAGCCGTAATGTCGCCTTTCCTGTTGGCAATGCTCCTGCCCCCTGCTGCCGGGCGCAAGACCGACGGGCAATGGGAGGCTGAGAAAGTACCTACCGTGGTGCTCGGCATATTCCGTTTTGTGCTCGCCATTGGCTTTATAGTAAAAACGGTGATGCTCTTCTACTCAGCACGCATGGGTCTGGTGGTTGCTGCCGCTGTGGTGATACTCATAGCAATGTTTTTCTCCAAGCGCGCCCGCAAGAGCATGCGCCGCATCGAGAATAAATTTTTCGATAACCTCAACGAGCGCGAGCTGCGCCGAAGCGGAAAGAAAAACGCCGTTGTCTACGACCTCCACCAGGCCTACATGACCGTAGCCACCGGTTGCCCCTTTGCGGGAGAGCGCCTTGCCGACTCCAACATACGCCGCAACTTCGGCGTGAATATCGTGGGCATACAGCGAGGAGCATCGTATATTCCCGTGCCCAATGGCGCCACGCGCGTTTTCCCCGGCGATATAATTTCGGTAATCGGTACCGACGACCAGATAGAGCGTATGCTGCCCGTGGTGGAGCGCGAGCTCCCGCAGGACCCCGATGTGACCGACCCCTCCGACTTCCGGCTCACGAGCATAATGCTCACCGACAAGTCGCCCCTCATCGGCAAGACCCCGCTCACCGCGCGCCTCACCGACCGTTACCGCGCCCTTGTGGTGGCCGTCGACCGCGACGACGAACATATAGACTCACGCCCCGACCTCGTTTTCCGCCCCGGCGACCGCCTCTGGCTCGTGGGGCGCCCTGCCGAGATGATAAGACTGAAATAACAAACACCAATATAAAAACCTAAAGCAATGTCCAACGAACTCTATGACCGCCGCGGCGTGTCGGCAAGCAAAACCGACGTCCACTCCGCGATAAAGAACATCGACAAAGGTATCTTTCCCGGAGCCTTCTGCAAGATAGTTCCCGACTATCTGGGAGGCGACCCCGAGTGGTGCAACATAATGCACGCCGACGGTGCAGGCACGAAATCGTCGCTCGCATATGCCTACTGGCGCAAGACCGGCGACCTCAGCGTGTGGAAGGGCATTGCACAGGATGCGCTGATAATGAACATCGACGACCTGCTGTGTGTGGGCGCTACCGATAATATTCTTCTCTCGTCGACCATAGGGCGCAACAAGCGCCTCGTGCCCGGAGAGGTAATATCGGCCATTATCAACGGCACCGAGGAACTCCTTGCCGAACTTCGCGAGGTAGGTGTAAACATCTACTCCACCGGCGGCGAGACCGCCGACGTGGGCGACCTCGTGCGCACTATAATCGTTGACAGTACCGTTACCTGCCGCATGCGCCGCGCCGATGTCATCGACAACGCCCGCATTGCCGCCGGTGATGTGATTGTCGGCCTCGCCTCCTACGGGCAGGCCGCATATGAGAAAGAGTATAACGGCGGTATGGGCAGCAACGGCCTCACTTCGGCGCGCCACGACGTATTCTCGAAAGAAGTTGCTGCTGAGTTCCCCGAGACCTACGACGCAGGCCTGCCCGAGGAGGTGGTGTACTGCGGCAGCAAGAAGCTCACCGACCCCGTTGAGGGTGCACCTCTCGATGCCGGTAAGCTTGTTCTCTCGCCCACCCGTACCTATGCCCCTGTTATCAAGGCGATACTTGATTCGTGCCGCCACTCTATCCACGGCATGGTTCACTGCTCGGGAGGCGCGCAGACCAAGATTCTGAACTTTGTGGAGCGCAAGCGTGTTGTAAAAGACAACCTCTTCGATGTTCCGCCGCTGTTCGACCTCATCCGCCGCCAGTCGGGCGCCGACCCCAAGGAAATGTACCGCGTGTTCAACATGGGTCACCGTATGGAGATTTATGTTCCTGCCGAAGTGGCTCCGCAGATAATCGCTATCTCCGAGAGCTTCGGGGTTCCCGCCAAGATCATAGGCAGAGTGGAGGACGCCGCCGAAAAGAGCCTTACTCTCGTTACGCCCTTCGGCACTTTCGAGTACTGAGCAAGCACGGACGCCGGAGTGTGTTGGTTATTATAACACAACACATTATGCACCATATGCCTCTACACAAGTTAGTAAGCAGAACCATGCTGGCAGCCGCCGCTGCGCTGTCGGTGGTATCGTGTTCGGGTCGCCACGGCGATGCCGAAGCCGACGATCATCATCTTCCCGACACTCTCAGAGTAGTGACCCTCTTCGGCCCCACATCCTATTTCATATACCGCGACGACCCTATGGGCTACGACTATACGCTTGTCGACAGCCTCGCCGCGCAGAAAGGCATGGTGCTCGACCTCAAGGTGGCGCACACTCTGAGTGCCGCCGTCGAGATGCTCGACTCCGGCAAGGTTGACCTTATTGCCTACGATGTGCCTATCACTCAGCATTACAAGCAGTATGTGCTGCCGTGCGGCCCCGAGAACTACACCACCCAGGTGCTCGTGCAGCCCAAGGTAAAGGGTCAGGCCCCGATAGAAGATGTAACCGAGCTTGTAGGGCGCGATGTGTATGTTGAGCGCGACAGCAAGTACCTGCGCCGCCTGCAGAACCTGAACGACGAGATTGGCGGGGGTATCAATATACATGAGGTCGACGGCGACACGCTCATAACAGAAGACCTTATCGAAATGGTGAGCGACGGCAAGATACCCCTCACCGTTGTCGACAGCGACATTGCCCGCCTCAACCGTACATATTACCCCGACCTCGACATTGATTTGGAGGTGAGCTTCCCGCAGCGCGCATCGTGGGCTGTGGCTCCCGACAAGCAGTGGCTTGCCGACTCCATTAACGCATGGTTTGCCCAAAAGGAGCCGCAGGAGATAAACGCCGACCTTCTGAAACGCTATTTCGAGCAGACGAAATTCACGCCCCGCTTCAATTTCGATTTCTCGAAAGGTTTTATATCGCAGTACGACAATATCTTCAAGAAATATGCACCCGAGGTGGGCTGGGACTGGCGACTTCTCGCTGCCCAGGCTTTCCAGGAAAGCCGTTTCAAAGCCAATGCGAAATCGTGGGTGGGCGCCCGCGGCCTGATGCAGATCATGCCCAAGACGGCCCGCGGTTACCGCACTTCGGTGTCGAAACTCAATAACCCCGAGACGAGTGTGCAGGTGGCCACGAAGTTTATTGCCGACCTCGACCGCTACCTTATGAAGTATGTGCCAAACGACAAGGAACGTATAAAATTCGTGATAGCGGCTTACAACGTGGGCATAGCGCACGTTTACGACGCCATTGCCCTCGCCGACAAATACGGACTCGACCCACAGGTGTGGGACGACAATGTGTCGACGGCCATACTAATGAAGATGAACCCCAAATACTACAACGACCCCGTGGTCAAATACGGCTACTGCCGCGGAACCGAGACGGTGAACTATGTGAAGAACATCACCGACTTCTACGAGCAGGCTCGCCGCGAAATCCACGCATAAAAACCTCAAAATCACTTGAATTAACATTAATACTTAATCTAATGAAAAGAAAAGTCATTACCGCCGCTGTGGCAGGTCTTCTCTGCCTCACAACCATTACCACACCCTCGTGTATCGGCAGCTTCTCGCTCACAAACCGCCTCCTGGGCTGGAACCAGCATGTAGGCAACAAGTTCCTCAACGAGCTCGTGTTCTTCTGCTTCTGGGTGCTTCCCGTGTATGAGGTATCGTGCCTCGCCGACGTGCTCGTGCTCAACAGCATCGAGTTCTGGAGCGGCTCAAACCCCATGGCCAAGGGCGAAAAAGTAATCGAAGGCTCCGATGGCCGCTATCTCGTGAAATGCGACGGCAAGGGCTACGACGTGATCAGCTGCAACGACGGCAGCAAGGTGCGCCTCGACTTCAACACCGAGCGCCAGGAGTGGAGCTATGAGGTGAACGGCGAGAGCCACGTGCTCTTCTCGTTTGTCGACGACAACCACGTGCGCGTACCGGTGGGCACAGGCAACGACTATACCACTGTGGAAATCTCGCAGGCAGGTGTATATGCCTACAGCCAGATTGTGAACGCTGGCAGCAGCTTCGCTTCGCGCTAAAAACTCATTGCGCGCCTGACTTCGGCGCGTATCGAATCAGCATCATCGGCCGGTGCCCGCAGGGTGTCGGCCGATGTTGTTTGTTGTGGGGCGGGTAGGGCAATAGAGTCGGAGTCGCACTCAACTATCTCAAAAACCTTGCGGCGGATGTGCTGCGACGGCCTCTGAGCGGGCAAGGGCGCCTCTATAATCTCCGGAGCCGGAGTGGTTTGAGCCAAGAAATCGTCGAGACTTATTTCCGGCACCTCCTCTTTCATTATATTCTCTTCTTTCTCAGCCTTGCTGCCCTTGAGGTCTTTTTCAAGAGCGCCTACACGACCTGCCGAGTGAAAGTGACGCGCGTAATAATCCTGCGAGAGATTGCTTATTATTACCCCGCGCGAGCTTGATGCGTGTATGAAATCGCCGTCGCCTAAATAAATGCCCACATGGCTCACACGGCTGCCACCGCTCTTGGAGGCGAAGAACACGAGGTCGCCTTTGGCAAGCTCGGAGCGGCGCAGCGGTTTGCACCATGCCTGCTGCGAGCGCGAGTCGCGCGGCAGCTTCACGTCGGCGGCTTTCTCGAAAACCACCATTACCATGCCCGAGCAGTCGGTGCCGCTACGCTCTTTGCCTCCGTAGCGGTATTTTGTACCGAGCCACGAGCGGGCTTCGCGCTCAATAGACAGCGCTAACTTTGGGGGCAGCCCTTTGCCGCCGTTATTCTTCTTATCCTTACTGCCGTAGAGCTCTTCGCCGCGGTAGGAGGCACCCCCGTCGTCGGGCACTCGTGTGGCTGTGCGGCGTGTGCCGCACGAGAGGCAGAGCAGAGCTAAGGCTGTATATAAGGCGAGTCGGCGCACGGGGGTATGGATTGACGGCTCAAATTTAGTCAAATAATTTCATAAAACCGTGTTTAACATATGTAAAATAAGGTTTTCGGCCGAACTATGTAGCGGGTGGTGATGTTTAATAAGTAACTTAAACGAAAAACACTATGAGTATGATATACGAACAACCCGAATTACCCTATGCTGAAGATGCCCTCGAGCCTGCAATCAGCCGTCGCACCGTAGAATTTCACTATGGAAAGCATGAGAAAGCCTATATCGACAATCTCAACAGGCTTATCAAAGGCACCGAGTTTGAAGACGAGGAGCTTGAGGAAATCATAGCCAAAGCCACAGGCCCGCTCTTCAACAATGCATCGCAGGCATGGAACCATATATTCTATTTCTTTACGTTCTCGCCCGACGGGCGCCGCGAACCCGCTGGCGACCTCCGCAAGGCTATCGACCGTGACTTCGGCTCCTTCGAGAAATTCAAAGAAGCCTTTGTGGACGCCGGTGTGAGCCTCTTCGGCTCGGGCTGGGTGTGGCTCAGCCGCGACGACAGCGGCAAGCTCTTCATAACCCAGGGCCCCAACGCAAAGAATCCTATTCAGGACGGCCTTACGCCGCTGCTCACCTTCGATGTATGGGAGCACGCCTATTATCTTGACTATCAGAACCGTCGTGCCGATGCCCTCAACAAGCTGTGGGACATCGTCGACTGGGAGACTGTAGAAAGCCGCTACTGAAAACCTACAACTGAAAGCACTTTAAATTAAGCATAATGTGATGAATGGAAAGGGAGGTACTCGTGAGAGCACCTCTTTTTCTTTGTTTTTGTGCGACAAAAAGCTTATCTTTGCCGAACGAAGATAATTATCGCCAATATAAAATGAAAAAACTATTTATCGCTGCAGCAATGGCTACAATGCTGATGGCACCTTCCTGCTCCCGCACGGCGCAGAAGGCTGCTCCCGACGACGATTTCAACTACCATGTTGACCGTTTCGCCGACATCGAGGTACTCCGCTACAAGGTGCCCGATTTCGACAGTCTGACTCTCAATCAAAAAATTCTCGTTTACTACCTTACCGAAGCTGCTATCTGGGGCCGCGACATCCTCTGGGACCAGAACAATGCCTCGAACCTTGACATGCGCGACCTCCTCGAGGCTGTGTACACAAACTATAGCGGCGACCGCAACGACGCCGACTACAAGGCTTTCGAGACCTATGTGAAGCAGGTGTGGTTCGGTAACGGTATACACCACCACTACAGCACCGATAAGTTCGTGCCCGAGTTCTCGCGCGCTTTCCTTGAAGAGCAGATTATGGCTCTCCCCGAAGGCACTGCCCCCGACAATACTGCCGAGCTCGTTGAACTTATCTTCAACCCCACTCTCGATGCTAAGCGCGTGAACCAGGCCGAGGGTGCCGACCTCATTGCCACCAGCGCCAACAACATGTATGAGAAAGGCGTGACTCAGAAAGAAGTTGAAGATTACTTCAACTCTATCAAGAAGCCCAACGACCTCACTCCTATATCCTACGGTCTCAACAGCCGCATCCGCAAGGAGAACGGCAAGATTGTCGAAGACCGCTACCGCTTAGGCGGCCTCTACACCGAGGCTATAGAGCACATCGTGGCCAACCTCGACAGCGCCAAGGCTTATGCCGAGAACCCCGCTCAGAAGCAGATTATTGAATCGCTCATCAACTTCTACACTACAGGCGACCTCGCCGACTTCGACAAATATTCGATTGAGTGGGCCGAAGACACCGCATCGCAGGTCGACTTCATCAACGGCTTCATCGAGAGCTACGGCGACCCTCTGGGCATGACCGGCAGCTGGGAGTCGATTGTTAACTTCAAGAACATCCCCGCCAGCGAGCGCACCGAGATTCTCTCGTCGAACGCCCAGTGGTTCGAGAACAACTCGCCTGTCGACGCCCGCTTCAAGAAAGAGAAAGTGAAAGGTGTATCGGCCAAGGTTATCACCGCAGCTATCCTCGCCGGTGATGCTTATCCCGCCACTCCCATCGGCATCAACCTGCCTAACGCCAACTGGATCCGCGCAGCACACGGCTCGAAGTCGGTGACCCTCGAGAACATCACACAGGCTTACGACGCTGCCTCGCATGGCGACGGCTTCAACGAAGAATTTGTTATCGACCAGCCCACACGCGAGCTCCTCGACAACTACCTCTTCATTACCGATAACCTCCACACCGACCTTCACGAGTGCCTTGGCCACGGTTCGGGCAAGCTCCTGCCCGGTGTTGACCCCGACGCCCTCAAGGCTCACGGCTCCACTATCGAGGAAGCCCGTGCCGACCTCTTCGCCCTCTATTATCTTGCCGACCCGAAGCTTCTTGAAATAGGTCTGCTCGATAACCCCGATGCCTACAAGGCCGAGTACTACAAATATATCCTCAACGGTATGATGACGCAGCTCATGCGCATAGAGCCCGGCAAGGATGTTGAGGAAGCTCACATGCGCAACCGCAAACTCATTGCCGAGTGGTGCTATGAGAAGGGCAAGGACGCAAATGTGATTGAACTCGTCAAGCGCGACGGCAAGACTTTCATCCAAATCAACGACTATCAGGCACTGCGCGGCCTCTTCGGCGAACTCCTTGCAGAAATCCAGCGCATACGCTCTACCGGCGACTACGATGCCGCCCAGAACCTCGTTGAGACGTATGCTGTGAAGGTAGACCCCGAGCTCCACAAAGAAGTCCTCGACCGCTACGCAACCCTCTCGATAGCTCCCTACAAGGGCTTTGTTAACCCTGTGTACACCGCCGAGCGCGATGCCAATGGCAAGATTACCGACGTCAAGGTATCGTACACCGAAGGTTATCCCGAGCAGATGCTACGCTACAGCCGCGACTACAACGGCCTCAAGAAACACTGATTCACAAAGAGTGCGGCGCCCGGCCCGGGAGCCGCACTCTCTTTTTCTCACCCACTCCGACAATGAATCTTACGCAGATAGTTGGCGCCGTGAGCGGCGTTCTCACCGACTACGTCCTTGTAGCGCTCCTGTTGGTGGCAGCGCTCTATTTCACACTCCGCGCCCGCGGCGTGCAGTTTGTAATGGTTGGCGAAATGCTGCGGCTGCTTCTGCGCTCGGGTAAGCGCGGTAATACGGGTGGCACGCACGGCTCGATAAGTTCGTTTCAGGCCTTTGCGCTATCCATAGCCTCGCGTGTGGGTACGGGTAACCTTGCCGGAGTAGCCACGGCCATAGCCGTAGGTGGCCCGGGTGCCGTATTCTGGATGTGGGTGATAGCCCTCCTCGGAGCCGCGAGCGCCTTTGTTGAATCGACCCTCGCGCAGCTCTTCAAAGTGCGCGGCAAACACTCCTTTATCGGAGGCCCGGCCTACTACATAGCCAAGGGTCTGCATAAAAAATGGTGGGCGGCAACTTTCGCCGTGCTCATCACCCTCACTTTCGGATTCGCGTTCAACTCAGTGCAGAGCAATACCGTGGCCGATGCCATGGCAATGTCGTTCGGCGTTCCCCGCCAGGCTACAGCCATAGCCCTGGCGTTGCTCACCATAATTATAGTGTGGGGAGGCGTGAGGCGTGTGTCGCGCTTCAGTGAGATTGTGGTGCCCGTCATGGCGGTGGCCTACATAGTGCTTGCAGCGATAATTATAGCAATGAACACCGAGCGCTTCCCTTATGTTATGAAGCTCATTTGCGAAAACGCATTCGGTTTCGACGAGGTACTCGGTGGCACTTTCGGCTCGGCTTTGATTATGGGTATAAAGCGAGGTCTCTTCAGCAACGAGGCCGGCGAGGGCTCGACACCTAACGCCGCTGCCACGGCTGCCGTGAGTCACCCTGTGAAACAAGGCCTCATACAGGCTTTCGGAGTGTATACCGACACGCTCATAGTGTGCACTGCCACTGCTTTTATAATACTCTGCAGCGGTATCTATACCGGAGGTCACGACGGGATAGTGCTCACGCAGCACGCAATCGACGCCGGGCTCGGCGGCGGCAGTTACGGGTCCACTTTTGTGTGCGTGGCCATATTTTTCTTTGCTTTCACCAGCATTATAGCCAATTACTATTACGGCGAGGCCAATATCATTTATCTCGGGGCAGGGCGGGGCAGTATCGCTGTCTACCGTCTTGCTGTGGCAGCTATAGTTTATCTTGGTGCCCTTACTTCGCTTGACCTCGTGTGGGGTTTCGCCGATATTACCATGGCTCTGATGACTCTTTGCAACCTCGGTGCAATAATTATGCTCGGACGCTATGCCTTTGCACTGCTTGCCGATTACCGCCGGCAGCGGCTTGCAGGTTGTGATCCAGCTTATCGGCGCAGTACAATCCCTGCTATTGCCGACGAGACCGAGTGCTGGCCTGAGTGAGAACATTACGCGCCCGGGTGGCGTTTTTAATCTATGGAAGTATTATTGATAGGCTTGCTCGTGCCCTTTGCCGGAACCACGGCAGGAGCAGCCATGGTATATTTGATGAAGAAGAGCCTCGCTGCCGGCGTTCAGAAGGTGATGCTCGGTTTTGCCGCCGGTGTCATGGTGGCCGCCTCGGTGTGGTCATTGATTATCCCTGCCATGGAGATGAGTGACACCGGGGGAATTATGAGTGTGGTGCCTGCCGCTGTCGGAATCGGTGCCGGTATGCTTTTCCTGCTTATTCTCGACCGCATAACACCTCACCACCACCTTACAGGCGATGAAGACGAGGGGCCGCAGAGCAAGCTCTCGCGCACCACAAAATTAGCTTTGGCCGTCACTATTCACAACGTGCCCGAGGGTATGGCTGTGGGTGTGGCTCTGGCGGCTGCGCTCGAACACAGCTCGTATATTTCCATGGCGGCCGCTCTCGCACTCTCGGTGGGTATTGCAATTCAGAACTTCCCCGAGGGCGCGATAGTGTCGATGCCTCTGCGTACGGCAGGCAACAGTCGTGGCAAGGCTTTCGGCATAGGCGTGCTAAGCGGTGTGGTAGAGCCCATTGCAGCTGCCTTAACCATAATCTTTGCCGAACTCATTGTGCCTGCCTTGCCATATATGCTCTCTTTTGCGGCTGGGGCAATGCTTTACGTCGTGGTCGAGGAACTTATACCCGAAACGCAGGAGGGGCGACACTCCGACCTCGGCACCCTCGGCTTTGCCGTAGGATTTATTCTCATGATGGTTCTTGATGTTGTATTAGGATGAGATACTGGGTATTTACAAGCAAACCCGAGCACTTCAGGATGGCAGAGGCGCTCGTTCCGGGAGAGACACTCGACTGGCCCACGTTCTCGCGCTTCAAGTTCGAGATCGGCGACATTGTGTTTATCTATGTGTCGAGCCCCGTCTGCCAGCTTACAGGCAAACTTGAGATAGAAGATAATCACCTTGATTTCAGCGAAGCCAATCCGCGAAACGACCTCCGTAAATGGCCGAAAACACACTCCCGCATCCCGTGGATGCGCCTGCGGGTACTACAGTGTGCGCCCATCCCTTTCAAACCGCTTCAGCGGGGCAGCCTCTACTACCACACCGAGTTCAAGCCCTCGCCTTATCCAAAGCTGCTGCATGAAGGCGAAATCGAATATGTGCTGCGGGCTTTCGACGAAGCCGCGAGTTACGAGCGGGCTTATATGAAGTATGACGGCGGTATTAATCCCGTCGCCCTTGAGCGTGTTGTCAATGGCACTCAGCTTGGCCAACTCGCATCGCGCATTGCCGACTACAGCCTCGCCTACCTCAATTATGTTGAAGACGACGAGCGTATAGAACTCGGACTACGGGCGCGGGACGGCAGCTTATTCACACTCGCTTTCATTGGCGTGCTGCGCTGCCATTGGGAACATAACCGGGCCGACCGGCAATTGTCGGGCCTGCGCATTGATTTCGAGAATACCTACCTGCTCACCAATATCGACGGAGCCGATATCGAGGTTTTATCAGACAAGATTATTGCCAATTGAACCGTAAGCCTTTGGATTGGATCGTAAGCCTCCGGCTTGCGAAAATAACAAAAACGATATAATGAATAAAAAGAGCGAGAATATTGATAACAGTAACTCCTGCGATAATCGCAAGCCGGAGGCTTACGGTCCAATTGGCGATAATCGCAAGCCGGAGGCTTGCGCTCCATGCGGCGATAATTGCAAGCCGAAGGCTTGAACATGTGTTTTGCGTTGATTTTCATTACATTATTTTTTACGTAATATTTGGAGGGTTGGAAATTTAGTTGTTTCTTTGCAAAGAAAGGAATAAGCCAAACTTTAACCCTAAACCATATGAGCCGAATCACTATCCTCTTAATCGTTGGGCTGCTCTCTTTTTATTGTTCTGCGATTGAGAATAATATAAAAACAGGCACCGCCAGACTATCTGTTATCATCAACCATGCTGATTCTGTGAATATCGACAACGCTGTCGTCTGGGTAGATACTGCTCCTGTTTTCGTAGATGCTTACGACAATCTGACGTTCAAACTTGAGGGACACGGCAACGTATTTTCAGGCGAGGTACCGCTTGAACAACTTCAGGAAGTTGTTGGTATTCGCTTCGAGTGTGACTCCAAGGGGTTTGGTTATATGGCTATCCTTTATCAGGATACACCCGTTGAACTGACGTTTACCATTGGCCACGATTATATTTTTACAGAAGATAGGTCGAGCGACCCTTATGCGCTTTCAAAAGAGGATTGGCGACGTCTGAATACCATTTTCTTACGCTTTACATCATTGGAGAACACGGTTGTCGTGCCTGCTGAAATGTACGACTCTTGGGAACGTGTGAGGGATTTCGAGAAGACTGTGCAATTCCCTGAAATGATGAAATATGCACTCGAAGGTGAAGAGCTTCCCGACAATACGCCGGAGTGGTTTGTTAACAGCCTTAAGACTATCTATGCAGCGCGTAATACGATTCCCTACACTGCTATAGCAGCGCGGTTGAACGGGATAACAGTAGAGGAGCCGCCCATGGAATCGTATTCATTTCTTGACAATTTAGATTATTCGACCTCGCTTTTGATGCGGTTGCCATACAACGGTATGAAGTCGTTTATCTATGCACTTCTTCGTTTTCCTGAGGGCGGTTTCGGAAAAATTGGAGAGGAACCTGTAGCTCAATGGCAGGCACGGGCTAAGGAAAAAATGTTGACGGCTGTTTCCAATCCTTCTCAGTTGCTCCTTGATCTGCTTGCTGCAATGTCGTATGTTGAGCAGATTGACATTCATCGGCAGCCCCTTTCAGCAACCCAGATATCGAATGTTCTGACAGGTTTCTCCGGCAATGACCTTGACAAAATAATAATAGGTAAGAACGCTAAACTTATGGCATCAGGCGCCAAGAAGTCAAATGTACTCGACCTTTCGGCTGTCAGCTTCAATTTGAAACGTTACATCGATAAGATGTATAAAGGGAAACCCGTAATAGTGGATTTGTGGAACACTTGGTGCAGTCCTTGCCTCGACGCCATTGCCAAAACCGAGATACTACGGAAAGAACTGCCCGAGTCCGACATCGTATTCCTTTATATTAGCGACGAATCATCGGATTTCGATGAGTGGGAACGACGCACGGCCGACATGGATGGCGTCAATCTCCGCATATGCAAAGAGGATTCTGAAACACTGGGAGCAGAGTATGGCCTTATAGCATTTCCTTCGTATTTAATATTCAATCGCTCCCATGAACTCGTGCAGGCACAGACAGGATTCCCGGGTGTGGCGGAATACAAAAAGTGGGTTGAAAAAATTATTGGTATTGGATCGTAAGCCTCCGGCTTGCGAAAATATTAAAACGATATAATGAATAAAAAGAGCGATAATATTGATAACAGTAACTCCTGCGATAATCGCAAGCCGGAGGCTTGCGCTCCAAGCGGCGATAATTGCAAGCCGGAGGCTTGCGCTCCAATATTGGTATGACTGAACAAATAAAGTGATAAAGCGGTCAAAGAACACTATCTTTGCAATCTCTGACACTATAGAAAAATGAAAGAGTTATGAAAAAGATACTTTTAGCCCTTGTCATGGGCATGATGTGCTCAGCAGCCCACGCCCAGAAGATTTACAGCACCGACCGTGCATATGAGGCTGATGTAAAAGTGTTTGTGACCGATAAGGAGTATAAGGCCGACTTGATAGTGTTTGAAACCGATAAGGACTATCGCGCTAAGGCAAGCGAAAACAAGGGCATATGGTTCTTTACCGACCGCCCTTTCCAGGCCGATAAAAAGGTGTATTTCGTAGATAAGGAATATCAGGCTGACCTCATCATATTATATACCGATAAAGAATATCGTGCGGGCTGGAAGAAAAACAGCAAGAAATATTTGTTAGGAACGCAAGCCTCCGGCTTGAATTGGATTGGAAGGTTGGATTGGATCGTAAGCCTCCGGCTTGCGAAAATAACAAAAACGATAAAATGAATAAATACAACGATAATAGTGATAACTGTAAGTCCGGCGATAATCGCAAGCCGGAGGCTTACGATCCAACCGGCGATAATTGCAAGCCGGAGGCTTGCGCTCCATGCGGCACTCCGGGTATTACGGTGAAGCGCAGAAATCTACCTCATTGGCATAGTGAGCGGTGCATACAGTTTGTCACTTTTCATCTTGCCGACTCATTGCCCGCAGCGGTGAGGGAGGACTTGCAAGCGATGAAAGATTATTTCAAGAAACAGAATCCTGAGCCTTGGTCAGAAGAAACCAAATCGCGGTTTAACAGAATGTTCCCTTTGATTATCAACAACTATCTTGATGCAGGCTACGGCAGCTGTTGCCTGAAAAGCGCCGATTGTAGCAGGATAATGAAGAATGCACTTGAATATTTTGATGGCGAGCGCTATTTGATTCACAGCTACGTGATAATGCCAAATCACGTTCATGTGTTGGTTGAATTGACCGGGACTCATGATCTTTCTCAAATTTGCAAGTCCTGGAAGAATTTCAGCGCCCTGCAGATTAATCGCTTGCTTGGGAATACGGGCAAGCTATGGCATCATGAGTCGTGGGACAGAATTATCAGGAACGAGCACCATTACAATAATGTTGTGGCTTATATAGAAAAGAATATCAATCAAGGCGGCGTGATATGGCGGTGAAAAAATCTTTGCGAGCCGTAGGAATAGGCTCCAATTTAGAACTATCAACGCAAGCCGGAGGCTTACAATCCAACAAGAACAACCACATCTTTACCGAGTGACTGCAAGAGATCTTCCCCGACAAGGCCATGCAAGAGTTGCAATTCGTAGGGCACGTCCACCGGTCAATCTCGGCTGCTTAGCCCAGGTCCTGAAACATTTAAGAAAAATAATACAACTCAACAAAATGACTTACTGGTATTTCCCCTCTAACCCTAACGTGTTCGATATGGTGCGATGCCTCCATGAAAGAGACGAAATAGACCAACCATTCTACAGCTCACTCGCTAAAAGGTCGGCCTCGGTAGGCGACATCGTCTACATATACGTCTCCGTTGGCTATGCCCAGATTCTATATAAAATGGAGGTAATAGCTGTCTTCAAAAGTTTTGATGAAGTCAATCAAGGCCGCTGGGCCAAATACATTGGCCATAATCAAGCTCCTGCCAAGGGGCGTTGGGTGCGTATGCGTATTTTAGACTACGCCAACCCCGCCTATAAGCCACTTCAATGTGGCATGTTGCGTATGAACGGAATCCTCACCTCTCCGGGCATTTACCCGCTGAGCAAAGCGAAAGCCGATTATATCAACGCAGAAATGACCGCAAGCAAAGCATAAGTATAAGATTTCCCCGTGCTATATGTGTCGCTTGCCGGGGCTAATGCGCTGTGTATTCCCTTGTATTGGGAGCTCTGCCTTTAGTTGCCCAGGACTTCAATATTAGGATTTACAGATTTTAAGTCGGATATAAAACCGTCCTGATCCTTGGGCGAGACATATATCCAACGCTTTTTGCCATATCTCAGTCCGATTCTTTTTGCCGATAATGCCGGCGATGAAAGAATTGTGGATTTGTGTGTTATCTCGGTAATATCGGAAACAGGCAACTGCATTTTGAATAAGAAACCGCAGCGGATATAGAGTTTTTGTCCTATAATGGTGTAATCGGTATGCAGAAGTATGTCGTAGAGCATGAGCACACCTATGCCAACGAGTACTACATCGATGAGCAGAATCCATGTAGACTTATAACACAGATATATCGAGCCGAAGAAAGCTACGGTAAGAATAGCGCAAAACCATATATACCAATTGGCAACTTTTGATTTATATACCTTTTTCATAGTGTAAAGTTAATAAAAAAGTCAGTTAACCCATTTGGAAAACTGACTTTCATCACATTGCGGAGCGACCGAGATTCGAACTCGGGAGCCGCTTTTGACGGCTACACGCTTTCCAGCCCTAAAAATAAGGGTGTTAAATATTAGTATGTCTGCGACTTATAGAAAGCGTCAGGTGTTTGCAACACGTGTTCCAACATGCCCGGCCAAAGCCTTTAACTCGATTATACGTTCCTTAAGGTCGGCAATGCGCTCGTCTTTTTCTTTGATGAGCTCGCGCAATATTCCGACTTCTGAGTCACAAGAGTTTGTCGTCACTTTTTGAGATGAGCCAAGGGAGTTCTTTTGGTTCAGGGTTATGTTATTACAGGAATTCACTTGAGGTTCGGGAGTCTCATCGAACAGATAGCCTACAGAAAGCCCGAGAGCATCGACAATCTGCAAAAACTTATGCAGGCCGATTTCATCTCCTTTTAACATATTTTGTATTGTTTGTCGCGAAATACCGCACTTTTGGGCGAGAACTTCTTGAGATATTCGTTGCTTTTTGAGTGTGGCTCGTAACTTATTGGTGTTTAAATGTTTGGAAGTCATTAAGGACTGTTATACTTTACATATTAACATTATTTAACCGGCTAAAATATTTTGCAATTACCAAAATACTTTACCTTTGCGGTATAAAGTTAAACATTTAGGTTTACATCAACAAGACCATGAGCAAAGAAAGCCGAGCTAAAAAAGTGCTCCCAATGATTAGGGGGCTTGAGGTTGGAATGAGTGTCTCTTTCCCTATAGAGTGGATTGACACAGTACGCGCACAGACCTCTAAATGCAACCTCATCATGCCGGGGCGGCGTATTACGTCGACAAATAAAGAGGCCCGCATCATTGAAGTTAAACGTATCGAATAAGAGCAACATGCCTATAAAGAATATACGTCCGGCCTTGAATCCGAAAGAGTTATTCAACGTAAAAGCTGTGCAGGCAGCTCTCGGTGTCAGCGCAAAAACTTTGCGCAAATACCGTGAGCAAGGCCTTATATTTCCGATAAATCCGGGTTCCGAGAGGCCGAGGTTCAGCGGAGAATCAATAATGCAATGCTGGGATAAGGCTATTTGTCTATGATTAAAGAAAGTACAATACAGAGGGTAAAGGATTTACCGATTAAGGAAGTCCTCGAGCGCTCCGGGCTACAATTTGTGCCCAAAGGCTCGAGGTATTTCTGTTGCTGCCCTTTGCACGGCGAAAAAACGCCGTCACTTGCCATTAATCCTATAAGAAATTCATGGCATTGCTTCGGGTGCAACAAGGGAGGTTCTGCAATTGATTTTCTCAGAGAACGGGATAATCTCTCATTTGCCGAGGCGGTAAAGACGATAGCGCAGAATAACGGCATTGAGGTAGAGTACGAACGCAACGAAGAGAACGCCGACAAAGCCCGCGAAGAACGGCAGAAGCGAGAGTCTCAGCTTGCCGTTCTTCGCGCAGTACAGGAGTTCTACACAAAGCAATTTAACGCAGAAACCGCAGAGGCTAAAGAGGCCAGGGAGTATGCTTGTAAACGCTGGGGCGAAGAGTTCTGCAAGGATGTTGGCATTGGCTACGCTCCGCGAGACTCTCGCTTGCTGCTCGATTACCTCCGCGAGAACGCTGTGCCGGAAGATGTGGCCGAGACACTCGGTGTTCTCGGTGTCAATGAGAAAGACGGCAGGCGCTATGCACAGTTAAGGCAGCGAGTTACTATACCTATCTGCGACAAGTTCGGCAATATAATTGCTTTCACTGGCCGCTACATAGGCGCCAATGAGGATATTGCCAAGTATATGAACTCCAAGACATCAGATGTTTTCAAAAAGAACGAGGCTCTTTTTGGTATCGATGTAGCTTCGAGGCAAGCCCGGGCGTCGAATTTCTTTATTGTCGTAGAGGGAGCGCCAGACGTGTTGCGCTTGCAAAGCATAGGATTAGGCCAGGCTGTAGCACCACTGGGCACAGCACTGACCGACCGGCAGCTCGACAGCATGCGCAGCATATCTAACGTTATTCGTTTTATTCCCGACTCCGACCCGCCCAAAGGGCGCCTTTATCCTCCCGGCATCTCAGCCGTCATGAAGCACGGACGTTTAGCTGTTGAAAAAGGTTTTGAGGTGAGCGTCAGGGAAATACCGCGCAGTCGGGATGATGATAAAAATAACATAAAACACGACCCCGACAGCTACATTACCTGCCGCGAGGCATATGCGGCTCTTGAGGATGTTCCTTTTGTGGTATGGTACGCTGCCAAGAGGTTTGCCAACGCCGATGCGCAGAATCTTCAAATGGAGGTGGTGGCCGAGGTTGCATCGCTCCTGGTGTATATCGACGACGAGCTTACCCGGGAAATGTGTATCGACAAGCTCTGCAAAATCTTTGGTAAAGCTAAATTGTGGCGCGAAGCGATGCGCAATGCCGGGAAGAAGATAAAAGAGGAGTCGAACAGCCCTGATGAGCTCAAGGACTTCACGGAGCACGAGCGCACATGCCTTCGCTCTCTCGGCATCATTATAAAAGACGGCTGCTACCAGGCGCCCGACAAGGACGGCAACCTCGCCCGTTGGTCCAATTTTATATTCCGGCCAGTTCTGCATATCAAGGAGTCGGAAAAATCGACCCGTATTCTCCGAATGATAAATCAAAACGGAGAAGAAGAGGTTATCGAGTTTTCCTCTGCCGATTTTGTCTCGGTGCGTGATTTCCGCAAAAAACTCATTGATAAAGGCAATTATGTGTGGCGCAGTGACGCGGGCACCGCACTTATTGCCATGCAGGAGTATATCTTTGCGGTCACGCAGTCTGCCACGAGAGTAGAAAATATCGGTTGGGATGAGCGAGAGCGCTTTTTCTCTTTTGCCAATGGCATATTTGCCGACGGCAAATTTATGCCTATTGACAAACTCGGTACCGTTACCATTGCAAACCGACGTTATTTCCTTCCGGCTATGTCGGAACTCTATCTCGGTAATAAGTCGGCTTTCAATTTCGAGCGGCTCTTCAGGCACAACACCGGCAACGGCATACCTCTGCACGACTTCGTACAGAGTCTTGCCGAAGTATATGGCGACGGAGCCAAAGTGTGCTTCGCCTGGCTCCTGGCTGCCATATTCCGCGATGTTGTTTTTGATTCGCTACAGTTCTTCCCGATGCTCAACCTCTTTGGACGCAAAGGGTCGGGAAAAACAGAACTGGCAAAAGCAATAGCCTCATTTTTTTATGTGTTGCCAAACACGCCGTGGTCGTGTTCCAACACATCGATTCCGGCTATTGCCTATATGCTCTCACACGCGATAAACACGGTGATTATTCTCGATGAGTTTACAAATGAGCTCAAAGATACGCGAATCGACATCATTAAAGGTATTTGGGGCGGTACATCACGCAGCAAAATGGAGGATAAGCAGCCTATAACAATACCCGTATCTTCAGCAGTTATTCTCGGCGGCCAATATAAGCCGGAGGACGACGCGATATTCTCTCGCTGCATCCACCTGCAATATATGAAAACATCGTTTGACGCCGCCGAGGATAACCGCTTTAACAAGCTTCAGAGAATGGCTCTGGCCGGAAACTCGCATTTGCTTTTTCAAATACTCCCGCTGCGCGAAATCTTTGAAAAAGGCTTTGCCGGAGCTTTCTCGCTCACGTCGGCCGACATCGACGAGAAAGTGCGCGGCAAGGGCATAGAGGCTCGAATCCGTAAGAATTGGATTGTACCACTGGCCGCCTTCCGTCTGCTGGAGCCACATCTTGAGTTGCCGTTCACGTTCAGCGAGCTCTTCGATATTGTGGTTAAGGGAATGAAGTTTCAGAACGATCAGATAACGAAGAGCTCTGATACTGCCGAGTTCTGGCATTTCCTCGAGTCGCTGCACTCACATAACAGGGTACGTGAGGGCGTGCATTATGTTATCAAGTATCTTGAGAAGTTCCGCTCAATCGAGGCTAAGGAAGATAAGGTATTTTCAACGCCAAAGCGAGTGATTTTTGTTAATTTTCCTGCTATCCGCTCGTTGCTTGAGCAACGTATGTCTAAGCCGAAAAACGGCAATTCTGTGAGCGTTGACACCCTCAGTTCTTACCTCAAATCATTGCCCCAGTACATGGGCCGAAAACTGCAGAGGTTTCAGTTCATGAAGCAGAACGGAGAGCTCGATGAGGAATACATAAACACAGGCACCTATCATCAAAAGGTGATTAAAGGAAACTATCAAAAGGCCATGTGTTTTGATTACGATAGCCTCAAAAGTACTCTCGACATCAATCTCGAGACTCTCCGGCTATCTGAAGCCGAAGAAGTTGAAGACGACGAGCAACTCGACAACGAAGAATAACTATATACCCAAATTAAGCAATAAAAATATGACACTTACACTTTCACTCGCTCTTGCGCTATGCGTGGCCTGCGTTGCTCTCGTGAGGAGCATACGCGCCGAACGCAAAGCCCGCAAAGAGCTCATCGAGGAGCGGCAAGAGATTGACGAACTCCAGGCTTATATTAGCCGCTTTCACCAGGCGAACGCAGAGAAAACCGTTGTATTCACGGCACGGCCTCATGGCGACATCGAGTTCCGGGTGTGGCGCATGGTTATGGTTGCGGGCTGCCCGTTCCGCACTCTCATCCGGGCATATGAGGACGCCGACCGTGATTACAACAAGCTCCGAGCCGAAGAACTTGTTGAATATCTCGATGCATAACTAACTCTACTACAACAAAATAACCGCCATGTTATATGACGGTTATTTTTTTTGACTCAAAAAAAGTCTCCCAAAAAAGTGGCGCATTTCGGGGTTACACGGTACACGGTGGTTAACTATTTGATATATAGTGTATTGCAAAATATAGCGTGGTACACAAAAGTACACAAGCGGTACACAATTAGTACACATCGAAAATTTTGGTACACAAAAGGCCACAAGCCGGGAGCCTATTATTATATTATTTTTTTTAAGAGAAAAAGATAATAATAAGAGGCTCAGTGCATTACAATCGCCTTTCGCGGCTTGTGTACCGTGTATACCGTTGTGTACCAAGAAACACATACCACTCACCCGGCGAAATTTTTTTTCAATCCATTTGGACGATTCAAAATTTCGCCTTACCTTTGCAGTGCTATACTTCACGGCAGTTTGTCTGTCTCGCCAGGGCGCGGTCAATGCCCGACATCACGGTGGGCTTTTTTTATGCCCATGGAGTAGCCATATATGCGGCTGCCTATCCGATTTCATTTTGCGCTCGTAAGAGACGGCATCGTGGAGTATAGCAACGGATTGGCAGCCGTTTTTTGTCTTGCCTTGCTATACTCCACGATGCTATGAACGCATTAACCCTGACGGCACCACGACGCCGCAACCAAGTCGTGATACTCTCGGCGCTCAACCTCGCGCCCAAGTCGCCCACCGCACTGCGCCGCGCTCTCAGCGCCCTGCGCAGCATCCGCGTCACCGCTCCCGGCCTTAACCTCTGCGCCGCATCTGCAGCCACACTCGCCGCCTTCTTTGGCAGCCTCGCCGAGTGCGAGCCTGCCGTTATCGTGGGCAGCGCCGTGGCCACCGCCTGCATCTTCTTCGTCGACCCGCTGCTGAGCCGCAGCAAAGCCCCGAAAGGAGGTGAGGCATGACCGTTAACGACTGCAAGCTCGACGCCCTCATCGAGCTCTTCACCGAGGACCCGCAGACGATTCAGAACCACCTCACCGAGGTTTACTTCCGCGCCGTCAACCCCGGCGGCTTCTACGATACAATAAGAGAGGTCGGTGCCGAAGCCGCCCTCGAAACCCTCGAGATTATAATCCGTGCCCTAATGGATATAAAGAACCTCGACGACCGCCGTTATACGATAGTGGAGATTCCGCAGCAATAACAGCCACCAACATACACAGTCACCAGTTTTTTTATTTTTTTTTTTGGAGTTTGGGTGCCATTGTGAAATGGTACCCTTACTTTATTTTAATTTCCATTGCAAATGCAAAATATATTTTGTATATTTGCATTGAAAAACTGCATTATCACATGATTCTTTACATTGAACTTGAAGACTACCTCGCACAGTGGTTCCGCCATGAACATAGCGGAACCGAGCCTGTGCGACTCATCCGCGGCTCGATAGAATCAAGCCTGCTCGAGCAGTTTCTGCAATCCCCGCCTGCCGGTTATGTTCCTGAGCTCGGAGGTGAGGGTAAACTTGCCGTGGAGATTCCCAACTTCAGGAACAAAGACACCCGCAGCAACTATTACCTGCCTCCGAAAGCCCGCGAGGCTTTCGTCGCATGTATCCGCAACCGCTTTGATATATGTATGTGGCAATCGCTCCACCGCTTCGCCTCACTCTTTAAGCGCCAGGATAACCTTATTTATGCCTTTATGGAAAAGCACGGCATAGAGCTCACAGAGAAAAACTGGAACGCTATTGCCAAGCGTTACCAACGCAAGCGCGATATATACATGCGCATGCGTCGCCGTCAAAAAGGTTCAATAAAATAACACCGACTTCGCACCCCCGAATACTGATTAGTCCGATTTGTCCGATTTATGAAAACCTCAGTGCAAATTCTCCCCGGCATTAAAAGCATAGCCTTTGTAGAATGCCGCCTGCTGCCCGACAATATCGGGCTGCATGGTATCACCCGCAATGCAGTCGGCATTTTTGCCGAGCTGCAGCCGGTAGCGTTTTTCGATTCTCCGGAGTGCACATGCACTACCGAGAAGAAAAACGGCTCATACCAGGATACTGCCTCCTTGAAGTTCTCCTCCGGGCAATGGCTGCCACTTCGCCGCAAGCTCGCCTTTGTGGTTACAGATGTGTCGGGGCGCAACTTCGTGATAGGGGCTAAGGAGTCGCCTTTCCCTGTAATCAAGGTCGAAGAGCATAAAGGCTCGCCTTCAGGCGAAAGCGCAGCTTATAGTTACGAAATTACGCATGTGGCACTTAAATCGCTGGTGCCGTGTGTGATATAGGTATATTTTCATAGGTCTGTTAGATTCTTTATTAATTGGTGTTTCATTAACTTAGGATTAGATTATGAAGTGTCAGGCCGTCGGTCCGTGAGGATAGGCGGCTTTTTTTGTTGCGGGCCTCCCCCTGCGGGAAATCCCTCGGCGCCATGGAGGCGAGCTCAGCGAAGTAAGGAAAGCCGATAAAGCTCATGTAGTAGTCACACTGTGGTAAAAGGAGGCAGCCTCATAGCCGAAGTAGCAGGAGAGATTGCCCATTGCTTTTAGGTAGGAAATTCATCGCGCTTACGGGCAAAGTTGGCCTCGCTGTCCCGGCAGCCGCAGTGTGACCCTCGGCTTAGATTGGATGAATTTCCATGTAGGCGGCCACAGCCTCGGCACCGTACTTTCCCATAGCGCTATTGATGTCGGCAAAGTCCTCGCTGGAGATGAAGCCTTAGTAGTTGCAGAGCTCGGAGGATACCCTCGAAGTCCTGAGCTGTGAGTAGGGGAGGGGCTGTCTCATCGGCATGCAGGGCCTCGCAGCGTAATTGATTGAGGCAGTAGCCGAAGGTCGAGAGGTCTATCCATGGCGGCACGCCGTTATGTACTTGCCGTTCATTTCCAAATGTAGGGGGAATCCGTCTAAGCAGCTCTTGTGAAGGGCGACCGCTTCTTCGAGCCGACTGTGTGGCGCCCAATCGTGGCGGCAGGCCGCTTTACGTGAAGCTCGCTCTCCGATTGAGTTTTTCATAGGGTGTTGTTTTGGTGCTGTCATAACGTTCATTTGAGTTTTACCCCGCAAAGTTAGCACCGGGAGCACACGCTGACAAGGGCATGCAAGTCCTAACACAAATCTTCCTCTTTTTCAAGACGAGCTATAAAAAGAGAGTATTTGTGCCGCGGACCCTTGTCTTGCTAACGACGGCATGCGCCGTCTTGCTCCAAGTGCATACTTGGCAGTGTAAAACTTCAAAAAATGAACATCATGACAACACTTCAAAACACCACCACTATGAAACTGCAATTCGGAGAACTCACAATCACTTCAAGAGTCGCTGAGCGACTCCACGAGCTGGACTTCACAGTCTCGGAGCTCGAAACCGCAATCGCCCTGCATAAGAGCTGCGCAGACGGAACCCCCTCGGTATATGTAGGAACCTACGGCAAGTACAACAACGGCTCGCTCCGCGGCCTCTGGATAGACCTCTCTACCTTCGACGACTACGACGATTTCATCAACTTCTGCGAGGCCCTGCATGCCGATGAGACAGCCCCTGAACTTATGGCTCAGGACTTCGAAGGCTTCCCCCGCGAGTATTACAATGAAGGCTTCATCACCCGCGAGGACTTCGGCAACATCAAAGAATACACTGAACTGTGTGAAAAGTACGGTGCCGAGGCTGTGGCCGACTACCTGGAAATTAAGGATACTATCGACGGCTTCGAGGATGCCTACTGCGGCTGCTGGGACAGCGAGGCCGACTTCGCCCGCAATATAGTCGAGGAATGCTACGACCTCGAGAAAACAATGGGCAATCTCTCCTGCTACTTCGACTACGACGCTTTCGCCCGCGATTTATTCATGTGTGACTACTACATGGGCTCTAACGGCTACGTGTTTAACCTCTGCCGTTGAGCACGCCTCCATGGTGCCGAGGGCTTTCCCGCAGGGGGAGGCCCTTATTTTTATTGTCTTTTTGCCTATCCTCACTAAAAGGTAGTTTTGCATTGTAAAACTCAACCGCACAATGGCAAAGACCAATTATAACATATCGCTGAAGGGCTATGTCGGGAGCTCTGACTTCGACCGCTCTACGGTCGACCGCGAGCTCTCGCGGAACGACGGCAAGGAGGTTAATGTTCTCATAGACTCGACAGGCGGCTCGCTCGCCACCGGCCTCTCTATTTCGGCAGCTTTCAAAAACCATGGTAAGGTAAATGTGCATTTCGTGGGGCTCAATGCCTCGGCGGCGACAATCGCCTCTCTCGGCGCCGCTCACATTTCTATCGACGCCGGAGCCATGTACCTTGTGCACAAATGCTCAATGGCTTTCTTCGAGTGGGGCTCGCTTAAGAGCGACCAGTTCGCAACCCTCATTGCCGACTGCGAGAAGATGAAGGCCGACCTTGACAAGCTCGACCAAAATGTTGCCCGCCTCTACGCTATCCGATGCAAGCGTAAGCCCGAGGAACTCCTCGACCTCATGAAAGTGGGCGGGTGGCTCACGCCTGATGAAGCGCTCGCCTGGGGTTTCGTCGACGAAATAACCAATCTTGCCGAAGATGAGGCTCCGCGCATGTCGGACGCCCTGGCATCGGCAATGGCTAACGCCGGCATGCCGATACCGAACATACCCATTGCCGACAGAGATAAGGACGGCGCTTTCGGGCGCTTTCTCTCGGCTCTGTCGTCGCTCTTCAAGAATCAAACCAATTCAATCACCATGTCTGAAGAAAAAAGCACCTCAAAAACCTACAGCGAGGACGAATACAACGCCATCAATGCGCGTCTCACAGAGGCCAACAGCCTCGTCGACGCCAACAAGAAAACTATCGAAGAGCGCGACGCTAAGATTGCCGAGCTCGAAGCCAAACTCGCCAAAAAACCGGCAGAGCCCTCTAAACAGGTTGTCGAGGACTCTAAATCCTGCAACGGTGAGGCTACCCCTGAAAATGAGGTAGAGGCTTTCGTCAATACCTTTAACTCAGCCTCGCAGCTCTTCAACGAAGTATAACCTCATTTTCTCATTTTTACAATGGCCGGTAAATTCCAATTCACACTCCAAGAGTACCAGGAGGCCGCGGTAAAATACCGTTCCGAACTCCTTATGCTGCCTATTATCGGTATAGGCGAGACGCTCAAGTTCATGACAGGGCGCCCCGGTATCCGATACAAAGAGCGCGTTGGCCAGCTCACTGGCAATGCCCAGTTCGCTCCCTACAATCCTCAGCGAAAGTCCGACTTCAATCTCGGTATCGTGTTACGAGACCTCGAGACTTTCTTCGGCTCTGTAGTTGCAGAGTTCGAGCCTAACTCGGCAATCTCAACCCTGCTCGGCACGGGCGCAACCAAAGGCGACGGTCAGATGACCACGCCAACGGCGCGCCACGTCCTCGCTCTCATCGCAAAGTCGCTCTCCGAGCACCTTAACGATGCAATATGGACCGGTAAGCGAAATCCGGCAGGTGATACAACCGCCGACCTCTTCAACGGCTTCGACACCATTACAGAAACCGAGATTGCCGCCGGTGCTATCGCCGCTGAAGAGGGTAACTACATGAAGTTCACCGACGAGATAACCGCTGCTAACGCCGTGGATATCGCCAAGGAGATTCTTCACTCTCTCGACCCGCGCCTGCGCAGCCAGGACCTCTACCTCTACTGCTCGCAGGACTTCGTCGACAAGTACAATGAAGGCTACCAGCTCACTCATGGAGGGCTGCCCTACAACACCCAGTATGCGCAGGGTGCCGTTGAAGGTTCCAACGGCAAGCTCAAGTTCTGCCCGCTCTACAATAAGGCCGGGTCGAAATTCATGCACGTATCAACCAAGAGCAACATGCTCGTGGGCTACGACCAAATGGGCGACGTTGAGAACGTCATGATAAAGGAATTTGCTCCCTTTATCCTCTCGTACATCGCCACGATGTTCTTCGGCGTCCAGTTCGAGTCTATCGACAAACGCCGCCTCAAAACAATCGAAATAACCGTTTAATACCTTTACTCCATGGCTACAAAATGTACTTCGATTCAGAAGTCGCTCGGGTGGTGCCAGGGCACACCCGAGCTGCCCGGTGTGAAGCGCCGAATCTACTATCTTGCAAAAAGCCTGATTGTGGAGTTCCCGCAGCTCCCCCGCGATGAACTCGGCCGCCCCACCTCGGCTATTCTCGACGGCTCCTTCACTCTCGCCGCCGATGCCAAGTGGCGCTACATCGACATCCTCCCCGACAAGTCGCAGCTCACTTCGGAAGCTCAGGGCGAGCTCCCGAGCCAGACGCAGCTCAACAAACTTGTCGCCGTTCATCCCGGTGTCGGTTCCGATGCCACTGCGGCAGCCGCCTATATCAACAACACCGACAATGTTTTTGTCGTTGAGGATATGAAAGGCAACTTCCGCGTTCTCGGTAACGATAAGTGGAGCACGAAGTCAACGGTTGCTCAGGACCTCGGCCAGGGTGCAACCGGCACTACCTCTACAACAATCAACGTAGAGGCTACCGACGAAGTGCCTGCGCCCTTCTATGTCGGCACCCTCGAGACCGAGGACGGCGACATCGACTGCAAGACCGGCTCTTCTGTAACCGAGCCTTAATCTATTCTCTCACAACCACAGGAGAGGCGGCAATGCCGGGCATATCCGCCTGTCATTTACTGCCTCTCCTTTTGTTTTCTACCGCTTATGGACCACAATTTCACACAAAAGATAAAAGAATGGCTCGAGACACCTGCCGAAGAAAGAGACTATAAGGCCGGGGCGCTCTACCTGCTGAAGCTGTCGGGCAACCGCATTATGTACAAGAACTTAATAGGGCAGATTGACCGGCAGCATCAGTTCGTGGAGTATCAGCTTCAGAAATATTATAATTTCAGGGTTGCGGCGCTCACTCATGCCGAAGTTACCCAAATGGAGGCCGAAGTCGAGAAAATCGTCGAGGAGCATATCCCGCTTGCTGCTAAGGCCGACTCTGAACCTAAAGGTCGCCGAGCCGACCATGATACGCTCCCCGACGATATAAAAGCAAAGTACGTTGAGAACCTCTCGCTTCTGCAGCGCATGCGTGAGCTGCATATGAAATTGCGCTCACTGTCTCTCGAGAACGCCACCTGCCCCGACTCCGAGCGTTATCCGTTCCTCAAGGAACTTATATCGCTCGACAAGAAGCTGCATGCCAACTGGGAGGCTTACGACCGCTATGTGCCCGCAGCTGAGAAAGTAGCCACCCGCAAGAAGTCTGCTAAAAAATGAAGCGCTGTGCCGATATTTCCCAAATCCTCCGACCGTTGAAAGATACTCCTTTTCAGGCTTATCTTTCAAATGCCGTGCAGGTTGCCGACATCCTCGAATGGATTTTGGGACAAGTGGGCATCGCTGAGGTATGGCAGACTTCTTTCTCAATTTCCGAGGAGTTTCTGCGGCGTCTGTTTTTCATTTGCAAAGCAAATAAAGTGTCGCGTATCAATCTTGTGCTCGACCACAAGGCTACCAACAAGACACTCAAGCTGTGGGCGTTCATTACCCGGGTAATTGAACGTACTTATCTCGCCGACAACCACAGCAAGATTCTGCTCGTTAAGTCGGAGTCCGGTCATACGGTCTCCGTCATCACATCGCAGAACCTGACCCGAGGCAACCGCCACGAGTCAGCTTTCATTTCTACCGACCCTGAAATTTTTGCCCGGCTCCATGAGCAGGTAGAGGAGTTAATCACCAAAAAGTCAGTCCCGCTTCATGAATTATTCGCAGAAAGAATTGGAGGAAATTGAGCGCTTTGCCTCAATTTACCTCAAGATCTCCGACATGGCCGTTATTCTTGACATACCTGCCGATGTGTTGCGCTCCGATATTTCGGACCGCACTACAGAGGTCTCGAAGGCATATCGTCGCGGTAAGGCCAACTCTAAGGTCAAGCTTCACTCCCAGGAGATGATGCTTGCTCAGGTTGGCTCTCCGCAGGCCATTGAAAATGCCCACCGCAACCTGCTCGATATGGAGGACGATGAGTAATGAGCTACCCTAATGCAATCGAGGTGTGCCGCGCGGAGCTCTTCACTAAAGAGGTGGAGCTTCGCGAGCGTTATCCACAAGCTTTTGTGGATAAGGTACTTCGCGTGCGCGAAATGTACAACTGGTTCATAGCAAACCCTGACGGCACCGACCGAGAATTTGTTTCGGAGGTGTGCCAACGGCACGGAGTACACCGCACAACGGCGTACTCCGACCTGGCAGTCGTAAAGTCGCTGCTGCCTATGCTCGGCAGCGCCAGCCGCGACTTTCACCGTTGGCGCACCAATGAAATGCTCATCGCCACTTACAAAATGGCAGAGAAGCGCAAGGATAGCAAAACCATGGAACGCGCCGCTACGGCTTACGGCAAACTCAATCGTGTAGACCTTGAGGATGAACAGGCTATGCCTTACGACATGATTGTGCCGCAGCCGTTCACCGCCACCGATGACCCGCGTGTTCTCGGTATCGAGCCGATACCGAATATCAACGCTAAAATCTCGGCCATGATACAGAAGTACAGGGCCGAGACTATCGATATTGAAGATGTGGAGTTCGAAGAGGTCGACCTTGAGCTCGACACTCTTTTCTCTGACCCTAAACAACACGACGATGAGCGGGAAGAAAGTATACTTTAACAAGCCGCAGCGCCTTACTCAGCTTATAGGAGCGAACACTACAGTTATTGTTGCCGGACGCCGAACAGGTAAGACCGACTCTATTGCAGCCCCGTTTGTGCTTCGCAATATGCAGCGCATGCCCGGCTCGACCGGCGGCATCGTGGTGCCGACGTTCAAGCACGGTCTCACAAACACCGTCCCGGGCTTGCTCGCTGCATGGAAACGCTGGGGCTTTATAGAGGGCGTGCATTATGTAGTGGGCAAAAAGCCCCCCAAGTCGTTCAAAAAGCCTATAACGCCGCCGTTCGAGTATGAGCATGTTATATCGTTCTATAACGGCAGCATAGCCGTTATAATCTCTCAGGACCGCCCGGGCAGCTCCAACTCGCTTACTTTGTCGTGGCTGCTTGTCGATGAGGCTAAATTCATCGACTACCAGAAGCTGAAAGATGAAACCCTCCCGGCAAACGGCGGCATTAAGTCGCACTTCGGCAAGCACTCCTTCAATCACTCAATAATGATATTGAGCGATATGCCGCAGACAACCAAAGGCTCGTGGTTCCTTTACTACAAGGATAAAATGGATACCGAGCTGATAAAGACTATCGAGGGAACGGTGTTTGAGATATGGCGTACTAAGGAACGTATCCGCGCCATTAATGCCAAAGGTGAAATGGTTCCGGCTCACCTGAAGAGCTATCTCCGGCGTCTTGACCGCAACCTTAATAAGATGCGGTCGGTGGCTGTATATTACCGCGAGTACAGCAGTATAGAGAACTTGCAGCTCCTGGGCGAAAACTACATCAAGCAGATGAAGCGCGACCTCACGCCTCTTACATTTCAGACATCAATACTTTGCCAACGCATAGGTATTGCCAAAGACGGATTCTATTCGTCAATGCGTGAGGCTCACAAGTACGACGCCAACGATAATCAATACCTCGATTCTCTCGGTTATGATTATGACTTCGACGCGCTCGATGCACGCGCCGACGCCGACGTTGACCCCGACGCTCCTATCTGCATAGGTATGGACTACAACGCTAACATTAACTGGATTGTCGCCGGTCAGCCGCGCGACCGCCGCCTCAACGTCATTAAATCGTTTTATGTTAAGTTCGAGCGGAAAATCCCGGCCTTGATTGACGATTTTTGCCGTTACTACTCGGCGCACCGTAATAAAACCGTTGTGTTTTATTTCGATGCTACCGCCCTGGGGTCGAACTATGCCGTCAACGACCAGGATTTCCGTTGGTGGGTAGTGCATGAGTTTGAGCGCCATGGTTGGACGGTTGAGCCGGTTTACCTCGGCAACCCCATGCGCAAAGAGGAGAAGTACCTGCTCATCAACCAAGCCTTTGCCGGTAAACAACGCCTTATGCCCTTCTTCAACCGCTCGAATAATGACGACCTTATTCTCGCTATCCAGTCGGCAGGCGTGCGACGTGGCCGCAACGGCTTTGATAAAGACAAGTCGGGTGAGAAGCTCGCCGAGAGCGAGGAAGACCTTCTCGAACACCGCACAGACGGCACGGACGCCTTCGACACTCTCTATATCGGGTGTGAGAAATTTCCCTACAGGGATTCTTTCTCTCTCTCCATGGCGGGTGTGCTGTGAGTATACGGCTGCATTTTTTATGTCGCAATTTTTGCAGCATAGCCCCAAAAATTACTAATTTTGCAGCCGTAAATCTCACAGCCACCTAAGTTGGCGTCACACACTTCTTAATCAATCATTGTTTTTCATGGGTTACGCACTCATTATAGCCGGCATTATTTCTATAATTGCCGGTGTAAATTTAGTTTTGAAATCCGAATCTGAATCTGAATCGGAACCGACGTATTCGTTTACACTCCCTGATAGCAAACCTGCAATAGCAGCACCGGTATATAATCCGGAGCCTGCTGCTCCTTCGACTGTCAGCGCTGAATCCGTTCAGGAGGAGGAGAAACCTCTGACCCCAAAAGAAAAAGGAGATGCATTTGAGAATTTTGTTTGCGACCTTCTTGCTGATTGGCGCCTGAAGTTACTCGACCGCACAACCGATGCGGTCTCTTCTGCCGGTGTGGTTGCCGAGTCTTGCAAGAATCCCGACTTGCATGTTCAACAGAAATTCGGTAAGTCGGATATCGATTATTTCCTGGAGTGCAAATACCGTTCATCATGGAGAGATGACTGCGTTACTTTCGAGGCCTGGCAGATAGAGCGCTATCGTCAGTTTCAACGCGCCAACCGCCGTAAGGTGGTTTTCGCTGTGGGTATAGGTGGCACTCCTTCTGCTCCTGAAACCTTCCTGCTGGTGCCACTCGACTCTCTCATAGATAACTCAATCCGCAGAATAGACACTAAATATGTGGTAGTGCCGTCGCCCGACGGGCTCGTCTCCTACATGGATAACTATTTTAATTCGGTTTTTGCTAAGTCTCGCGCGAAAAAGGCTGAGGCACGGAAAAAATCGGATAAGTAGGTGTTCGCATATAAATCGGTTGCAGATTCACCAGAGGCTCTCTCTGAGTGGCGGGGCTTGGCAAACCAAAATATGAATGTCGGTGTAGTCCTTCGCCATTGAGTAGGAGTCATTGCCTGAGCCTCTGCGGCCGAAGCTGTAGTCGGGGGTGCTTTCTCCTCAGAAAATTATAACCTCTACATTGTGTTAATTCGTGAGGCGGTGCCGCTTGTGTGTGCACCGTCTGTCATTTTTATGTTATACGGGCAGATAAGGAGCGCTCGTAACACGATTGATATTTTCCTCCGCAAAGTTAGCGCCCGGTTCACACGCAGCCAAGGGCATGCAAGTCCTTGATAAAATCTTCCTCTTTTTCAAGTCGAGCTTTAAAAAGAGCGTATTTTATCGTCGGCCCCATGGCTATGCTAACGACGGCATGCGCCGTCTTGCCCCGGGTGCATACTTGGCGGTGTAAAAATCAAACGCGCTACGGCGCTAATTAAAAACCCGTTAAACATATAAATCATGACATACGTTAGCAACTTCACAAACGACACCACCTCGCAAATCAAGGAATATATGATAGAAGTAATAACCTTCGACGGAGAAAGCGAGATTATATACGTTACGGCAGCTTCGGCCGCAGAGGCTCAGGAAATGGCCGCAGCAGAAGTTGAGAACGCAGACTATACTATGGTTCAAGGTTCTTGGTTTTGCTAAGTCCGCCACTCAAAGAGAGGGTTGGCCGAAAGGTCAACCTTTTTCATGCTCACGGCATTGCTTTATTTGTCTTTTCTCCGATGTTACCCTGTGGGTAACTTTGGGGTATGTTAAGATTTGGTTTTCAATTTTCGGAAGTTGTTCTGTCGTGCGACCTGCCCGACATCAACATTTTTACGGATAATGAATACCTGGACGTTTCAATATCCGTTCATGGTTCTGCCATTTTTGAGAGCCGGTATTATACTCTTAACAAAGTGGTTACCGTTACCGATGTATCCTCTATTGTGGAAGAGTATCTCGAAAAAGTCACCGGCAACAACTTCGCCGTATTCACGGTGACAGCCGCTCATGGCGAAGATACGGCCTCGAAGACTTTTTGCTCGATGTTCTGCCGCATGTCTCTGCGGCTTGATTCTGAACAGTGGCTGCAGGAGAACTTTCTTACACTCGCACCCGTGCGACGGGTGGCTCCTGAGAGCGTCCTGCCGCTATATTGGTATACTAAAGCTAATGACCCAATGAACTTGCATATTAGCGCTACTTTCTTCAACGAAAATGGCGAACGCGACACCTTTAGGACTTTATACCCGGAAAATAGTCTTAAAGCCACAGAGGAGGGGGTGCTGTCTGATATGGTACCTCTGGCTGACGTGGTAGATACAATCAAGAAGTCGAAGAAGTGTGAGGAGGTAAAGCTGCTGTCGGTCACCGTTCGGCGCGGTAGCCGCAGCATTACTTTCTTCATCGATGAGGCGCTCTCGGGTATATTGCCGCTATGGTATACCAACTGCTTCAATATACCCGAGCCTATGGTGTTTTGCCGGGAGGAAAAAAGAAAGCTTTCGGTTGAACGCTCTACGGCAGTTCTTGGCAAAAGGTCGCAGTTCTATGACGTTGCCCGGACTATGGCCTACGAGCTGCAGTCGGCACCGCTTACAAAAGATGAGTGTCAGCAGGCTGAACAGCTTTTTATGGCATCGGATGTAAGGGTTATAGATAAAAATTATTCAGACCTTTACGACACCGATTTTGAAGCTATGGTGCCAATAATGATTACCGATTTTACTTGCGAAATTTCAGACTCCGACAGTGAGCTCAACCAGGTTAAACTCACTTGGGAGTATGCCGATAGAAAGATTGTAAGCCTCGATGCGAAGCTCTCGCCCGGCATTTTTAATAATGTCTATAATCCTGCATTTAACTGATGCCACGCTCGATACATATTTCTACAGCCCGTACAATGCTTAATTCGGGCGACCCCGTCGATATTTCCGTTTGGAAATCCGACGGTTCAATCCTGGAGCTCCGCAACGTTGTTTCTCTGCGGTATTCATTTTATGGTGGCTGGCGCAACGTCAAGCTTCTCGCCTCCGGCGAGTGCCGCCGCGTGCGCGACTGCTGCATATTCCGCGTTAACGGCCTGGAGGTTTTTCTTTAATTTCTTAGTCAACTATCATGTATAATCTCGACCTTAACTTCAATTCAGTTGAAGACATGCACGGCCTCAGTGCACGGGCAGTATTCACTGTAAATTCCCGTACGGTCTTTAAAGAGGACGTCGATATTGTGCCGGTTCACGTCGACAATAAGCTTTCTTATATCCCCTGGGGAGGGGATAATGAAATGCCTTTTGATATTCTCAAGCTTATCGAAAAAGACGAGACCCTCGCCACATGTCAGTGCTTCAATGCAGAGGTATGCTACGGCTCTGGCTTGCGCTACGATACGTGCGCAGCCTCGGCCTCGGTTAAGGAGAGTGTCGATGATTTCCTTCTCGATAACGACCTCGCCGCCTACTTCCTCGGAGTGTGTCAGGATTTCAAGCACTTCGGCTTCGCCGTAAGTGTGATAATCCTTAATGAGGATGCAACGAAAATCGTCCGCCTCCGGAGAAAGGAGGCTTGTTATTGCCGATTTGCCCCGGCTGACAGCTCGGGCACAATCCCGGCAATACTTTACGCCAACTGGCGCAAAGCGATTTCCTCTAAGTCAGATATTGAGCTTATAGAGTTGCTCGACCCTGCCGCCCCATGGGCCGACTTGCAGGCCCGGATTGCCAAAGGCTCCCGTACCCGCAAGTTTGCAGTGCTCTCGCGCATACCTACTGTAGATTCTACCTATTACCCGATACCGTACTACGCTGCGCTTTTCAAAGGTAATTGGTACAATATCAAGCAGCTTATCGGTACGGCTAAGGAGGCGAAACTTAAGAATCATGCCCCAATTAAATACCACATCGAGATCTCGGCGAAATATTGGGATTCAATATTTCGCGCAGAGGGTATAACCGACCGCCGACAGCAGCAGGCGCGTATCGTGCGCGAGAAGCAGTCGATTATCGACTTTCTCACGGGAGCCGAGAACTCCGGCAAAGCCTGGTTCTCGACGTTCTATGTAAACCCCGACGGCAAGGAGCAGCACGACGTCGTTATCAAGAAGGTAGATTCAACCAAAGAGGGCGGCGACTGGGAGACCGATATACAGGAGGCTATCAATATGATATGCTTTACCATGCGTGTGCACTCAAACCTTGTCGGCTCGGTGCCCGGCAAAGCGCAGTCTAATAACTCGGGCTCTGACAAGCGTGAGCTTTACACTATTGCACAGGCTCTCCAAAAACCTTATCACGATCTGCTTTTTACCGTTCACCGGCTCATTATCAAGTTTAACGGCTGGCAGGGCGTAAAGGTCGATGTGCCGTTCATACAGCTTACAACATTAGACGAACATAAAGATGCAAAGGAGGTGACAACTAATGCCACGGATAATAATAAATGATGAGCTGCTGCGCTCGCTCATCGCCAACACTTTGCCAACAGCCAAAGGAGAGGCACCGCTCTTTGATAAACTCGTGCCGTTTCTCGACAGCGCTGAGGCCTGGGTGAGCAATACCTTCACAGGCAATAAATTATTTGAGCGTATATGTACGTATACTTTCAGTACACCGCTCAAGCGCATCGTTGCAAACCTCGTCATGGTCGAGGCTATGCGGCGCGCTATTCCCGCTCTCGACATTGTGCTAACTCCTAACGGTTTTGCAACCGTAGGCACACAGAATCTTGTGACGGCATCCAAAGCCCGTGTCGACAGGTTTGTGGGCTCTATGCTTGAGCGCCGCGATGAATATATTGCCGAGCTTCTCGCCTTGTTGCCCACAACGGATGAATGGATAGCTACCCGACAGGCGGAGTTCTTCGGCGAGTCGCTCTTCCCGGATTTCGAAGTTCTCCAGGGCCTCGGGGTTCCCAATGGCTCAAAGTGGGATAAGTACCTCGAACTTCGCTCGGGGGTTATCGACCTGGAGGCCTCGCTCGCTGAGGAGTGGTTCTCGTTCGAGCTCCTGGCGGAGCTGCGCTTCAAGCGCCTTACAGGCACTCTCGCAGCTCGTGAGGCTTTCGTAGTATCTGCCATACGCACCCAAATTATAAATTACTTGAAGGCAGGCTCGTTCAATTCACGGCGTCTGGCCGACATCGTGAATTATATACGGCAAAATCCGGCGGATTTTCCCGCATGGCACAATTCGCCGGTTGCCGAATTGTTCTCGCCCCCGGTTTTCCGAAATGATAAAAAGGCGAATGGTTACTTTTTTTAAAGCGTGAGGCTGTAATGGAACCGTATACCATAGATTTTAATCTGCCTTCATCCTGGGCTGAGCTTTCCGACAAACAACTGCGTTATGTTTTCGGACTCCTCGCCGCCGAGTTCTCCGGCGAGGAGATAAAGACGCTGTGCTTCCTTCGTTGGAGTGGGGCACGCGTTATCGGTCGCCAAGAGTCGGGAGCTTATCTCCTCAAAAAGGAGAAAGCTATATTTGAAGTGTCACCGTTGGCCTTGGCCGAGTTGCTGCCGCATCTCGACTGGCTCACGGCGATGCCTGCAGTGCCGGTCCGGCTCTCCAAAATCCGACGGCATGCTGCGCTGCCTGCCGATTTTGCCGGGGTACCGTTTGAGACTTTTATTATTTGTGATAACCTATACCAAGGTTACCTCTCCACTCAAAATGATGAGCTTCTCGATATGCTCGGCTCGACTCTCTACGGGGCCGATTTAAAATTCGAGCCTCTCGAGCGCATCGCTGTGTTCTATTGGTTCGCGTCTCTCAAGACTTCGCTCTCCAATAAGTTTGCAGATTTCTTTCAGCCAATCGATTCTGCCGGAGACGGGAACTTGCTCGGCACGCCTGCCATGACAGTAGAGGAGGCCATGAACGCGCAAATCCGGGCACTCTCAAAAGGTGATGTAACCAAGGAGTCGCAAGTTCTTGCTCTCGATACCTTGAGAGCTTTGACTGAGTTAAATGCCCAGGCCAGGGAGTACAAGCAACTTAATGAACAGATACACAAAAAATAAGTCCTCGCCATATGAATAATGACTACAAGTTAAACGGAAGGTGGGATGCTGCAGCTTTCTTCGAGGAGCTAACCGCCACCAACCGCCTTGCACAGACCGAAGGCTTCATCTTCTGCCGTGTAAGCGGATTGGAGGGCTTTGAGGAGGCGGTTAATTCCATGCAGTCGGCTACGGCTGTTGTCTGCGTGTCGGATATTGCCGACGGCTATACCGACCTTAACAATACGCCCCGCACTCGGCGCGTCAAGACCGTTTTCTTCGCCATGCGTCACTCTGCCGAAGATATGGAGGCGCGCTCTGAGTGCATGGAGATAATGCGTGAATTGTTCCGGCAGTTCGCTTCGCGCCTAATACTCGAAAAGGTCAAGTTGGAGCAGAACTGCATCTATCTTGACCCGCGAATATCGTTCAATGAGATTGACCGATACTTTTTCTCGGGCGCTGCCGGGGCATACTTTCAAATTGCCGTGGATTGTTACACCGACTTACGCTTGAACCCTGATGAGTGGAGCTGATGACCGCGCCATGCATGAGCGCCAAAAATATGTGCAGGCCTTTAACGATACCATGGTTAAAATATGGCGCGAGCAGATAGCTCTGCTTGGTGTCGTCGATACCGGGGCGCTCTACCGCTCTGTGATTGCCGCGGGCATGAATGCCGACGGCAAATATACGTCGATAACATTACACCAATCCTTTAACCTCTACGGCCTCTATGCCGACTACGGAGTTGGCTCCAACACTCCGAGGGGAAACCCGGGCGACCTCGGGCGCGATAACAAACGCAAGCGCAAGCGTTGGTTCTCGCGCAAATATTATGCCTCGGTGATGAATCTGCGCGAGTTTTTCGCCGACAACATCGGCCGTGACCTTGCCGATGTTGTCAGTAACGCGCTCACGCGCGGTGTCGCGCGCCGATTCGTCCCCTGAGCTGTCTTTTAACGCTCAATGTGATAGCCATATTTTTGCGGTAAATTATTACCGTTCAATATGGCTATCACTTCTCTTACAAAACTCATTGGCGAGTTTCGGGTGCTGCAATCCAAAGATGCGGTCTCCCCCGAAAGTCTCGGTTATCTTCTTCAGCGCATCGTCGACTGTGTCGCCGACATACGCTCTGATGCAGATGCGAACTCGACAGGTCTGTCAGATGCTTTTAAGCGCTTGTCGACTGTTGAGACTAAGCTGAAAATAGATTCGGACTGGACGGAAAATGCTGTTGCTGAACTCTCCTCTGAATTAGTTACCGTAGTCGATGAGATTATACAGCTTTACGACAGAATCGACGACCTCGAATTCGAGCTCACCGAAAGGCTTGCCGACGATGAAGATGAACTCGCTTATATCTCGAAGTACATTAATAAACTCAACATCGACTTCTACGACGACCGCATACAGGGACGCGTCGACGCTCTCGATAAAGCTATGCCCCAAGCCCGCAAGCAGGCTATTATCGACATGTGGCAGGAGCTCACAACGGCGCTGGGTGCAAACATAATTTATGGATACGATGCCACCACGGGGCTTTTCTCTATTAAATGGAGGTACTCGCTGGGCGAGGTCGACGCTTACCAGTTCACCGACCTAAGTTATGAGGAGGTGGTGCGTATGCTCCTCAATATCCCAAAGGCAATAACAACCTACGACAGCTTCTTCAATGCTTCCCGCACCAACATTATACCGTTCGGGTATAACCGTGGGTCAGGGTCTAAGATACAGGTTCTTGACGGAGCTGTTATGGTATACAATCCTTACACGGAGGTGCTAATGCTCTCACATCCGAGTATGCCGGTGGTTCTAACCGGGGCTCTCACGCTCAGCGGCGACAACCAGCTCAGGGCTATAATCGGAAAGTGCAGCCACTCCGCTAAGACCGCCAATCCTTTTACTTTCGTGGGCAAGTGGTCGAAGTTGGAGTATATCCGACCAACTCTCAGAAAGGACTTCGACTGTTCGACTTCGCCTCTGCTCACATTAGGCTCTTTCGAGTACATGGTCGAGCAAGGCGCCGGGGGCATAACAATCACCGTTCACCCCGACGTTTACGCCAAGCTCACCGACGAAACGAACGCCGAGTGGCACAAGGTGCTCACCGATGCCACCGCAAAGAATATCACATTTGCAACCACAGAGTAAAACCACTATGATAAAGATTGAAAACCGACAGGTAACGTCCACCGAAGGGCGCCTGGTGCGCCGAGTGGGCTCCGACGTCTATTTCCGCCGCGCTACGGTGCTCGACACCGACACCGAGGTCGACTTCGAGGAGGTTGACAGCCGCCCCGCCTACAGCCTGGCCGACTACGAGGCGCGCGTTGCCGAGCTCATCGCCGAACGTTACACCACGGCGCAGGAGCTCGCCCTCATCAACAACTACAACGCCGGAGAGTGCGCCGAAGAATATGCCTTTTACCAGTCCTTCCGCGCCGAGTGCAAAGCTAAAGCAAGGCAAGAACTCGAATCCGCAAAATCGAAATCCGACAATGACTCAGAACTATAAGCAAGACCTCAACTTTTGCCTCGAACTCACCGACGCCCGGGGCGAGGCTATAGAGTGGCCGTCTTTCGACTGGCGCGCCAAGTTCTACACCACAACAGCCAAGCGCAGCGTTACGGCAATGTGCGTGGGTGGCGTGGCCGTGAATTGCTTTAACGACGGTGGCCGCATACATGTGGCTATCGATAAGCACGGGCTCGCCCCTGGTGTGCTCCAGTGCGAGTTTACCGCCCTGATTCCAGACAGCGCACACCCCGACGGCTCGCAGGCCGTGGTGCGCGTGGCGCTCCTCGACATCGAGCTCACACTCGACGCTGCCGACCTGCCCGCCGATGTCTCGGCCTCGCTCATGCTCCCGGCCTATGTGCGCGACCTCGAAAAGAACCTCGACGAAATCCAAAAAGCAATCGGCTGCTCGCTCGACGAAATCAACGCCCGCCTTGAGGCTATCTTAGGGCGCGAGCCCGGTACTCCCGACACGGGAGGTTCCGGCGGTGAGACGGTGGTGCGGGTGCAGCGCCCGGTGAACACCGAGCTCACCCGTGGCGTGATACCGTTCGACGCAGAGCCGGGGCGCGTGTACCGCAATGTGGGGTATATCAAGGTGAGGGTAGATGCTTCTACAAATTCGCGTATTATCACGCCTTCCGAAATGCAACGTATACGACTCTTAGAATCACCGACGGTCACCTTCGGGAGTAATACTGGGAAATATGAACCGGAGCCGGACGGCTCCTATAATCTTGTAAGACCCGAGAGCTCGGATTTTAATCTATTCCGCATATATTATACTCCGCGTGCGCCCTATATAGTGCGAGATGCCGACGGAACTTTTTACGAAAAGGACTTAATGATTACGGAGTCGCCCGCAGTCGCTCCCGTTATTCTTCAGTCCCCGCAAATTGAGGCAGCTATTCCTGCTTTCGCCGATTTTCTGACGGCGGTTGCAAGCGGACGGCGCATGCAGCTTCAGAGACGTAAATTTGGGGGAAGAGGAGAAAACCGCCACACGAGGTGGATGAACTGGTATCGTTTCGTCCAAAACAAAGACAAGACATTTTCTAAGGTAGAAGGTAAAAACGACCCCTCTGTGGCTGTCTGTCGGGTGCGTTTTGTGTACAAAAAGAAACGGTACTCGCCATGGGCTTATTTCACTTATTGTTCAAGACTCGGATACAAGAAGCTATAAAAAAAGCCCCCGGATGAGTTTGACTTGCAGCTGCCAGGAGGCAACGCCTAATCACACACTCGGGAACTTTTCACAAAATTACAATAAATCGGCATAATATGCAAGAAAAAGATACATTTTTAAGCAAGACCGCCCGCGCGTTGGCGCTTATCCAGGACATAGGCACGTCGATAGCGGAGCTTGAAAAGCGCCTCGCAGCGCTGAAAACGGAGCTCGACGGTGTAGCGGCCAAGCCCGCGCTGCCGGAGGCGTTTGTCGATCGCCAATTCTTGGTTGGTTATCCGTCAGCCCAGCGAAACTCTAATCTTGTAGAACTGTATTTCGGGACAATCACCGATAAAGGAGATGCACACCGTTTGGGCGTTAAGATACCATTGGCTACGGATAGGTTCGCCGGAGTGATAACAGCCGACTTCTACTCGCAGGCATTAGTAGCATTTGAGAAGCTCTCAAACCTCGGCGAAGCCTTTGAGAAGCTCCCGAATGTACCTGCGCTCCTGGCAGAGTTGGGCGTGCATGCAGGGACTCCGACTGTGATAAAGCATGCGGGCGATCTCAATCTGATGATTCCGAAGGTGTCGGAGGAGGGAACGGTTACGGAGCGCGTTGTGCTCCCGGCAGCCACTGCCGACAAGGCGGGGGTGATGAGCGCGGCCTTGTATATGCAGTTAGAGGATGCTGTCAAGCGCCTCGAAGCGCACGAAAAGTATATTGATATACTGCGGCAGGAGGAGGTCGTGTGTCGTTGCACTCCTGCCGACGGGCGCGTTGTGGTCTTTAAAGCTGAGGGGCTGGTGCTGAAAGACAAGACTTCGGACGACTTTGTGGTGGTCGAGGCTACCGACGGAGTAATCAAGCGTAAGGAGATACCCCAGGGCTATAATGCTGTAAGTCCTTATGACTGCGAGGAAATTAATTATTTCGACTTGCGGGGCTTCAATTATTTCGGACGACCGACAATCATTAACGGAACCTTACCACAAAAGCGTTACAGTCTCAAGCTTATCGAGGGGCTGACCAATATGGAGGACATCACTACTATGTACCAAATCGACGGCTGGGGTGTTGACTTTCCTGACCTCGAAAGGGTGCGCGGTGAGTGGAACACAATAAATTGCAAATCGTTCTGCCAGACGTTCTGCCACTATTGGCCTGACCAATATACCCCGAATTTTGTAGAGCTACCGTCAAAAATCGAGACGGGCAATGCCGTCGACCTTGAGCATTTGTATCACGGACTCACAAATATTCGGCAGTTCCCCGACATAGACGCCCGAAGTGCCACCACCTACATGTGGATGTGCGATGAGGATACCCGTGGCGCCGATGATGTGCGGGCAAGGTTCCTCAATATAGGCACGCAGCCCGTCATTGCGCATAATGCCATTTACCTCAGAATACGCGATTGGAACGTGGACGATATGCGCGATACGCTCCTTAACTATTCTTTCGACCGCGCCGCTGCGGGGTATAACCGGGTTATAATCTACACTTCACAAAACACTATCAATAAACTTACCACAGAAGAGCTTGCGGCAATCACGGCCAAGGGCTACACTGTGACAGTCTACAAATAAGCAATGGAAAGAACTGAATACACAATGACCGTGCTCTCGGCCTCCGAGGGCTGCATGCTGACGCAGGCGGAGGCCGTGGAGCCGAAGGCCCGCATCCTCACACCGAAAGTTTATCTCGCCGTAAACGACTCGCCCGAGCAATGGCGCGAGGTCTGCGGCGATGAGCTGGCCGCTCTCAGCGCCGAAATCGAAGCGGCCAAAGAGGCCGAGTATGCACGTATGCGAGAGGAGGGTGGCAAATGAAAAAGCTTATAGCATGGCTCGCTGCGAGCAACCGTTACAAGCATCTCACAGGGGGCGCCGCCATTGCGGCTGTTGCCGTGGCTCTCGCTATGGTGACGGGCGCCCCCGCGCTCTCTGCTGCCGCAGGGGCGCTCTTCGCGGCCACGGTGGCAGCAGGCTGCCTTGAGTTCAAAGACCGCGCCCACGGCTGCCGCTGGGATTGGGTGGATTTTGCCATGACCGTAGCCGGAGGGGCCGGGGTAGCCGGTCTGACAATAGCTGTCTTTTAGGCGGCGTTGCCCTCCTGCTACCTTTGCATAAAAAAGATATGGCAACACCACGCACTAAAAAGCCAGTTGAGCGCCCCGACCACAAGGTGCAGCTCATAGTCGCCGCAGCCCTCAGCGCTGTGGGTGCCGCTCTTCTTGTGGGCGGCTTTTGGGTAGCACCACGAGGAGAGATTCACACTTCAATCCTCGTGGGCTTCGGTGAGATTCTCACATTTGTAGGCGCCGTGTTCGGCGTCGATTATCATTATAAAGCAAAAGAGTAGGGCAGTATGCAGCATTTTACTATCCCTGAACTGTGCCGGAGCTCCACAGCCTCGCGCCTCGGCATCGACAACACCCTACCGCCCGAGGTCGAGCGGGCTCTTGAGGCGCTCGTCGACAACGTGCTCGACCCCCTGCGCCGGGCGTGGGGCAAGCCTATAACCGTTAACTCCGGCTACCGTTGCCCGGCTCTTAACAAAGCCGTGGGCGGTGCCGCCACATCGCACCACATGCGCGGCATGGCGGCCGACATCACCACGGGCGACCGCGTGCAGAACCGCCACCTCTTCGACCTCGTGCGCAGCCTCGGGCTGCCTTTCACTCAGCTTATCGACGAGAGCGATTTTGCCTGGGTACATATTTCCTACGACCCCGCCGACCTCCGGCGTCAGATTCTCCGGCTATGAAACACGCTCTGGTTATCATTATCGCAGCTCTGCTCTTTGCCGGGTGCAAGAGCAAGCGGCAGCTCACTGCCGAGAGTGCCGTGGCCGTCGATTCGGTGGCACTCTCGGAGCGTCACCGTGCAATGGCCGTGCTCAGCTCGGCTATTAGCACCGCCTCGCTCGACTTCGATACTCTCGAAGTCTCCATTGAGCCGCAGCCCGCAGCTATGGGCGACTTGCCCCCGCGCGTACGTGTGCGCGCAGTGGGCGGACGCTTAGCGGCCACGCAGTCGCGCAGCCGCGACAGCATCGAGGCTTTCAACAGCCTCGACACCGTGGCCTTCCGCCGCTCATCGGCGGAAACCCGCAGCGAGCACAGCGCCACCACGCGCCTCTATAATCCACCCGACGGCACCGTGGCCGTCGTCGTGGCCATACTTGCCGCAGCCTTCCTCCTCTTTTTGCTACTGCGTAAAAAGTGAGAGGAAATTGGGCGAAAAGTAGTGATGTGTACTGAATTTGTGTACCTATGTGTACTTTCAGGGCACTGCTTTTCGCCACTGATTAAGGTGTTTTCAGCACTTCAATATAGCTTTTTCTGCTTGTATATCATTTCTTTACCTCAATCTCCCGGAGTGGCGTAAACCGCTGTGTACTGTGTGTACCGCGAAATACACCACCACTCCCCGGGAGATTTTTTTTGGTAGTCTCAGAAATTCACCTTAACTTTGCAGTGCTAACACAATGACAGTCGTCTGTCTCGCCCGGGCGCGGTTAATGCCCGACATCACACTGGGCTTTTTTTATGCCCATATTGTAGCCATATATACGGCTGCCATTCCGACAATTTTTGCGCTCGCGAGAGACTGCATCATTGTGTTAGCAACGGAATCGGTAGCCGTTTTTTGTCTACCTTGCTAACACAATGATGCAATGAACGCATTAACCCTGCCGGCTCCACGACGCCGCAACCAAGTCGTGATACTCTCGGCACTCAACCTGGCGCCCAAGTCGCCCACCGTACTGCGCCGCGCTCTCTGCGCCCTGCGCAGCATACGCCTCACCGCACCCGGGCTCAACCTCGGCGCCGCAGCTGCAGCCACACTCGCCGCCTTCTTCGGCAGCGTCGCCGAGTGCGAGCCTGCCGTTATCGTGGGCAGCGCCGTGGCCACGGCCTGCATCTTCTTCGTCGACCCGCTGCTGAGCCGCAGCAAAGCCCCGAAAGGAGGTGAGGCATGACCGTTAACGACTGCAAGCTCGACGCCCTCATCGAGCTCTTCACCGAGGACCCGCAGACGATTCAGAACCACCTCACCGAGGTTTACTTCCGCGCCGTCAACCCCGGCGGCTTCTACGATACAATAAGAGAGGTTGGTGCCGAAGCCGCCCTCGAAACCCTCGAGGTGATAATCCGTGCCCTAATGGATATAAAGAACCTCGACGACCGCCGTTATATGGTAGTGGAGATTCCGCAGCAGTAACAGCCACCAAAATACACAGTCACCAGTTTTTTTTATTTTTTTTTTGGAGTTTGGGTGCCATTGTGAAATGGTGCCCTTATTCTTTATCCCCGCACAAAAAATCCAAAGTCGCCCCTGCGGGGTAAACATCGCTGCGCTCGTCTCCTTTGGAGGGCTGCGCCCCCGGCAATGCCGGTTCCCCCATGAGCACGGGAACCGCCTGCGGCTAAACATCGCTGCGCTCCTGGTTCCCGTGGCACATCGGCCCGAGGCCTCGTGAAAAATAACGTAGCGGGGCACGTCGCCTCCG
>CANPGB010000013.1 GCA_947573485.1 uncultured Porphyromonadaceae bacterium | reverse complement strand
AGAGCGCGACACTGGCAGTGTCGAGGTGAGCGGTTCGAGTCCGCTGTACTCCACAAATGGCAGATTTGGATTATTTTCCAAGTCTGCTTTTTTGTTATGTGAGATTAAATAATTATCTTTGCCAAAACCTTTATATCAAATGCCGACGCTCTTTATAATTTTCGGTTTTAGATTTTTCTTTTGGTCAAATGATCACGAACCGATACACGTGCATATTTCCAAAGGCAATTCTGAAGCCAAATATAACGTGGAAACTCTCGAACTTGTTGAGAATTTTGGTTTTAAAAAGAATGAATTACGGATGATTGAATCTATTATAGATGAGAATCAATCTATTATAATTGAACGTTGGGTTGAATTCTTTAAGAAGGGAGGCAAATGATGAATCGTACGCAAGTATCCAACATATGGCTTACCGACTCAGATATCTGGGTTGAGCTTAACGATGGCCGTAAGGGTAAAGAAAGCTTTGCCGATTATGCTCGTCTGTCACAAGCGACCAAAGAGCAAAGACAGAATTACGTATTGTCCTATTTCGGTATTCATTGGCCTGATATCGATGAGGATTTGTCTTACGAAGGCTTCTTTGCTTGATGTTTAAAAGCCATATGAATCTCAGAATAGTTTAATTAGGGCTCCCCTGATCGCTTATAATAAAAGCGCCGCAAGAAAGAAATACTTATCTCGCGGCGCTTTTTTTTAATCGTGGCTCAACGCAAATCGGGAACCCTTACATCTTCTTCAGCCTTATGGCCATTCCGCCGCCTGCTGCAAGGGGCACGGAGAGCTTTGTTTTGGAATCGACCTTGCGGGTGCTGATGCTGTAGCTCTGTGGATTGTCTTTCCAGTCTGCGTCTTTACCGTCGGCATAGATTGTGGCCTCATATTTCTCGCCTGCGGGGAGGAACGAGAGGTCGACAGTGGCTTTACGGGCGTTTTCGTCGGTGATAGCACCCACATACCAATCGGCTGAGTTCTTGTCGCGGCGCGCTACGGTTATGTAGCGGCCGGGTTCGGCTTCGAGGTAACGGCTGTCGGCCCAGTCGACGGGCACATCTTCTATAAACTTGAAGGCATCGGCAAAGCGCTCGTAGTTCTCGGGCAGGTCGCATGCCATCTGCAGGGGCGAAGGCATAGTGAGGTAGAGTGCAAGCTGACGGGCGAGCGTAGAGCCTGCCTGCGAGTCCTTGCCCTCGCCGTAGTAGCTCAGGCGAGTCTCGAAGAGTCCGGGTGTATAGTCCATGGGGCCGCCTTTGAGGCGGGTGAAAGGCAGTATGCAGGTGTGCGAGGGCGGGTTGCCGCCGAACGATTCAAATTCGCCTCCGCGGGCCGACTCCTGTGCGAGCCAGTTGGGCCAGGTGCGGCACAAGCCTGTGGGGCGAGGTGCCTCGTGGCTGTCAATCATTATCTTATAGTCGGCGGCACGCTCTGCCACATAGTTCACGTGGTCTACCATCCACTGCGACGAGTGGTGCTCCGAGCGGGGAATAATGGCGCCTACATAGCCCGTCTTGACGGCATTGTAGCCATTATCTTTCATAAAGGTGAAGGCGCGGTCGAGCTGACGTTCGTAGTCGGCGGCGTTGGCAGCAGTCTCGTGGTGCATTATAAGCTGCACGCCCTTGGCGGCGGCGTAGTCGCGCAGCGAGTCGACATCGAAGTCAGGGTAAGGTTTGTCGAAGAGGAACTGGCGGTTTTTGCGGTAGCTTGCCCAATCTTCCCAGCCCTCGTTCCAGCCTTCAACGAGCACGCCCTCTATGCCATGGGCAGCGGCGAAGTCGATGTATTTCTTGACGTTGGCCGTGTTGGCGGGGTGGCGACCGTTGGAGGGCAGAGCCGAGTAATCGGTAACGCCGGGCTTGGCGCGGAAGTCATCGCTGTAGGCCCAGGTCTTTACGTTGCCGGTAAACATCTCCCACCATACGCCCACAAACTTCATGGGCTTTATCCATGAGGTATCTTCAATCTTGCAAGGCTCGTTGAGGTTGAGAATCATTTGTGATGCAAGTATATCGCGGGCGTCGTCGCTCACTATCATGGTGCGCCAGGGAGTATTGAAAGGCAACTGTAGATAAGCGCGCACGCCAAGGCGGTCGGGCGTGAGGTGCGCGCTCATGGCGCGTGTGACCGTGTCCACGTCGAGCAGCAGGGCCGGGTAGCCTGTCAGAGCCGCCTCATGCACACTTATATAGCGGCCGTCGTCGCTTTTGAGGAGGGTCGGGGTCTGTATAGTGGCGTTGCCCTCGGTCTGCTGGCTTTCGGTGTGGCGTCCGCGGTATTTGGCCATGGCCTCGGGGATGCCGGAGATGCGTGTTTCGGAGAAGAGGTACTCGTCGGTGTCGTAGTCGCCGGGGATGCAGAACACGGTGTGGTCACCGCCGAAATTAAACTCCGTGGCCTCGTCGCGCAGTGTGAGGTAGTTGGCATTATCCTGGCGCGGGAGCTCATAGCGGAATCCGAGGCCGTCGTCGAAGAGGCGGAAACGCACCGTCATCTTGCGTGCCGGGGCGTCGGCCTCGAAGTGTGCGGCAAGCTCACGGTAGTGGTCGCGTATGTCGGAGTACTCGCCCCACACGGGTTGCCATGTGGTGTCGGAGGTGAGGGTGTCGATGCCTGTCAGGCGGAAGCCGCGGCTGAAATCGGCCTCGTCGGCGCGGAGCCCGAGGGCACAATTGCTCACCACGGGGCTGCCTTTATAGCTTAGTGAATAGCGGGGGACGCCGTCGCTGTCGGCGCTAACATCGAGCTTGAAATCCCCTGAGGGTGAACTTATCCCTGCCGCGGTGGCCGAGAGCCCGGCCATGAGCATGGCTGTCAATAATGCACTTTTAATCATGGGTTAAGGTTTTGCTTGAATCTACTTGCAAATATCGTGAAAATTATGAAAAGCGGCAAATCTACTACTATAAAAAAAGAACCCGGTTGCACTCGCTGCATCCGGGTTCAGGCATGAAAAACAATTGTTACTTTGTCACTTTGTAAGCTTAATTATCTTGCAGCCGTGGGGCTGAACGTTGGCGGAGATTGTTGCGGGAGCCTTGCCCTCGTCGGCGTGACGCCAGAGGTCGCGCATCTGCCACTCGCCGCTTATGCCGAGCTCGGCAAGCGAAACGTTCATAGTGGCGGTGTTGTCGTCGCGGTTGAAGAAGCCAATCACGTGGCTACCGTCGCTCATGGTGCAGTACCATATCATATTCGAGGGGTCGTTGAGCTTGTCGCTGAGAGGTTTGCCCACGAAGCGGTCGGCATTGAGGGCGAGCAGCTCCTCGTTGGTGTAGAACGGCAGGCTGCTCCCTATGGTTGAAGGCTGGTCAGAGACTGTCACAGGGCCTCCGGCCATGAGCTGGAGCGATACCACGGTCTCGCGCTCGGCGTCGGTGTCGAAGGTGTTGAGGCGGATAAAATCGCCGTCGAGAATTACCTTGTCGCGGCCTGCGATGTGCGACCAGTAGGTGAAGCCGTCGAACATGTTCATGCAGTTGGGCCAGTTGACATACGATTTACCGCGGTCGTAGGCCGAGCAGTGCCACCAGCCGCCACCGGCGGTATCCGACACTATGCGCACCATATTGCCGTAGAGAGCCTCTACCTCGGCGTCGTTGTAGAGGTGCGGCATTACGAGCGAGGTGAAGATGCCGTATTTCTTGGCCGACTCGGCAATGTAGTTGAGGGCGCGTGCATAGCTGGCGCGGCCGTAGCCATGGCCTACAACGCCTATGTTGCGGTCTTTGCCGTCTTCATACCAAGAGAGGAAGTCCATGCGTATGTAGTCGATGCCCAGGTCGTGATAGTGTTTGAAGAAGCCGTCGATATACTCGCGGGCACCCGGGTGCTCGGCCACTACCCAGTTAAACCACATGTTCTCGGTGTCGGGATTGGTGATTTCGTCGGTGCCGTTGTAGTAGAGATTGCCGAAAGTATAGTCGGTGCCTTCGATTTTGGTCTCGCGGGGGCCGTGAATCCACAGGGGGTTATCGTAGACGCCCACCTTGAGGCCTTTGGCCTTGCATTTCTCAACGAGGGTCTTCAGGGGCATGGAGCCGTAGTGTGTCATGTAGCCCGAGGCGTCTTTTGCCTCCATGGGTATGAAGCCGTCGGTGCACACCATGTCGTAGCCGTAGGGTTTGAGCTCGGTGGCCACCCAGTCGATAACCTCGTCCCACTGGGCTTCGGTAAAGTCCATGTCGGAGTTGCTTACGCCGTTCTGCTCAAGGGTGTAGCAGTATTCATAGATGCTCCAGTAGAGGGGAGCCTTCATGGTGTGGATGTCTTCTACCACGGGGAGGTCGGGGAGGACAAACACCGGCGGGCGCCTCATTTCTATTTCGTTGTTGCAGGAGGCAAGGGCGGTGCCCGCTGCCAGCGCTGCGGCTGTGATATATATCTTGGTATTCATTATTAGTCGAGATATTCGGTTTTGATAGTGCGGTTTTCGAGGTCGAGGGTAAGGCGGTAACGGCCTTCGTCGATAACTTTCCATTGGTCGTCGGGGTCGGTGGTGTACACGAATCCGGGTTCGGCGACGCCGCTCTTTGTTACTTCAACGTTGGCTTTGGCCGGGCGGATAAAGGGGCAAGAGAACGTGCCGTCGCGCTCAAGGCAGAGCTTGAAAGTGCCTTTCACGAGCTTGCCTTCCCAAGTAAAGATATACTTGTTGTCGGTGTCTGCGGTGAACTCCTGGGCGTCGTCCATGCTCCAACCGTTGGGCGTGGCGTCGCCAATCATAAAGAGGGTGGAAGTCTCTATGGCGTCGGGGTTGCCGGGTGTCACGGGAGGCTCGGGAGTGCTGCCTTCGCCCTTGAACTCGGCCTTGACGGTGCGGTGCTCGAGGTCGAAAGTGAGCAGGTAGCGGCCTGCGTCGACCACCTTCCACTGGTCGTCGGGATTGGTAGTGTACACAAAGTCGGAGGCGGCTACGCCCGATTTCGATACCTCAACATTGGCCGACGACGGGCGTATGAAGGGGCAGGAGAATGTGCCGTCGCGCTCGAGGCAGAGCTTGAAGCTGCCCGGAACGAGCTCGCCTTCCCATGTGAAGATATATTTGTTGGAGGCATCCACGCTGAACTCGGTGGCATCGTCCATGCTCCAGCCGCCGGGGGTGGCGTCGCCAATCATGAAGAGGGTAGAGGTCTCTATCGGGTCGGTGTCGACTTCAATCTCGCCGTTGTATGTGGCGCTTATGGTCCACTCCGAGAGGTTGAACTCAAGGGTATACATGCCTGCGTCGGTCACTACCCACTTGTTGTCGGGGGCGGCGGTGAACACGAAGTCGGGCGATTCGACTCCGGTCTTTGAAATGGTAAGGCCGTTCGATGCCGGGCGGATAAAGCTTACATCCCAGCTGCCCGTGGCCATGCAGGCCTTGAGCTCGCCGCTGTTGAGGGCGCCTTCGTAGCGGAACACATAGTCTGACACCTTGGTGAGAGCCGTGGGGCTGTCGATGTTCCAGCCGCAGGGAGCGGCCTCGCCTATGATATAGAGCACATCGGTCACGATAGGGTCTTTGACGGGAGCCGGGGGAGCGCTCACGTAGCGGGTGCTCATGGTCCATTCGCGGAGGTTGAAGGTCAGGTGGTAAACACCCTCGGCGGTCACGTTCCACTTGTCGTCGGGGTCACCGGCGTGCATCTTGAACTCGGCGTTGTCAATGTCGGCGGTGCCTATCTCGGTCCCGGCAGTCACGGGGCGTATGAAAGCCGCATCCCAGCTCCCTGTGGTGAGGCACAGTTTAAGTTCGCCGCACATCAGATTGCCTTCCCAGTCGAAAACCAGCGGGTCGGCCTCCGAGGCTGCCATTGCAGTGGGTGAGTCTATGCTCCAGCCGGTGGGGGTGGCGTCGCCCACGAGGTAGAGCGTACTTGTCTTGATAGGGAGGTTGCCCTCTATGATTATGAGGTCTTTCTCTCCTTCGCAAGAAGTGATTGTCATGCCTGCCAATGCTATGGCGGCGCAGGCAAGTATATTGGTATATTTCATGTGAAGCGGTGTTATTAGTTGGAGTAGCCGGGGTTCTGTACGAGAGCCGGGTTGGCGTTGAGTATCGGGCGCATTATCGGGAAAATCTCGGTGTGGCGGTCGGCGTCGGGAGTCTTGTCCCACCAAGTGCCGCTGCAGAATTTACCGTAGCGTATGAGGTCGATGCGGCGGCGGCTTTCGGCGAAGAACTCGCGGCCCCATTCGTCGAGCATTTCCTTGTCATCGAGCTTAGCCTTGCCCTCGGGGGTATAGAGCACGTCGGCGAGGTTCTCGGCGGGGTAGTTGCGGCGGCGTACGCTGTTGAGCAGCTTGGCGGCCTCCGATTTCTTGCCCGAGCGGAGTTTGCACTCGGCGAGCGAATATATTATTTCGGGCAGACGGATTTCGGTATAGTCGCTCTCCATCTGGTGTTCATCGTCGTCGCTGTAGAAGGGATATTTGGCAAAGTGCCAGCCCGAGTTGTGGTCGCCGTTGGCAAGGTTGCTTGTCTTGTCGGTGGGCCACTTGGTGGGGTCCATGCTCAGGAAGCGGCCTACGGCATCGCGGATATAAAGGTCGTAGGGCTGCTCCGGGGCGCGCACGCGCTTGGTGGAGCCGTCTTCGTCGACATACTCGAGATAGCCGAAGATAAACATACCCTCGCGGGTGCTGTTGCCCAGGTTGCGGTAGAGCTTCATGCGCTCGTCGCCTTCATACTTGCGGAAGTTCTGCACCGGCATGCCGAGCTCGTAGGTGTAGAGCTGGCCGTTGAGGTCGTAGCTGGGCGAGGCCGCATACTTGGTGTTATGGTCACCGGCCTTGGCCTTGCGGTCGTTGAAGTAGTAGCGGGCGCGGGCAGGCACTGTCCACCAGTAGGTGTCGCCCTGGTAGTGCCAGTACGAATAGCCCTGGTCGCCGGGGAAGCCGAAGATTACTTCGTCGCACTCGTTGTTATTCCAGTCGAAAGCCGCATCCCAGCGGTCGGCAACGGCATAGCTGCCATATTTGCCGTCGATAATATCCTGGGCATAGGTGGCGCAGTCGGCATAGCGCTCTTCACCTATATATACCTCGGCGTTGAGGTAGAGGCGCACCAGCAGGGCGGCCGCGCCGGCCTTTGTCCACTGGCCCTGGATCTGGCTCTGTGTGCCGAGACCCTCTTTCTGGGTGAGGAGGCTTATGCACTCTTTAAGTTCCGATTCGATAAACTCGAATATCACGCGCGGCTCTACCTGCCCCTCGGTGTTCTGGCTCACATCATTGAAGCTCACGGCGAGGGGTATGTTGCGGAAAGCGTCGAGCAGACGGATATAGAACCATGCGCGCAGGGCGCGGCACTGGGCGGCAAGGTTGTCGAACTCGGCCTGCGAGAAGCCGAACTTGGCGGGGTCGAGAGCTTCGAGGTCCTCGATAACGTAGTTGCACTGCATGATGCCCTGGAAGCAGCCGTTCCACTCAGTCTGGGCGTCGCCGCCGTCTTCAACGTTCCACTGGTGGTAGTGCAGGCGGCGCCATTTGCCACCGTCGTCCCACCAACCGTCGCGGGTAGGGGTTATGAGCTGGTCGGCAGGGAGCTCGTTGAGCACGTGGCGGCTGCATATGCTCCAGTAGGCGTGCTCGAAGGGGCGGAACACGGCGCGGATAACGTCGTTCTTCGTATTATAGTAGTTTTGCGAGCCAACCTGGTCGTAGAGAGTTTCGTCGAGGTTGGTGCAGCCGCAGGCAAGCATGGTGCCCACTGCCGCTGCCGCTATATATTTTATGAATTTCATTGTTGGCGTGGTTTGGGGTTAGAAATCAAGCTGGAGGCCTACGATAAACTGGCGGGTGGTGGGGTAGTAGGTGCGTGAGCCCTGGGCGCCGGGGGTAAGACCGTTCACCTGGTAGGAGGCGGGGTCTACGCCGCTGAACTTGGTGATTGTGAACACGTTCTTGACAGTGCCGTAGATGCGCACTTTGTCGATGAAGCGTGCCTTGGGCAGGTTGAGCGTGTAGCCGAGCGTAATCTGGTCGAGCTTGAAGTAGTCGCCGCGCTCCAGGAAGTAGTCTGAAACCACGGGGTTGGCGTTCGGGTTGATGTCGAAGTTCTTGCCGTAGGCTTTGCGGAGCACGTTGCCCGAGAAATTGCGGGTGCCGTAGTAGAAATCGTGTATGTTGAAGATGTCGTAGCAGAAGGCGCCGCGGAAGAAGAGTGCGAGGTCGAAGTTGCGGTAGCGGAAGTTATGGCCGGTAGAGAGGGTGAACTTGGGCATACCGTTGCCAACAACGGTGCGGTCTTCGTCGGTGCCCTGAGAGGCGCGGATTATGTCGCCGTCCTTGTCGTAGATGAGCCATTCGCCGTCGGTGGTGATGCCGGCGTAGCGCCACATGTAGAAGTTGCCTATGGGCTGACCTTTCTCAATGCGCTGCAGGTTATAGAAGGGGTAGGGGTCTTCGGTGCCTGCTTCGTTGTAGAAGTCCTGGCCGATGTACTCCGAGTTGCTGAAGTCGACGAACTTGTTGCTCATCGTGGTACCGATTACCGAGAAGTTGTAGTCGAAGTCTTTGGTGCTCACGGCGTTGAAGTTGAGGTCGAACTCGAAGCCGGTGTTCTTCATCGTGCCCACGTTCACGAAAGTCTCGTCGAAGAGGAAGGGCGGAACCGATACCTTGTAGTTGCCCAAGAGGTCCTCCTGGCGGCGGTTGAAGTAGTTGAGAGAGCCGTAGAAGCGGTTGTTGAAGAGCGAGAAGTCGATACCGATGTTCCAGTTCTTGCCTTTTTCCCAGCGGAGGTCGGGGTTGACGTTCTTGCCCGGGCCCCATACCTGGAAGTAACGGCCGTTGTACATGTAGTAACCATAGCCGCCCATGGTGTTGATAGAGAGGTAGCTGCCGAAGTCCTGGTTGCCGGTTTCGCCGTAGTCACCGCGGATTTTGAGGTCGTTGATCCAGCTGATGTCTTTCATGAAATCTTCTTCCGAAATACGCCAGCCTGCCGATACGGCGGGGAAGTTACCCCACTTGTGGTCGGCGCCGAACTTCGACGAGCCTTCGTGGCGCAGCGAAGCCGTAACGAGGTATTTGCCTGCGAAATCGTAGCTTACGCGACCGAAGAAAGAGATGAGCTTGGAGTCGTTGCGGTAGCTGCCCATGAGCACTTCGCCCTCTTCTTTGGCAAGTTCGCCCGAGCCGAGGTTGTCGGAGCCGAGACCGTCGTTGGGGAAGTCTTTGTTAGAGGCGTTGAAGCCCGAGTACTGCGAGTACTGGTAGGAGTAGCCCACCATGGCCTTGATATTGTGTTTCTTGATGCGTGCCGAGTAGTTGGCGAGCCATTCGAGCACATACTGGCGCTCGCTGTCGTAGGAGCGGCTTGCCTCGCCGTCGTAGCCCGAGTTTATGGCAAGGGTGCTTGTCGAGGGGCGGAACCACGAGTTATCGTTGGTGTACTGGTGGTCGGCAAACATTATCTGCGTGTTCAGAGTGTGGGGGCTGTCGCCGTCCTTGGCCAGCAGAGGCAGGAGGTTGAGCTTGAGGGTGGCATCCCAGTCGAGGAGCTTGGTGTCGGCGTGGTTCTTCTCAAGCTTCATGAGCTCCACGGGGTTGCTGCCTACTACCTGACCCTGGAAGTTATAGTAGCGGCCGGGGTTTTCGGGGTCCATGAGAGGGGTGGTGGGGTTGGCCTCGATAGCGTTGCGGAACACGCCCCAGTCGGCATTGTCGCGGTAGATGATGCGCGGTGCAACGTTGAGCGACGCTGTGAAGAGACCACCCTTGGTGGTGTGCATCACAGCTGCGCGTGCGCCATACTCCTCGCGGTTGGAGCGCAGGTCGATACCGTTGGCATTGCGGTAGTCGGCGCTCACACGGTAGTTGCTGCGCTCGTTGCCGCCGCTGAGCGAGAGGGTGTGCTGGGTGGTGAAGCCCGTGCGGGTCACGGCGTCGAACCAGTCGACATTGCCGCCGAGGTCTACACCGCGGTCGCCCCAGCCGAGACGCACCTCGCGGTAGTCGGCGGCGTTCATCATATTGAGTTCGCGGTTTACAACATCCCACGCAACTGTACCTGTATAAGTGGTGTGGATGGAGCCGTCTTTGGTGCCTTTCTTGGTGGTCACGAGGATAACGCCGTTGGAGCCGCGCGTACCGTAGATAGCCGATGCGGCACCGTCTTTAAGCACGTCGAACGAAGCTATGTCGTTGGGGTTGAGGTTGGTGAGGTTGCCGCCGGGTACGCCGTCGATTACAATCAGCGGGCCGAGGCCTGCCGCACGCGACGATACACCGCGTATCTGTATGCTCGCCTGGTTGTTGGGGTCGCCCGCGCCGGTGTTCGTAATCGATACGCCGGGCACCTTGCCCTGAATCATCATCGAGGGGTCGAGCGAGCTCACCGAGAGGAAGTCTTTCTCGCCCACGTGCGATATTGCAGAGGTGAGCTCTTTCTTATCCATTGTGCCGTAGCCGATTACTACAACTTCGTTGAGCACCTCGTTGTTCTCTTCAAGAACAATCTCGAGTTTGGTGCGCCCTTTTACGGGCACGTCCTGCGGCACATAGCCTACATAAGAAATTTGAAGTGTGGCGTTGGCATCTACATTAATAGTGAAATTACCGTCGAGGTCGGTGGTAGTTCCGCCTTTGGCGCCCTTGACCGCTACGCTGACGCCTATCAGGGGTTCGCCGCTCGTGTCGGTCACTGTGCCCGAAACGCTCAGTTGCGCCGCTGTCGCAGGCAGTATGCCCAGCGCCAGTGTAAGCATCAGGAGTAACACTCCATAGAGTTTTTTGCACTTGTTCATATGGTTGATATTTAAGGTTTGCATCTGTTTGCAAGTGCAAAATTATCGACGCGCATTATTTTATGCAACGGCATAGAGTTAAAAAGTAGTGGTTTTAACGCGGTGTTAAAACGTAAACAGCAGATAGTCAACGTCGGTATTCGCGAGAATCCTTATTGTTAAAGTAGTGGTTCGGTGTGCTGTTTTCAGCGTGTGGGAGTGCCTCGGCCTATCTTCATGAGCTCGTTTTCGAGCTTGTTACGGTCGCCGGCGGCCTTGTTGCGAACCTTGGTGCGGTAGTTGTAGATGGTGGTTATGGAGTAGCGCAGAAACTTGGCGATCTTGTCGCTGTCGCCTATGCCGAGGCGGATGAGAGCGAACACCCGCAGCTCGGGTGTAAGCGCGCCTTCTTTCTTGGGGAGTATGGCCTCGCCGGGTTGGAGGAGAGCATTGAAATCTTCGACAAACGAGGGGAAGAGCCCGAGGAATGTCTGGTCGAAATTCTCGTAAAAAGCCTTGTACTCGCTGTCGGTGGTTGTAGAAGTCTTTATTGCCCGGCGCACCTCCTCATGCTTGCCAGCGGCATCGAGTTTGGCAAGGCTGCGGCGGAAGGTGTCGAGCTTGTCGATATAGCCCAGGCACTGGTCCATATAGCGTCCGAGGTAGGCGTTTTTAAGCCTCGAGTTCTCGGCTATGGCGCGGTTGGCCTCCTGAAGCTCGTTGTTGGAGTTGAGCAGCTCTATGTTCAAGGCATTGAGGCGGTCGTTCGACTCGCCGATGAGCCGCCGCGAGTCGGCAATCTGCCGCATCTGCTTGCGCATGCGCTTGAGCAGGGCGAGGAGTACAACGGCCAGCACCGTTATAGCCCCTAAGAGCCACAGCAACGTGCGACGCTGCCCCTTTATGGTGTCGATATATATGCCGTTGATGAGGGGGTAGTTGTCGATAAGCTCGAAGATGCGCAGGCGAGCGTTGCTCTTGGTGGCGTCGTCAACGCAGATGTTCATATATTTGTACGCGCGCGCGAGGTCGCCCTCGCTGTGGAGTATGAGGGCGAGCTGGCGCAGCGACACATACTCGCGCACGGCAGCTTTCATATCGGAGATTGCCGAGAGGGCAAGCTGCTCTTTCTGCCGAGAGATGTCGCCGAGGTTTGCATACGACTCCGAGAGCGTCCAGGCGCAGATAGCGCGCTCGTGCTCGGTGAGCTCGTGCCCCTCCATAAAGCTCTGCATCGTGGCCAGAGCCTCGGCATAGTTGCCCATGGAGTTGAGTTTGTCGGCCTTTATGAGCGAGTAGGTGAGTGTGCCGGGGTCGTTCACTTTAAGAAGGGAGTCGCGGAAGTGGTCGGTGAGCTTGGCATAGTGGCTTCGCATGTTGGCGTCCACCGAAAAGTCCGATAGGTGCCCGTAAACCGTGCGGAGGATATGGAAATAGAAAGGCCGCAGATAGTCGGGAACATCGGCCGGATTCACCGTATCCATTATCTCCACAGCCTCTTTGTACATCCCCGTGGCTGCAAGAATCTTGGCAGTGTTCATCCTGGCGTTGGCAATCTTGTCGGGCTCGTTCATCTGCAGGGCCAGCTCCTGCCGGCGCAGGCACATTACAAGAGCAGAGTCGGTGTTATAGGGGGTGTATTCGTCGATGAGTTGCCCCAGATTCTCGAAGCGTGCCGAGTCGGTGGGCGCCGTGGCAAGGCTTTGCCTGAGGGTGGCGAGTTTGTCTTCTTTGGCGGCGGCATATTCGGCACGGTGCGATATAACCTCGTCGAGGCGCGTGAGCAGCGTGTCGAAAGTTACCTCACTTGATGTGCTCCGGGCAGCAGAGCAGGCTATGAGTATAAGGCAGAGGGTGGTGATAAGTCGGTTCATGGCTCTGCAAAATTACAAAAAAATATAAGCCGATAATGCACCGTTTGTGGGAAAAAAGGCAACAGTACCTCGCCGAATTATTATTTTTAGTAATTTTGCACTCTCAAACTACACATGAAACGTCTGCGACTGTTCTTAATACTACTTTCAGCTGTCATCGCATCGTCTACAGCGGCTCACGCTTTCTCTTTCAACCTCGATTCTATCGCGGCAATGGGCAAGTTTCCGCGCTTTGTGGTCAACACCTACCGCTGGGGCGATAAATTCTTCAACGGCTACGACACCACATACGTGCAGGCAACTCCCTATAAGTTCAGCGCCAAGCTCACCACCGACAGCTGGCTCGACGGATATAACTTCCTCCTCCCCGAGAACAAGAACATATTCATGCGCAGCGACCCCTCGACTTCGGTCGGCGTATACCTCACATACCTCGCCGTATCGGCAGGCTACGACGTAAACCTCAGCAAGCTCTTCACGGGTGTCGACCGCTCGCGACAGCGCCTTCGCTTCGGCTTCAACTGCATGCTCTTCGCTGCCGAGGCATATATGATTAAAAACGACGTAGGAACTACAATCAAGCGCTTCGGCGACCGCCATAACAAGCTCGATATTCCCTTCGACGGCATCAACAACACTACATGGGGAATCGACGCATACTACTTCTTCACCCATAAGCAATACTCGGAGGCCGCCTCTTTCAACTTCAGCCGTATTCAGAAACGCAGCCACGGCTCGTTCTACACCGGATTCTCGATCTACACACAGAATCTCGACTTCGACTTCTCAAAGCTTCCCGATGAACTCAAAGCGCAGCTCCCGACCTATTGGCCCGATGATCACTACCGCGTAGACACCCACAACTACGCCATCAGGGTCGGGTACGGCTACAACTGGGTTTTCGCCCCCAAATGGGTGTTCGGCGTCAGCGAATCGCCGATTATAGGCGTGCGCAAGGGATATGTGCAGTCGGTCGACGAAAAAGTGTCGTTCTCGATGTACAACCGCCTCAAACTCTCTGTCGTTTGGAACAGCGGACGCTGGTTCTTCGGCGCCGTGGGCAAATTCGACGTCGCCATAGTCAACGACCGCAACACAACTTATGCCGGAGGCGTGCTCAGCGGCGAAGCAGTTTTCGGCTTCCGATTCAATATATGGTAATAATCTGAATCATAGCATTATGACATCAAGCCTGCCCCCGCCCGGCAGGCTTTTTTATTTGCTTTATTGCTTTTTTTGCGACTTTTTTTAACTCAAAACTGAACAAAGATTAAAAACATCGTGTTTTAAAATCAAACCGGGACAAAACGACGCCGGGCTTAACACGATTCACCCGCCGCCGGTCCCACAAAAAACTTCAATATTCAGCAAATTCAAAGTCTAACAAAACTACCCCTTCAAGTATGAAAACGAAATCCTTATTCACCACTGCTGCTTGCTGCGCACTCCTCGTGCCCGCATTTCAGGCAAATGCTCAGGAAGAAACTGTAGTAGTCGAAGAGACCGCAGTACTCACCGAAGTGCCCTGCAAGACACATTACTACGTCGATAAGTCCAATAACTGGTTCATCCAGTTCGGCGCAGGCGTCGCTGTTCCTTTCGTCGACGGCACAAACAAGGCCGGTGACCGCGAAAGCCACTTCACAGCAAACTACAACCTCGGCTTCGGCAAATGGTTCTCGCCCTATATGGGTTGGCGTCTCTCTTTCAACGGCGGCTCGCTCCACTTTGAAGACAAAGGCATGAAACGCTTCAAATACGTAAATGCCAACGTCGACTTCATGTGGGATATGTTCAACTCCCTTGGAGGTGTCAACAGCCACCGCGTATTCTCGATTATCCCCTTCATCGGCCTCGGCGGTATGTATGGCTGGGACTATGAACCCGCAGGAGAAATCATGGGCAAAAACGGCCCCAAACACAATACTTGGGCACTCCCCGTATCAGGAGGTCTTCAGCTCCGCTTCCGCCTCTGCAAGTACGTCGACTTCTTCGCTGAAGCTCGTGCCGGATTCTATGGCGAAAACTTCAACAACATCGCCTACGGCCGTCCCGTCGACATCAACGTTACCGTTAACGGTGGCTTCGCTGTAACTTTCGGTGGCCGCGACTACCAGCAGTACAACCCCTGCGACTACCTCGGATACATCAATAACCTCAACGGTCAGGTCAACGACCTCCGCGGTGCTCTCGCTACCACTGCCGCCGCCCTCGCTGCCGCAGAAGCTCAGCTCCCCTGCCCCGAAGTGGTAGAAGCAGAAGCTACTGTAGTTGAAGCCGCTCCTCTCATGGCAACCGTTCGCTTCGGCCTCAACTCAGCCAAGATCACCGACATCGAAATGGTCAACGTATTCAACATCGCTCAGTGGATGAAAGAAAATCCCGAGCAGACTGTCGCTATCGTAGGCTACGCCGATAAAGACACCGGCACCTCGAGCTACAACATGGGCCTCTCTCAGCGCCGCGCCCAGGCCGTCAGCGATGCTCTCGTAAACAAATACGGCATCAACCCCGACCGCCTCTCTATCTCCGCCCAGGGCTCCGACGTTCAGCCTTACGACGTCAACAACTGGAACCGTATCGTAATCTTCAACGTTGCTGAATAAGGATTAATTTCCACACTATACCCAAGGGGGCTGCGCCGGTTGGCGTGGCCCCCTTGACTGTGTTTATGGTATTTTTTGGCAGGCCGGAGGCGTATCTTTCAATAATGGCAAGCCGGAGGCTTACCCTCCAACAAGCAGGCCGGAGGCCTATCCTCCAATTTACCTTGACATTCTCTTGATTAGGTTGTAGGCGGGGACTATGCCCAGCTCTCCGGCTTTGCCGAGGTCGGCCACGCCTTCGGCCTGGCGACCGGCGCGGAGGGCTATGTAGCCGCGGTTGTAGTATGCCTCGCCGAAGTCGGGTTTGAGTTCTATGGCGCGGGTGAAAGCTTGCGAGGCGCCGTTGTAGTCCTCGCTTTCGAGCAGGAGCGTGCCTTTGTTGAACCATGCCACTGCCATGTGGGGCGAGAGTTCGAGCACACGGTCGTAGTCGGCTATGATGTCGGCCATAGCCTTGGCGTTGAACGACGCCCGGGCGAGGGCGTCGGGCTTGTTGCCGTTGGTATTGGCTGCGTCGGCTCCGAGCAGATACGACCCGTAGCGTGCCTGCGCGCGCACAAGGTAGGCGAGAGCAAGGTCGGGGGTAAGCTCTATGGCGCGGTCGGCATCTTTCTCGGCATTGGCGTAGTCGCGCACCGTGAGGAAGTCGAGGGCTCGGCCTATGAAATCGACAGGGCGCCCGGGGTGGGTGGCGAGGTAAGAGTTGTAATACTCTATCGACTGGAAGTGCCGCGCCACGGTGCTCTCGTCGAGCGTGGGCACCTTGTTGGTAACAACAAGCGCGAAGCGCAGCATGCGTGTGGCGTTGAGGTCGTCGACCTCGCGTATGTAATAGGTGTTGCGGCGCAGCTCGGTGGGCGAAGAGTAGAACGAAAGCATCATCATAGGCTCCGTCTCCACATTGAGGTTGCGGTCCTGGATGCGGCCTCGGATAGCCGTGTTATTGTATTCCTCGCGGAAGTCGGCGTTGTCGTCTACGGTGAGGAGCTGGGCGAAGCGGCGCGATACCTCGACTTCCGAAGCCTGCGGCACATTGTCGGTGGCAGGTGTTCCCGACGGGCTTTCGCCTCCGCCCTCCATATCGGGCTGCGATGCTGCAATCTCTCGGTTATATTTCTCGGCAACCTCGGGCGTGAGTGCCTTGGCGAGCGCCTCACCTTTCTTGAAGTCTGCCTCGGCCTTGGCGAGCTTGCCCTGGTCGCGGTATATGGCGCCGCGCAGGTAGAAGGCTCCGGGGAAGTCGGGGTAATGCTCGGCCACGCGTGTGATGTCGGCGGCAGCGGCATCGTAGTTGCCCTTTGCACGGTGTATCAGGGCGCGGTTATACAGGGCGCGGTAATCGTCGGGGTCGAGGCGGAGCACGCGGTTGAAGTCTTCGAGGGCGAGGTCGTTGGCGTTCACCTCAGAGAGCAGCAGGGCGCGGTTGAAGAGCGCCACCGAGTTCAGAGGGTCGAGCGTCAAGGCATAGTCGTAGTCGGCCATGGCGCCGCTGTAGGAGTCAAGTTTATAGCGTAGGAAAGCGCGGTTGATATAGAGGCCTGCCATACGTGGCTGGAGTTTTATAGCCTTGTCGATGTCGGCGAGCGCCTGCTTGTAGTCGCCCTTGGTGTTTATGGCTATGTCGGCGCGCATAATGTAGCCGTTGAGCGTGTTAGGGTTCATTGCCAGGGCCTTGTCGATGTCGGCGATTGCGCTTGCAGTGTCGTTGAGAGCCATTGATGTGCGCGCACGGCCCAGATAGGCGTTGGCAAAGCCGGGGTAGTAGCGTATGATTTCGGCAAAAGTCGCGGCAGCGCCGTCGTAGTCGTGTATGTCGTTGAGGGCGAGTGCCTTGTTGAACATCAGCGAGCGGTTGCGTGGCAGCAGTTTAAGAGCCTCGTCGTAGTCGGCCACGGCGGCACGGTTACGCCCCTGGTTCTGCCGCGCAACGCCTCGCACCTCCCAGGCATCGGAGAGGAAGGGGTTGAGTTCGAGAGCCTTGGAGGCGTCTTCTTCGGCGCCGCGGTAGTCCTCGAGGTTGAGCTTGGCTATGGAGCGCAGGAAGTAAGGCTGGGCAAGATAGGGTTTTGCCTGGATTGCCTGGTTGAAATATTGTATGGAGAGCATGTAATCCTCGAAGTAGAGGGCGTTTTGACCGATGCGCATCACCTGGTCGGTGTTAACCTGCGCCACGCTCCGGCCTGCGCCTGCAGCTATGAGGAGTGCCAGTAAGAAAAATCGTAAATTTGCCGTCATGGGTAAAAATTTGGGCAAATTTACGATTTTTATCTCAGAAAAAGCTGCGCGGCTCAATAATATATGTTAAGCCGCTCTTGCCGGGAGTCGTTTCAGATAGTCTGCTCCACGTTCCACACAAAGGCGCGGAGGCCGAGCTTGGGGCGCTCGTCGTTGAAGCTGCGCAGGCGCGCGAGCACCGTATCCACGCGGTGGTCCTCAACCACGGTTATTATTGCCGAGGCCATCGAGGGCCATGCGTGCGAGCCGTAGTGGGGCTCGCCGTCGACGCTGCCGCGCCCTGTCACCTCGTGCCACGCCGTGAAGCCGCGGCAGTTGCAGCGCTCGAGCATTTCTACTATACGTTCGTAGTGAGCCTGGTCGAAGGCTATGAATATCGATTTCATATTACTTTACATTGCTTTTAGCTGCTGCAAGCATACGTGCGTGCTTGCGGCGTTGGTTCTTGATTCCGCGCGATGCAAACACACAGTAGAGCACCGGCACGAAGAGCAGGGTGAGGATTGTAGAGAAGGTGAGGCCACCGATAACCGCCGTACCCATGGGTCGCCACATCTCGGCACCCTGGCCGCTGCCCACTGCCATAGGCACCATGCCTAAGATAGTGGTGAGGGTCGTCATGACCACGGGGCGCAGACGCGACTCGCCGCCGTCGATAACGGCGCGGCGTATCGACATCCCTCGCTCGCGGTTGAGCGATATGTAGTCGATGAGCACGATACCGTTCTTCACCACGATACCGATAAGCATAATGGCACCGATCATACTCATCACATTAAGCGTGTGCCCTGTGAGCCACAGTATGATGAACACGCCCGAGAAGGCGAAGAGCAGCGAGGTCATGATAATGCCGGGGTAGGTATAGCTCTCGAACTGTGCCGCCATAACAATGTACACAAGTATTATGATAAGCACCGCGAGAGTGAGGAGGTCGCGGAACGAGTCCTGTTGGTCTTCGTACGAGCCTGCGAGCTCGATGTTTATGCCCTGGGGTATCTCCATGTTGTCGATGGCTTTCTGCGAGGCCTCAACAACCTGGCTCATGGGCACATCCTGCACCACGGTAGATACCGTCACGATGCGCTCGCGGTCCTTTCGCTCGATAGTAGGCGGGGTGAAGCGCTCAACCACGGTGCCCACGTCGCGCACGCGCACTGCCTTGCCGGCGTTGTTGTAGATGAGTATGTTCTCGATGTCGGCAAGCGAGGTGCGGTTTTCGGGGGCATACATCACCTTGATGTCGTATTCCTCACCGTCTTCGCGGAACTGCGAGGCAAGCGAGCCGTTGATGCGGTTGCGCAGATAGGTGGCAGCTGTCGAGAGGTTGAGACCGTAGATGGCAAGCTTCTCGCGGTCGAAGTCAACCTGATACTCGGGTTGGTAGTCGGCGCGCGATATTATCACGTCGGCAGTGCCGGGTATGCGGCGCAGCTCGTTGCTGAGCATGCGTGCCACAGAGTCGGTCTCGGCAAAGTCGTAGCCGTAGATTTCGTAGTCGATGGTTGCCTGGCCGCCCATGCTGCCGCCCATACCGCCTACCGATACCTGGGCTTTCTTGAACTCGGGGAACTGCTTGAGGTCCTCGCGCATAAGGGCTGCGATTTCGGTCACGGTGCGCTCGCGGTCGCCGGGGTCAGAGAGGGTGATGTTCATCGAAATGATGTGCGGGCCGTTGTCGCTGAGCGACGCGAAGGTGTTGTCGCTCGATGCCGTGCCGGTGGTGTAGTTCAAAATCTTGATTTCGGGATATTTCTCTTTCCACAGCTCGGAGAGGCGGCGTGTGCTTTCTTTCGAGAGCTCGACGCGCGTGCCTATAGGCATCTCAAGGCTCACACGCATGCGGCCGTCGTCGGCGGTGGGGAAGAACTCGGTGCCCACCTGCTTCATGAGGAAGAGCGAACCCACAAAAGTGGCCATACATACTACGAAAGTGATGAGCTTGTGGCTTACTACCCAGTGCAGCAGGCGTCCGTAGCCGCGGTCGAAAGCATCGAGGCCGCGGTTAATGGGGGTGAAAAGCAGCGTGTAGAGGCGTCCGTGGTGGTTTACGCGGCGCAGTAGCAGCGAGCAAAGCATAGGCGTGAGCGAGAGGGCGCAGATAGTGGAGATTATCATCATGATAGTCACCATCCAGCCAAGCTGACGGAAGAGCACGCCCGTCATGCCCGTGACGAGGGTGAGAGGGAAGAATACCGCTATAAGAGTCAGGGTAGAGGCTATTACCGATACGGCCACCTCGTTTGTGCCGTGTACTGCCGCCTGTTTCGGGTCGGAGCCGCGCTCTATGTGCGTGGTCACGTTCTCGAGCACCACAATGGCATCGTCAACCACCATACCGATTGAAATGGAGAGCGCCGACAGCGACACGATGTTCAGCGTGTTACCCGTGGCGAAGAGGTAGATGAAGGAGGCGATGAGCGAGATAGGTATCGTGATAGTGATGATGAGCGTGGCGCGCCAGCGGCCAAGGAAGAAGAACACCACGATTATAACGAAGAGAAGGGCGTAGAGCACCGTCTCTACCAGAGAGTCGATAGTGTTGCGGATATTGTCGGACGTGTCCACGATAATGCCGAGCTTGACATCGGAGGGCAGACGCTTCTGCAGCGAGGGCAGCATCTCGAGCACCTTGTCGGAAATCTGCACCGAGTTGGCACCCGACTGCTTCTGTATCACAATCATGGCACCCTGCACACCGTTGTTGAAAGTCTCCTGGGTGCGCTCTTCGAGCGAGTCGTCGATGCGGGCAACGTCGCGCAGGTAAATTGTGCGGTTCTCGGCAGTGCCGACAACGATGTCGGCAAGCTGGTCCGACGACGTGAACTCGCCCTGCACACGCAGTGAGTAGGTGTCGGAGCCGATGTCGAACGAGCCGCCGGGAATATTGCGGTTCTCTGCCGCCACTATAGAGGCAATCTGCTCTACGGTAAGGTTGTATGCCTCAAGGCGGTTGGGGTCAACATAAACGTGTATCTCACGCTTGGGCGCACCCGAAATCGACACCGAACCCACACCGTTGATGCGAGCCAGAGGGTTGGCAACGGCCTCATCGAGAATCTTGTAGAGGCCGGGCATACTCTCCGAGGCGTTTACCGACAGAAGCAGGATAGGAATCATGTCGGTAGAGAACTTGAAGATAATCGGGTTCTCGGCGTCGTCGGGGAGCATCGACGACACCATGTCGAGTTTGTCGCGCACGTCGTTGGTGAGCACGTCGATATCCTCGCCGTACTCAAATTCGAGTGTTATCACCGAGATATTCTCGCGCGACTTCGATGTGATGTGTTTCAGGTCGTTGACAGAGTTGAGCACGTTCTCGAGCGGGCGTGTCACATTCTGTTCTATATCCTGCGCGCTCGCGCCCGTGTACGTGGTCATCACCATAATGGTGTTGGTCTCGATATCCGGGTAGAGGTCGATAGGTAGTTTATTGAGCGAGAAAAGGCCCAAGATAACCACCGCCACAAAGCACAGGGTGGTCATGATAGGGCGTTTTACCGCGCTGCCGTAGAGACTCATTATATATCAGTTTGGAGTTATTACTTAGTTTTCAATCACTTCCACTTCAACGCCGTCGGCAAGGCGGGTCTGGCCGGTAATCACCACGGTATCGCCGTCCTCTATGCCCGACAGAAGCTCGTAGGAGTCGCCAAGGCGCTGGCCGAGCTCTACGTGCTTGTAGCTCACACGATTGCCGTTGAGAACATACACATACTTGTTGCCCGAGCCTGTCTGTTTCACCACGGCGCGGTCAGGCACAACAACGTTCTGCTGTGCGCCCAGGTCGATAGCCACCCGGGCAAACATACCCGGCTTGATTTCTTCCTTGCCGTTGGCAATCTGGACCTCGACGGCAAAAGTGCGGGTGGCGGTGTCGACGGTGGGGTATATGCGCTGCACCTTGCCCGAGAAAGTCCGGTCGGGGAAAGCGTCGAAAGTCACCTCCACAGGCATGCCCTGACTTACGGTCGAGAGGTCGTTCTCGCTGATGTTTATTATAACCTTCACAATAGGCGCAAGCTGACCCACGGTGAGCACGGGCAGGTTGCCGGTCATGTCGCCGGGGTCGTAGTTGCGGGCAGTCACCACACCGTTTATCGGTGAGCGCAGCACGGTGTTCTCCAGCACGTTGGCATACTGCGAGCGGGCGGCGTCGAGCTGAGCCTTGAGCTGGTCGACGGCCTGCTGTGTGCCCGCGCCTATTTCGAGGAGCTGCACGGCGCGCTTGTACTCACGCTCTATCTGCTCCATGTTGATGCGCAGCTGGTCGATGTTCGAGCTGTCGAGAATCACGAGCTCCTGACCGGCACGCACGTGGTCGCCTACCTCGGCATGGATGCGCTTGATGCGGTTAGGGGTTGCCGGAGAGATGTTGTTGAGGTTGTCGGCCTCTACATTGGCGGTGTAGCTGCGCTTCTGCGGCACTTCGGTTCGCGAGGCCACCCCCACGGTCACTATCGGGAGTTCCTCTACTGTTTCTGCCGTCTGTTCCTTAGGGCCGCAGGCGGTGAGCAGGGCGGCCATTGCTATAAAATGATATGCGGTTTTCATCGCTGTGATGTGGTGTTATTTCGTAGTATATTTTTCGATAGGTGCATTGCCTAAGAGCAGTTCAAGCTCGCTGTTGGCCACAAGATAGTTGTAGATAGCCTGATAGTAGGCCAGGCGTGCGCGGGTGAGGGCAAGCTCGGAGTCGCGCAGGTCGAGGTAGCTTGCTGCACCAATGCCGAAACTCTTCTCCATGATAGTGTGCGCGCGGTCGGCCTGGCGCACGCTCTCGCTGCACGATGCTATCTGCTTCACGTTGATTTTGATATTGTCTACAGCCAAGGTCACCTGCATGGCCACGCTGCGCTCAAGGTTCTCGCGCTGGAGGCGTATCTCCTCGGCCTGGATAGCGGCCTGCTTAACGCGGCTGTAGCGCTGTCCGCCCTGGAAAATGGGGAACGACAGCGAGAGACCCACGGTAGAGTAGGGGTTCCAGCGGAAATTCTTGAAGGGCGAGCCGTTGCTCATCGACGTCCAGTTGTAGTTGGCTACGAAGGCCAGAGTGGGGGCGAACGAAAGTTTCTGTATCTTGAGGGTCTGGTCGAGCATCTTGGCGTCGAGGTCGAGCAGGCGCAGGTCGGCGTTACCGCTGTAGTCGGGGTTGATGTTGGCAATGGTTTCCTCGTACATGCTCTCCTCGTAGTCGGCGAGGCGTGCCGAGGCAGTGAAGCCGAACGTGGCATCTACGCCCATCAGAATCTGCAGCTGCAGCAATGCCTGCTTTATGGCGATGTCGGCCTGCAAGAGCTCGGGCTCGATGTTCTTCATGGCTACCGAAGTGCGCAGCACATCGTAGTCCGAGGCCGCACCGGCGGCGTACTGCTTGGAGTAGATGTCGTGCGTGAGGGCAGCCATGTCGTAGCTCTCCTGAATCACGCGGCGCGAATCCTCGGCAAGAAGCAGGGTATAGTAGGCGCTCTTTACCTGGTTTACGAGGTTCTGACGGCTCTGACGCGCTGCCTCCACGCTGCGGAGAATCTGGCTGTCGCTCACACCTATGCTCTTCCACAGCTGCGGAGCTATCAGAGGCAAAGTGGCGTTGAAGCCGAGCGAGTAAGAGTTGTCGAGACCCACTTTGAGCCCCGAATCCTTGTTCGATGATGCGCGCGAGGCTGCCTCGGCGTCGCCGGCTCCGCCGGGAGTGGTGCCTTCGCCGCCGCCGAAGCCGCCGAAGTCATCCATGTTCATATACATCACCTGCTTGGCCACCATGCGGTTGTAGTTGGCGCCAAAATCAATCGTAGGCAGCAGCTGCCCGATAGTCTCTTTCTTGGAGTAGTCGACGCGGGTCACCTCCATATCGGCGACCTTAACTGTAGGATTCTCGTTGAGCGCTATCCTGAGGCATTCCTCAAGGCTTAGCGAGGGTATCTCGTCGGCTTGGATGCCGGGGCAGACGGCGGCCGCAAGAAGCAGAGCCGCGGCAAGGCGCCGGCGAGGATGTGCAAATACCATAATGGACTTGAAACGGATAATAGATGTAGAATAATCTTTTTATGTAATAGTAATCGGTTTATCGAGCCGCAAAGTTAGATATAAGGGTTGGTTTTGGCAAGTATCCTCAACTCTTGGGCTAATATTTTAGTGGTATAGGCCAACAATCAAGCCAAAAAGGCACAAAAAAACGCTCGCAACTTTGCGGGCGGTAGGGGTTATTACTGTGTGTTGTTGTCGGAGAGAGAGTAGAGCGGCGGCTTATTCGTAGAGATGCGATGTAATCTCGAAATAGCGCTGCATGAGATGTTTGAGCATGTGTGCCATAGTCAGAAACGTTTAGTTGTGTTACTCATATATAACATCGGCCCCGCTATTTTGGTTCATAAAAGAAAAAGAGCGGCTGTGATTCACATCACAGCCGCTCCGCGAGATTGAGTCTATATCACTTTTCGTGTTGCATCAATCATACCGGTAATTCAGTGATTGTTACTCTGCGGTAGTTCTAACGAGTACGGGAATCTTGCAGTCTACAATCGACACGTTGCCGAACTTCACAGAAGCGATAACGGTGAGAGTGTAGGGATCCTGGAGCTTGGCACCGCCCTTGTTGTCGTACGAGATCTGGCCTTCGCCGTTGACAGAGAGGGTGGAAGCGGGGTCCATGTTGGTCTTGAAGGTCTTGTAAGCTGCGTCTTCGAGGAAGGCGTAGGTTACAGTCACGTCGCTTTCTTTGAGCTTGTAACCGTCCTTGGCGAGCTGCGAGAGGGCGAGATCCTTGGCAGTGGTAGACCATGCGTAGATTGCGTCGTTGTTGGTGTCGATTACCTTAACCTGGTCGGCGGTTTCAACCTGGGTGAGGCCGATAGTGTTGCCGTTGAAGCTTACACCCTTGAGCTGCTGCGAGGTGAAGGGGTTGGTGAATACAACCTTGAATTCTTTCTCGCAGGTCTCACCGTTCTGGAGGGTGAGGGTGTACTTCATTGTAGCGGTTACCTGATCCTTGATAGCCTTGGCAAGAGCGATAGTGTTGTTGCTGAAAGTTACCTCGGTGTTGGCAGGCGAGAGCTTGGTGAAGGTGATTGCGGTGGCGTTGTTACCCTTGTTGAAGTAGCTGAAGATTTCAACAGGAGCGGCGGTTGTGCCCTGGTTTTCGAAGAGCTGGCCGATGTTGGCGCTCATCTCCCACTTGGCGGTTGCGCCGGTGCCTACCACGCGGCCGATTACTTCAAGAGCCTGGAGGTCCTTGTTGTAGTACAGCGGGTTGTATGCGTATTCGGGGCAGATTTCGTATACATAGAAGTCCTGGGTGAGGATGATGTCGCCGCGGGTGGTCGAGTACGACTTGTCAACGGGGATAGTGATCTTCACGGTGTACTTCGCAGCTTTCACGGTCTGGCCGTTTACGGTGATGTCGAAGGCATCGTAGTAGTTTTCGGTGTGAACCTTGTTGTTCACGTCGAAGCGGATGTTAGAGGTCTGGGTAGCAGCCTTGTCGAGCTTGATGTTGCAGAAGAGACCGTCCTGTGCAAGGGTGAAGGTGGTGCCTGCTGTAGCGGTGGTGTTGTCCTTGTTGATGAGAACTTCCTTGCCGTTCTTCCAGCTGCTGATTTCTACGGTGTAGTTGTCGCTGGTGCCGCCGTAGTTGTTCCAGAAGGTGAGGGCTGTGAGGCCTGCGGCGCCGTAGATCTTGTTGTTCACATCCTGCCAGCTCATTTCGGCAACCTTGGTCTGGCTTGCGGTGAGCTTGTGGTAGTCAATCTGAGGCACGGTGTTGGTGATAACATTTTCGATGTCATCGGCGGGCTCCTGAGGTTTGGGTGTCTCGCGCACAATCTTCACCTTGATGTAAGCCGAAGCTACAAGCTGAGTGCCGTTGCCCATGTTGTCGGCCATGAAGGCGTCAACGCGGTAAACGGGGGTGCGGTCGATTGCAGGAGTGAGGTCGGGAACGTTGGTGCTGTTCACCGAGATTGTGCCTGCCTCGCCTTCGGGAGCGGTGGCAAACCACTGCTGGTTGGTCTTCTGGGTGTCGGTGGCGTTGTATTCTTTGGGCATCGAGAATTTGTAGGTGATGTCCTCGAACTTGATTTTGCTATCCTCACCAAGATACTCCTTGAGGGCGGTGCTGTAGAGGGCTACATAGTCGAGAAGGTTGATCGACTCCTTATAATTAAGGGGGATGTCATAGTTTGCGGTGAGAGGCATGAACTCCTTGACGAAAGCGTCGGTCTCGCCGTTGCTTACGATAGCCTTCGTACGGGCTGCGTAAACGCGGGCGTTATCCTTCGGGTTGACAATCACGGGAGTGATAGCCTTGGCATCGGGGGCGATGTAATCCGAAGTGAAGGTCGACTGGCCGTTGATGAGGCGGAAAGCCACGATATCGTCCTGAGTCTTCGACTTGTAGAGCTTGTTGTAGAAAGCTGTTACAGGCAGAAGGCCGGTGCCGTTGGCAGTAGTCGGGTCGAACGAGTTCACACCCATCACGCAGTTGTTGTAGATGTCACCTTCGGCATAAGCGCGCGATGTAACCTCGCGGCCGAGGAAGGCTGCCATGGCGGCGCTCTTCTCGCCGGTGGCGATGTAAGCGTTTTCGGGGCTTACGCGGTATTCAAGAGCTACGATGCTCGACTTGTTCCACTCGGTCTGAGGAATAAATTCCTTGGTCGAAGTGTTGTACTTGCTTTCGCTCAGGTAGCTGTTGATGTAGTAGAAAGGCTGGTCGGTTGTTGCATAGCCGCCGATACCCGAGAGCACCGAGGGGATGAACGCGATAGTGCCGATCTGGGCACCCGACTGCACCTCTACGGTCTGCACCTCACCCTTCTCGTTCTTCCACGCGAGAGTGAGCTTGTTGCCGGTGAAGGCTGCTGTCACGCTGCCGTCCTCGGCAGTTGCGCGCCACATGATGTCGGAAGTACCGATTTTCTTGCCGTCGCGGTAGATGTCGAAGTAACCGGTCTCGGCATTGGGCACGTAGTATTCGCCGTTCTGGCCGTCGTTGCCGGCAGGACCCTGGGGACCCTGGGGGCCGGTTGCTCCGGCAGGACCCTGGGCGCCTGTAGCACCTGTAGCACCGGTTTCGCCCTTGTCGCCTTTGGGACCCTGGGGACCCACTGCGCCCTGCTCGCCGATAGCGCGGTAATCGGTCTTGGCGCCGTCTTTATACCAGTAGCCGTCGGTACCGATAGTCCATGCAGTGCCATTGGTGCCGTTAGCGCCGTCCTTGCCGTTGGTAATGGTGTAATCCTTGCCGTCGCTGAGGGTGAACACCACACCATTGCTTGTGGTCTTCACGTCGGTGATTACTTTGCCGCTCTCAATGAGACCTACAAGTTTGTCCACATCGACACGGAGTGCGTCAATCTGGGACTGCAGGTTGTTGATGTCATCGTCATAATCCTTGCACGATGTCATCGCCGCCGGCATTGAAGCGCACACCACAGAGAGAAGTGCCGCTCTTAATAAACCTTTGTTCATACTTGATGAGTTAAATTATTAATGTGGATTGATTGTTTTGTCAGTGATAAAAATCGATTATTTAAATAATGTTTAAGTATTGATGCTTCATTTTCGATATTTCAGCACTGCAAAGTTACTACAACCCCGCCGCACAGCAGGCATATTGTTGTAGCGCAAATGCCACACTTGTGTTGCAATGGTCGCAAGGGGCAATCTTTTGGTTATGAGTGGCATACGCCGGCGCCTCGCGGAGCCCCGGTGTGCCGTTGCGGCATGCGCCGCGCATCTGTGGCGAATATCGCACACTGCCGGGCCGGCTGCCTTTGCAAGCCCTCGGCAGGGGGCTGCCGTCAGCGCTCTCCGGCGCGGAGCCCGCCCTCCTCAGAGAGGGTCTCGGAGTACACCGCGAAGAAGTCGCGCCCCAATATCTGCGACACGCGCCTGAGAAGGTCGGTGTCGATAGAGTTCTTCTGGAAGAGGCGGTACACGTTCGAGCGGTCAAGATGAATCTTGCGCGCAAACCAGGCAACGCTGCGCTCCTGGGCCTGAAGCTCTTCCTTGATGAGCATGCCTATGGGTTTCATCATAGCTGTAATAAAATAGGCGTGGGTAAGTCTTGCATCTCCCGGTAGGTATCGCCAAACACCTCAATGGAGAGTACAGTCAACCCACGCCTTTCGCTATCATGAGCGTACCCCCGCGACGGGGGTACGCGCAATAGACACGAAGCGCATGAGCGCTTTTGACTGCTTCTCTCCATTCGAGTTAAAATTTGGCGATTCTACCGGGAAGAAAGCTAAAAACGCTGTTATTTATAATATGTCGCGGAAAATTGAAGTTTTCCGCCGCAAAATTACTTAAATTTTTTTTACTCGCAAAAGCACTGCCCTTGTCTGTGACGGCAAAAATCGTTAACTTCGCAATATGGAACAGGAATATTCTTCAATTCTTCTTGAAAATGCCGTGACTGCCCTCTCGCGCCTCCCCGGCGTAGGGCGCAAGACAGCCCTACGCTTCGCCCTCCACCTCCTGCGCCGCCCCGCCGACGAAGCCCAAAGCCTTGCCTCGGCAATATCAGGCCTGCGCAGCGGCATACGCTACTGCCGTCTGTGCCACAACATAAGCGAGACCGAGCTGTGCCCCATATGCTCCTCGCCGAAACGCGCGCAGGCTACCACGGTGTGCGTCGTTGAGAGCGTCCGCGACGTTATGAGCATCGAAGCCACACGCCAGTACTTCGGCCTCTACCACGTGCTCGGCGGCCTCATATCGCCCGTCGACGGCATAGGCCCCGACGCGCTCGAGATTGCCTCCCTTGCCGAGCGCGTAAGCTCAGGCAACGTTGACGAAGTTATCCTCGCCACAGGCGCCACCGTCGAAGCCGACACCACCAACTTCTACCTCTACCGCCTCCTCTCACGCACCCGCCCCGGAATCAAGATTACACAGCTCGCCCGCGGAGTATCGGTGGGCAACGAAATATCGTACACCGACGAAGCAACCCTCGCCCGCTCAATCCTCGCCCGCACACCTTTTGAGATCTGAGGCCCCTCAACTCCTCACTCCTCACTCCTCACTCCTCACTCCTCACTCCTCACTCCTCACTCCTCACCCCCAACTCCTAACTCCGGAACCACAGGCCACGCATCCCCCGGAGTGGGTAATAGCTCGTTAACCGCGGGCGCTCGCCGCCCGTGGTCGTGAACTGATAAAGAGAAGACCGTGCCGGAGGTACGGTACCCGGTTCTCACCTCTCACCCCTAACTCCTCACCCCTCACTCCTCACCCCTAACTCCTAACTCCTAACCGAAAAAAATGTTCCGCCCCATAGAACCCTCCGACACCGACTTTCTCTTCCTCCTTGAGAACGACCGCGAAGTAGCCTCCGCAGGCTTCGGTACCGCTCCCGCCAGCCGACGCATGCTCTGGGACTACGCCAACAACTACACCGCCGACATCTTCGCCGAGAAACAGCTCCGCCTCATAATCCTCGACCCCGAGAGCGGCCGCCCGGCAGGAACAGTCGACATCGCCGACTTCAACCCACGCGACCGTCGCGGATTCGTCGGCATTGCCATAGCCCCCGAATTCAGGCGCCGTGGCATTGCCACTGCAGCCCTCGAAGAACTGTGCAACTACGCCGCCCGGGAGCTCGGCATGCACCAGCTCGCCGCCCTTGTGGCTTACGACAACGCCCCCTCGCGCGCGCTCTTCGCACGCGCAGGTTTCAAGCAGTGTGGCCACCTGCGCTCGTGGATTCGGCACGGCGAAAGCTATCGCGACGCCGTGCTGCTGCAGAAACTCCTCGTGTGAGAATTTGCCCCGCTCGGAAATTTTGTGTATTTTTGCGCTGACTATACACAGTCATCAGAAATACACACTTGTCAATGAAAAAGATAATTACCGTAACGATTCTCGGAGCGGCGGCTCTCGGCCTCAGCGCAGCCGAAGCCCCTCTGTGGCTCCGCGACGCCAAGATTTCGCCCGACGGCACCACCATAGCCTTCACTTACAAAGGCGACATTTACACCGTTCCCGCCAAGGGTGGCGAGGCTACACGCATCACCTCGCAGCCCTCCTACGAAACATCGCCAATATGGAGCCCCGATGGCAAGACCATTGCCTTCGCTTCTGACCGCTACGGCAACTTCGATATTTTCACCGTTCCAGCAGGCGCACCTGCCGCCACATGGAAGCGCCTCACCTTCAACTCCGCCTCCGAGACCCCCGAGGCCTTCAGCCCCGACGGTAAAGCCGTGCTTTTCTCGGCAGCTATCCAGGACCCTGCCTCGAGTGCCCTCTATCCCTCGGGCCGCATGAGTGAGGTTTACAGCGTGCCCGTTGCAGGAGGAGCTCCCGTGCAGATTCTCGCTACTCCCGCACGCTCTATAGCATGGGCTCCCGACGGCAAAAGCTTCCTCTATCAGGACGTCAAAGGCTTCGAGGATACCTGGCGCAAGCACCACACCTCGTCGGTAACCCGCGACATCTGGCGATATACACCCGCCACCGGCAAACATGAGAAAGTCGTGGTAAATCCCGGCGAAGACCTCGACCCCGTTGAGAGCGAGTCAGAAATCTTCTTCATAAGCGAGCGCGCTCCGCAGAAATCGCTCAACATTTGGGCTGCTCCCAAGGGCGACCCCGCTGCCGCAAAGCCCGTAACCTCGTTCAAGAAGCACCCCGTGCGCTTCCTCAGCCGCGCCAACAACGGAACACTTGCCTTCGGCTACGACGGCGAGCTATACACACTCGCTCCCGGTGCCAAACCCGCTAAAGTCAAGGTTACTATCAATGCCGACTATCCCGAGGATATCGAGAAAATTGCAAGCTCGCGCGGCGTGAGCTCGGCCGCCGCCTCGCCCGATGGCAAGCAGGTGGCCTTCACCTGGCGTGGCGACGTATATGTAACTTCAACTGACTACGCTACCACAAAGCAGATAAGCAACACCCCCGAGGCCGAGAAACACCTCTCGTGGGGCAATGATACAACGCTTTACTATGTGTCGGAGCGCGACGGTAAATACAACATCTATCGCGCTACCTTCGATAAGTCGGCCGATGAACCCGACTTCGCCCACGCGACCGTAATACACGAGGAACCAGTTTTCAAAGCCGACGGTCACGAGCGCACCGTGCCCGAAGTATCGCCCGACGGCAAGCAGCTCGGCTTCATACTCGACCGCACCAAGCTTTGCGTAATGGACCTCAAGAGCAAGAAGGTGCGTCAGCTTACCGACGGCTCCACAAACCGCTCGCGCTCAGGTGGTTTCAACTACCGCTGGTCGCCCGACTCGCGCTGGATAGCCCTTGAGGTGGTCGACAAGCACCATGACCCCTACACCGACATCGCCATTATAAATGTGGCCGACGGCTCGATGACAAACATCACCAACAGCGGTTATTTCGACTCCGACCCCAAGTGGATTATGGACGGCAACGCTATCGCCTTCATATCGGAGCGCTACGGCATGCGAAACCACGCTTCGTGGGGCTCGATGACCGACGTTATATTCGTATACATGAATCAGGACGCCTACGACCGCGCACGTCTCTCCAAAGAAGAGCGCGAAATCCTCGACAAAAAACTCGCCGAGGAGAAAAAGGCGAAGAAAGCCGACGACAAAGACGCCAAGAAAGATAAAAAGGACGCCGACAAAGACGCCGTTGAGCCTATCGACGTCGAGCTCGCAGGCCTCTCTGACCGTCAGGTGAGAATCACACCCATGTCGCTCGACCTTATGGACGAAATCGTTACTGCCGACGGCAAGGAGCTCCACTTCATATCGTCGGCCGACGACGGCGGTGTATACCTCTGGACATACGACCTCGTGGAAGACGAGCTCTCGGCTCCCAAGCGTCGCGGCGAAGGCGGATTCTTCGATGCCTCGGCCGACGGCAAGCAGCTCTTCCTCTTCGGCCGCTCGCTCAATAAATTCGGCTCAAGCATTAAGCCCATAAGCTTCACCGCCCGCAAGACCCTCGACCACGATGCCGAGCGCCGATATATGTTCGATAACATCGAGCGTGAGGAAGCCGAGCGTTTCTATACCGCCGACATGCACGGCGTCGACTGGCCCTCGATGAGCGCCGACTACCGCCGCTTCCTCCCCCATATCAACAACAACTACGACTTTGCCGAACTCGTGAGCGAGTGGCTCGGTGAGCTCAACGTGAGCCACACAGGAGGCCGCTTCTCCGGCTCCGGCATGGACGCCGCCGCCCCCGACCGCACCGCTGCCCTCGGCGCGCTCTTCGACCTCACCTACACAGGCAAAGGCGCACGCGTGGCCGAAGTCCTCGCCGGCGGCCCCCTCGCTATGGCACGACCTACGGTTCTCCCCGGCACAATCATTGAGAAAATCAACGATGAAGACGTGACCACAGAGATGCCCGTCGACCGCCTCCTCACCGACGCCTCGGGCAAACGCACCAAGCTCACCGTCAAAGACCCCGACGGCACTGTCCGCAACATTGTGCTCCGACCCATTGCCTCGGGCATGCAGACGCGCCTCCTCCACGACCGTTGGGTTAAACAGCGCGCTCACGACGTCGACAGCCTCTCAAACGGCCGCCTCGGCTACGTGCACCTCTCTTCTATGGACGATGCCTCGTTCCGCAAGGCCTATTCCGACCTCCTCGGCAAGTACAACGACCGCGAAGGCGTCGTAATCGACATCCGCTGGAACGGTGGAGGCCGACTCCACGAAGACATCGAAGTGCTCCTCAGCGGTCAAAAATACTTCACTCAGGAAATACGTGGCGAGCGCACATGCGACATGCCCTCGCGCCGCTGGAACAAGCCCTCGATCATGCTCATGAGCGAAGCTTGCTACTCCAACGCCCATGGCACTCCCTGGGTATACTCGCACCGCGGCCTCGGCAAGCTCGTTGGCATGCCCGTGGCAGGCACCATGACATCGGTCAACTGGGTAACGATGCAAGACCCCACCCTCGTCTACGGCATACCCGTGGTAGGATACCGCCTCGCCGATGGCTCTGTACTCGAAAATCAGCAGCTCGAGCCCGACGTGAAAGTGGCTAACGACCCCGAAACCGTGGTCAAGGGCATCGATACTCAGCTCAAGACCGCCGTTGAAGAACTCCTCAAGCAAATCGACAGCAAGAAATAAACACTATGAAGATTCTCGCCGAAAGCAGCAGCACGCGCACTGAGTGGGCTCTCGTCGACGGGGCCACGGTGGTTGAGCACGCCTTCACCACCGGCTTGAACCCTTACTTCCAGTCGCGGCGCGAAATATCGCACTCAATACGCCTGGAGCTCCCTGAAGCTTTTTTCAAGCGTCGCTGGGAGCACGTTTACTTCTACGGTGCCGGATGTGCCAACACCGAGAAATGCAAGATTATGGAGTCGTCGCTCGTGGCTCAGTTCAAAACACCCGTCACTGTCAAGAGTGACCTCCTCGGCGCCGCCCGAGGCCTACTCGTGCGTAAGCCCGGCCTCGCCTGCATCCTCGGAACCGGCTCCAACTCATGCCTCTACGACGGCCACGACATAGTAAAGAACGTACCCGCCCTCGGCTACGTGCTCGGCGATGAAGGCTCCGGCGCTTTCCTTGGCAAACGCATGATTGCCGACATGCTCAAAGGCATTGCCCCCCGCGAGCTCACTCAGGCCTTCTTCGAGAAATACGCCGTTACGCCAAACGTTCTTCTCGACACCGTTTATACCAACGCGCTACCTTCGCGCAGCCTCTCGAAATACTCCGAGTTCCTGGGCGAGAACCTCTCTTACGAATATTGCCGCGAGCTTATCTACGGCGCATTCAAAGCCTTCTTCGACCGCAATATCGCGGCCTACGATTATCACGACCAGCCAATTAGCTTCGTTGGCTCGGTATGCTGCCGTTACGAAGAAATTCTCAGGCGCGCGGCTGCCGATTTCGGAGCGAGAATAGAAAAAATTACACGATACTCAATGCCCGGCATTGTCGAATATCACGCCGGTCCTGGGCTCGAATAACACACTGACTATGAAAGAAGGAGATACCATACCCCAATACCTCGGCACCGACGCCCAGGGCAAGCCCGTGCAGGCTTCAGACTTCGCCGGAAAGCCCCTCATAATATACTTCTACCCCAAAGACAGCACCCCCGGCTGCACCGCCGAAGCCTGCTCGCTCCGCGACGGCTACGACACCCTCCGAAAAATGGGCTACGAAATTATTGGCATAAGCAAAGACTCCCCCGCGAGCCACACTCGCTTCGCCGAAAAATACTCTCTCCCCTTCACACTCCTTTCCGACACCACAACCGAAGTCAACCAGGCCTTCGGGGTCTGGCAGAAGAAGAAAATGGCCGGTCGCGAATACATGGGCACTGTGCGCACAACCTTCATCACCGACGCCGACCACCGCATAACACACATTATTAATAAGGTCGACACTAAAGACGCCGCCAACCAGATACTCGCCCTCCTAAAATAACCCGCCAGCTCCCTTAACGCCTGCGCTCTCATTGTTTTGGTGTCGTGCGAGGGCGGAAGCCCGAGGTTTCACCGTCATCACAAAAAATAGCGCGCCGACTCACTTTTTTCGGCGCGCTATTTGTTATATGTCATAAAATGCTTACTTTTGCTTGCTATGACAAAGTACAATTTCGATTGCGTGGTAGATCGCCACGACACCTGCGCCACTAAATTCGAGGAAATGGACGCCAAATTCGGCCGTCACGACCTGCTCCCTTTCTGGATTGCCGACATGGACTTTCAGGCTTGCCCTTCGATTATCGAAGCTCTGAGAGACCGTCTGAACCATGCCGTGCTCGGCTATACAACGCCGCCCGCACAATTCTGGAAGAGCATTACCGACTGGCTCGCCCGGCGTCATGGCTGGGCGGTCGACACCGACGAGATAACTTTTCTGCCCGGCCTTAAAAAAGGCTTGAGCCTCTGCATCAACTTCTTTACCAAGCCCGGCGATACCATAGTAATACAGCCACCCGTATACCACTCATTTCACTCTGTGATAGAGGGTAACGGCAGGCGCGTGGCCAACAATCCACTCCGGCGCAAGCCCGACGGCTCCTACGAAATGGATTTCGACAACCTCCTTAGCGTTATCGAGGCCGAGAAACCCGCAATGATTTTTGTGTGCAACCCGCACAACCCCGTAGGTATACAGTGGGATGCCGACACCCTGCGCCGCGTGGCAGCCATATGCAAGGAGCATGGCATGATTCTCATTTCCGATGAGATTTATGCCGACATGATGCTCGGAGGCTGCCGCCACATACCCACCTGCACAGTGTCGCCCGAAGCAGCCGAGGTTACCGTAACCCTCGGCGCGCCCTCCAAGACCTTCAACATACCCGGTATTGTCAGCGCATGGACCGTCGTTAAGTCGCCCGCACTGCGTAAACCCTTCTTCGAGTGGCTTACGGCAAGCGAGTTCAACACCCCGCCTATAGCCGCCATGGTGGCCACACAAGCCGCCTATGAGCATGGCGAGGAGTGGCTCGACCAAGTCCTCGAATATCTTCAGGCAAACGTCGACCATACTATAGGCTACCTCAGCGCCGAAGTCCCCGAGATAGACCTTTGCCGCCCGCAGGCGTCCTTTGCCGTATGGCTCGATTTCCGCAAGCTCGGCCTCCCGCAGCCGCAGTTGATGAAGCTCCTTGTAGAGCGCGCCCGTCTCGCCCTCAGCGAAGGAAGCACCTTCGGAGCCGAAGGCACAGGCTTCATGCGCATGAACGTTGGCGTGCCACGCGCCATACTCGACATGGGCCTTGCGCGCCTGCGCGACGCCGTCAAGTCGCTCACTGACGGTCGCTCGCATGCACCCGCCGCTGCCGTCAGCAACATACCATTCGTAAAAATGCACGGCCTCGGCAACGACTTCGTTTACGTCGACTGCATGCACCGCGACCTCGAAAACCTGCCCGCTCTCGCCCTTGAGATGAGCCGCCGCCACACGGGCATAGGCTCCGACGGTATAATCGCCATACTGCCAAGCGACAAGGCCGACTGCCGCATGCGCATTTTCAACGCCGACGGCTCGGAGGCGCAGATGTGCGGCAACGGCATACGATGCGTGGCCAAATATATCTACGACAATAAGATAGTGGCCAAGACAAGCCTCACTATCGAAACCCTCAGCGGCCTCAAGACCGTGGAGATTCACGCCGGAATCGACGGCCTCACCGACACCGTGACCGTCGACATGGGAGCGCCGCAGATGCGCCCCGAAGCCGTGCCCGTCAGCTTCAACGGCGACCGCATGCTCGAAGAGCCCGTGGCAACATCGCAGGGTGAGGTACGCCTAACCGCCGTATCAATGGGTAACCCCCACGGCGTGGTTTTCGTCGACAACTTCGACGGCGACATCGTGGCCTCGCTCGGCCCCGAACTCGAAAACCACGCCATGTGGCCCGAGAAAGCCAACATAGAATTTGTGCGCGTCGACAGCCCCGACTCACTCTCGATGCGCGCATGGGAGCGCGGTGCAGGCGAGACAATGGCCTGCGGTACAGGTGCTTGTGCCGCCGCTGCCGCAGCCGTAGCCACAGGTCGCGCCTCATGGCCTCTCACCGTGCGGCTTATAGGTGGTAACCTCAACATCGACATCGACAAAGCCACAGGCCACATACTCATGACAGGTCCGGCAGTCACCGTGTACTCAGGCACTTATTACCACTCAGCCAAGTGACAGCGAATAACGCGGGGTAATAACTATTTTGCCGTTTCAGAAGAAATGTGTAACTTTGCAGCCGAAAACGGCCACCCCTCTCCCGGGTCGTTTCCCTCTGCCCAAAGTTGAATCCTCAATGACAAAGCAGGAGTCTTTATCACTGCAAAACCGTCACTGCCACATACTTATATCAAATGCGGCAGGACGATGAGGATTCTCTCAAATCAACGCCCCGTTAAAAAATTGCTGATGCCTCAAGCCGCTGATACGGCACAACTTGGCACACTCGATGCCCTCGCATTTTTCCGGTCGGAGGCCGACCTCAAAGCGCCCTCCACAGCCGGAAACTACCGCAAGGCTATCGACACCTTCGAGGCCTTCGACGCCGGACGCGGCGTGGCACTCGCCGATATCGACGCCCCCATGCTCCTCGCTTGGCTCTCGGCGCTCTTCGCCGACGGCTACAGCTACAAAGTGGCCGGGCACTACCTGGCGGCACTCTCGGCACTCTATGGCGCGGCAGTGAAGCAGGGCAGGGCACCCGCCACCGAAGCTTTCGCACAAGCAAAGCGCGCCCTCGGCTCGATAGCCGCCCTCGACTTCGACCACAAGCGGCGCATAAGCAACTTCAACGCACTCTGCGCATTGGCGCGCAACGCCCACACACTGCGCGGCTCAATGGCTCTCTACGCCGACCTCCTACTCTTCTGCATCTACTCCGGCGGAATATCGCCATGCGAAGCCGCACGGATGCACAAAGACGACCCCGCCGCCGAACTCACCCCCGAAGCCGCAGCCATAGCCCGGCGCCACTCATCGGCAAACCGCAAATACATCTTCCCCCTCGACCAGGCCTCGCTGACCCCGCGCCAACTCGACGCGAAAGTCGACAGCGCCTCCCGCAGCCTCCTCGCAGTCAAAGGAGTAGAGTCGACGCTCCCCCTCTCCGACACCATAGCCAACCTCTGGGCTACAGCAGCCCTCCACATCGGAGCCGCCCCCGCAGGCATAGTGGCCGTGCTCGGCAGCCGCCCCGCCGATAACCCCGCTTTCGCCCTTGCTCCCATTGTCGGCGCAAGCCCCCTCGACCGCAAAATGCTCCTGCGCGGCACCGCCGCCCTCATCGCCGACAACCCCGAGCAGTGGCACGCCATGCGCCTGCGGCGAAGCACAAGCTACGCACAGATAGCCGACCGTCTCGCCACCCTCCCGCAAGGTATTGCCGCACCGCAGCTCTACTACCCCTGCGAAGAAATTGCCAGGCGCGTAGGCAAAAAAATAGTCTTCGACGACCGCCCCGTTATCCACGACATCCTCTTCTTCAAAAACCGCCTCACCGACATCCCCGCCCTCTTCCGCCACATAGGCGACCTCGCCTGGTGCTACACCGTGGGCGGCCCCGGCACACCATACGCCGTCATCAGCGACGCCGCCATGGCAGCCTTCCAGCGCACCATAGGCATCTTCACACCCGGCATGGACATATACCCCGCAGGTTCCCTCCCCCTGGCCGAAGGCGACCGCGTGCAGATCATAGGCGGCGGCTTCGCCGGAGTCACCGCCACCGTCGGCTCCACCACCGCCGCCGACGGCGCCACTATCTGCCGCCTCCTCTTCTTCGACAACCGCGGCGTGGAATGGCGCCTCTCCGTCGACTCCCGCATGGTGCGACGCACAAACTGATAACACCCACCTCCAAAAAATCTTTTTTTTGTGATGCGACAATATAAGATTGCCGTAGCCGGTACAGGCTACGTCGGGCTCAGCATAGCCACACTTTTGGCTCAGCATAACCAAGTTACTGCTGTAGATGTGATTCCCGAAAAGGTTCAGCTGATCAACAGCCGGCGTTCTCCGATTCAAGACGAATATATCGAGAAATACCTCAAGGAAAAGGAACTCAACCTTACGGCAACCCTCGACGGTGCTGAAGCTTACCGCACCGCCGACTTTGTGGTTATTGCGGCCCCCACAAACTACGACCCCGTAAAAAACTATTTCGATACCCATTGTATTGAAGATGTTATCGACCTTGTGCTCAGCGTAAATCCCGACGCAGTCATGGTAATCAAGTCAACAATCCCCGTTGGCTATTGCCGCAGTCTCTATTTGCGTTATGCACGAAGCGGTGCTCGCAAACTCAACCTGCTCTTCTCTCCCGAGTTCCTCCGCGAGAGCAAAGCCCTTTACGATAATCTTTACCCCTCGCGCATAATCGTAGGCTATCCCAAGATAATTGACGCACCCGAGTTCAATGAGGAAAACGATGCGATTCTGCAACTCACCGATATAGCTAAACTCCGGGAAGCCGCTGAAACCTTTGCCTCTCTCCTGCAACAGGGAGCCATCAAAGAGAATATCCCCACCCTTTTTATGGGCATGAAAGAAGCCGAGGCTGTTAAACTCTTTGCAAACACCTATCTCGCCCTGCGCGTAAGCTACTTCAACGAGCTCGACACATATGCCGAAGTCAAAGGCCTCGACTCCCGAGCCATTATCGAAGGCATCGGCCTCGACCCCCGCATAGGCACGCACTACAACAACCCCTCTTTCGGCTACGGAGGCTATTGCCTGCCCAAAGACACCAAACAGCTCCTTGCCAACTATGCCGACGTACCTCAGAACATGATGTCGGCAATCGTCGAAAGCAACCGCACCCGCAAAGATTTCATAGCCGACCAGGTGCTCCGCATGGCAGGCTATTATGGCTACACCGAGGCCAACACCTACGGCAACGCTCCCGAGAGCGAATGCGTTATCGGTGTTTACCGCCTCACCATGAAATCAAACTCCGACAACTTCCGCCAATCCTCTATCCAGGGCGTGATGAAGCGCATCAAGGCCAAAGGCGCCAAAGTTATTATCTACGAACCCACACTCGAAAATGGCACCACCTTCTTCGGCAGCCTTGTGGTAAACGATCTCAACGAATTCAAAGCCCAAAGCCGCGCAATCCTCGCAAACCGCATGAGTCCCGACCTCGCCGATGTCGAGGCCAAGGTCTACACCCGCGATATTTTCAAGTGCGACTGAGAATGCCAAATTTCGATAAAATAAGAAAACGCTGGAAAGGCTCGTCTGAGCGCTCCCGTCTAGCTGCCAAGAATATAGCGGCATCGATGGTGCTCAAGGCCGCCAGTATTCTAACATCGTTGATGGTAGTTCCGTTGACTATATCATATGTCGACAGCACCCGATATGGCATATGGCTCACAATATCGTCGATAGTAAGCTGGGCTACGTTCTTCGACCTCGGGCTTGCGAACGGGTTCAAGAATAAGTTTGCGCAGGCAAAAGCGCAGGACGACATTAAGCTTGCTCGTCAATATGTAAGTACCACATATGCTCTTATAGGGAGTATAATGTTGGTGCTTGTCTGTGTGATATTTTGCATCAACAATTTCATCGACTGGCCGTCGGTGCTCAATGTAAATCAGAGTTACAAAGAAGAACTCACCAAGATTTTTATGATTCTTTCGTTCTTCTTCTGTATGAATATGATAGCCAATATATTCGTCAAACTGCTTGAGGCAGATCAGCGTCCGGCCATTGCGAGTGTGATTCATTGCATCGGGCAAGTGCTCTCGCTCGTGGTTATCTTCGTGCTCACCAAAACTACCCGGGGCTCGTTACTAAATCTCGCCGTATTCTTTGCCGGAATACCATTCCTTACTATGGCGGTAAGCTCTGTGGTGATGTTTGCTTTTACGCGATATCGGTGTTATGCTCCGTCGTTGAAGTTGGTGCGCAGCGCTCTTATGCCAGGACTTTTGGGAATGGGCTTCAAATTCTTTGTTATATATCTCTGCCTGATAGCCGTTTTCCAGCTGATGAACATCGTCATATCGCGCGAATGTGGTGCTATTGCTGTCACACAGTATAACATAGCTTATAAATATTTCAGCGTGGTCTATATGGTATGCGTCATCATAGCCGGGCCAATGTGGGCTGCTTTCACCGATGCCTACTCCAAAAAAGACTACGCTTGGATGAAATCGGCTCTCTCCAAAATGGAGCTTGTCATCTTGCTCTCCGCGTGCATTTGCATTGTTATGCTCGCTTGTTCAGGGTTTGCCTATCGCATTTGGATTGGCAAATCAGTGTCGATATCGCTCTATCTGTCATTTGTTGTGATGCTCTATATTCTCGCGCAGGTGGCTGGAGGCATCTATATGCACATGATTAACGGAATAGGCACAATCAGGCTGCAGTTTTACATATACCTTGTCTTTGCGTTGATTTCGTTCCCACTGATGACGTGGTGTTGTCGTCAGTTTGGTGTTGTGGGCATTGTTGTAAGCCCGGGGTTAGCTTATCTTGTACAAGCTATTTCGGGACGCATCCAACTCAATAAGCTAATTTCAGGTAAAGCCACAGGAATATGGGCGAAGTGAAGAAACATAAAATTGCAGCGATGACTGTTTTCTGCAAGGAGCACTTCCGTGTAGAAAATTGGCTAAAGTATTATAATCAGTATAAGGCTTCGCTTACATGTCACGTCATTATCAATAATGGAGCGCCAGAGGATACGGCTTTTCTGCGCAATGTTTTTACAGATTCGGTTATTTTAGATTGTGACAGCACCAACCTCTTGGCTGCATATAATGTTGGTATCAAGTACATACTATCCAACACTGATGTAGATGCCGTAATGCAGATTACCAACGATGTGAAATTCGCGCCTGGCGCTATTGATATAATGGCTGACCTCTTGTTCTCGAAAGACAATATCGGCGTCGTTGGTCCTGTCCTTTTTAAGAAAGACTCCGATATAATCGAGACTTTTGGCTGGAATCTATATGGAAAGACCGCTTTTGGTCGCCCCTTGTATTGTGGAGTGAAATTTGATGAAATTGATGCTTTAAAATCGGGGGGGGATTATGCTGAAACACAGCAAGTTACATTTATACCGGCAGGCGCAATCATTGTCCGTCGTGAAGCTTGGGAAAAAGTTGGACTACAAGATGAAACCTTGTATATGTATCAAGACGAGCGCGATTTTGCTATCCGACTCAAAAAGTTTGGCTACTGCGAGGTCGCAACATTACGGGCATTTGCATGGCATCAACACGAGAACGCTCCAGGAAGGAAAGGACGACCTCTGTCAGCTCAATATTACTCATCGCGCAACAAAATCTATTTGACAAGGAAGCATTTCGGCAGACTTGCGGCTTTTATCGAATTTTTTATCTCGTACACGTATACATCAATCGTTTTCATAAGTCACATATTGAGGCTTAGAAAGCGAAGCTGCCCGGCAGATTTTGCCACGCTTAAAGGTTTGTGGCACGGAATCTTGGGGAAGATGAATGCGTCGCCACCATCATAAAGGAATATGAAACTATTGGTTATCACCCAGCATATTGGAAAGACCGCTCCCGGTCGTGTTTTTGAAACGATGATTAGAGAGCTTTCACATTTAGCCGACGTATCGGTGATTACCTATAACTACAATCCTCATAAGCCCGATGCACTGAAGGCTGTGACCAAACTCACGGTATTGAAGGAGCCCGTCTTCATCAATCCGCGCCTCAACTATCACGCCAACCGCTTGATGTTGGCTTGTTTTGGCATATCTTACACAGATTTCGTTGCCAAGACTACTTTTAGAGAGAAAGTAGAAGATTTTGACTACATTCTTTGTGTTCCAGCCACAACACCATCCCGTTGGTAGTTGGTCAGAAACTAAGACTGAAATTGGGGGTGCCGCACGCAACTTATTTTGTCGATGCAGTCCCGACTCCGGCGTGGTGGGGAGGCTCTTCACGTGGTATCGACCTCTTTATGCGCCGATATACCAAGGAACTATCACTCTTTGCTTCTTCGAATCCCTGGATGCTTGAGTACCAGCGCAATTATATCTCATCGAGCTGCGCTCATACCACAACGCTTTATACTCCTTCTTCTGACGAAGCTATGACAATAGGTGCGAAGACAGAACCCTCAGAACCGGTATTTCTCTACACTGGCTCACTTTATGGTCTTCGTACACCAAAATATATTTTTGAGGCGTTCAGACGATTTCTAGTCCTTCACCCCAATGCCGAGCTGCGATTTGTTGGCACCAATGTAAATATCATCAATTCGGTAAGCGACGAAATAAAAAACAATGTGACCATTGTAGGTTTCACCAAAGACCTTACGCCGCATTACGCGGCTGCTACTGCCCTTATTGATGTAGATGCCAACTGCGACAATGACATTTTTCTTTCGTCAAAGATAACCAACTATCTCCGCATTTCCCGACCCATAATCTGCGAGACGGGAGCTAATTCGCCGACGCGCAACCTCTTCTCCAAAACTTCGGGCGTGTTTGTCTGTAGACACAATGCCGACGATATCTTTGAGGCAATGATTAAATGCTGTGAGCAGTACGAAGACTTCGACCGAAAAGAGGAATGTCAGCTATTTAATCCGGAGGTCGCTGTGAGGAGATTCTTTGCGGAAATTGTTGAAGCACGATAGAACGATATTAATCATACTCTTAGTTATCATATTCAATGGGATTTGGTCTAATAATTCCCCATTATTTTTAAAGTTGGAGTTCTCAAGTCAATGAATAAAATTGATATCATATTAAAGAGTTACTCAAACACCATTTTTTGGCCCAAATGGATCAAGACGTTTAAAGGAGATTCTTTGTGGCGTCATTTCTTAGTGGCGTTTACTCGTGTTCTTTATCCATTTTTGGTTAATCCAAAACACATCGACAGTAGTAAGTCGAAAGGGCCTCGTATTATTGTATCTCTAACAAGTTTTCCTGCGCGGATAGATGAGGTGTGGAGAACTATTGATTCTATTTTAGCTCAAACTGTAATTCCGGATCGAATAATTTTGTGGTTGTCTAAAGAGCAATTTGCCGGAGTTGAGTCATTGCCCAAAAAACTACAAAACAGAATAAATAAAGGACTTGAAATTAAGTTTGTCGATGATGATTTAAAATCTCACAAAAAGTATATTTATGCATTCCAAAGATACCCGAATGATTATGTTGTTTTGGTAGATGATGATATTATTTATCCGTCAAATACTATTGAAACCCTGCTTGACAGTTATGATGGGACAACGGTGAGATGTAGTTATGGGTGTAAAATGAAGTGGAGTCAGACGGGTAAAATATTACCATATTCGGAATGGGAAAATCTAAGTCATAATTATATTGGTAAAGATTTGTTTTTTGGTTCAGGTGGAGGGACTTTACTCTGTCCGTCTCTTTTACCAGAATGTACCACTAACGGAAGTCAAGCTCTTGCATTGTGTCCTTCAGCTGATGATATTTGGCTTAATGCAATGTGTCAAGAGGCTGGAGTGCGTATCGAAAAAGTTCGCTCGGGATTAATCTTCCCAACCAAAAATTCGCCTAAAGAAACATTGTGTTCGGTAAATATTGGGAAAGGGAGGAACGATGAACAAATTCAAAATGTTATAAACCAATTTAATAAGGCCTTTCAAAATAGTGCACAAGCATGAATAATCGAAGTATTAACTTGGTTTTAAACATAGCCCCGTTATATCGCAAAGGCCTTTTTACTTTATTGGATTCAACCTTTGACTGTAAATGGTTTTTTTGTGAGAATAATAGTGATATAAAAGGTCTTGACACGAAATGTCTTAAGTCTGTAACCTATATAAAAACAACACGTATATTAAAATTTTTCCGATGGAGCAATATTGTGCCATTGTTTGTAAGATCAAATGATATATTTGTCTTTACAGGTAACTTGACCGACCTTAGTCTGTGGTTTGTCCTGCTTTATCGTGGTCTACTAAATAGAAAGAAAAAGGTTTATTTATGGACACACGGTTGGTATGGCGATGAGAATATCTTCAAGAGAATCATCAAGAAAGTTTTCTTCAAAATGGCATCCGGCGTTTGGCTGTACGGCAATTATGCGAAACAGCTGATGCTTAAAGAGGGTTTTAACAATACCAATCTTACTGTAATACATAACTCATTGAATCAATTAGAATTTGAGTTAATAATGAAAGATATTCGGAAATCCGATATCTACGCTCGTCACTTCTCAAATTCTTTTCACAATATTGTGTTTATAGGTAGATTGACAGCTGTTAAGAAATTGAATATGATTCTCGAAGCTATGGTTTTGTTGAGAAGGCAAGAAATATTCATAAATCTGACATTGGTTGGAGATGGTTCGCAGCGAGCAATCTTAGAGAAGACTGTTAAAGAATTGAATCTAACTGATTCTGTTTGGTTTGTTGGAGAGTGTCACGATGATGCAAAGAATGGCGAATATTTATATAATGCTGATATTTGTGTATCTCCCGGAAATGTCGGTTTGACAGCCATTCATTCATTATCTTTTGGCACACCGGTTATTACCCATAATAAATTTAGTGAACAGATGCCGGAATTTGAAGCTATTATTCCAGGCTCAACTGGCGATTTTTTTGAATACGGAGATGTTGCCTCTTTGGCCGATACAATCAAGCACTGGCTTGACGCTCACTCAATAAAAACAGAAGAACTCATATCGAATTGCGTACAAACTATCAAAAAGGAATGGACGCCGCAATTTCAGGTTAATCAAATTTCTGCAGCTCTCGGTAAATGAAAAATCCATCGCTCAATTCTTGTCTTATAGGTTTTTTATTGATTGTTTCCTTTATTTCATTTTTTGTTGTATTTGGCAATCCTCAATGGTTAAAGGAAATAGTCGATATGCACTTGTATTTATATTTAGCTATAATTGTTATAGATTTTATAAATACGAAGCGATTCAATCTCTTGCAGACATGGTTATGCGGTTTCGTCTTTATTATTTTATCAGAAATGATAGAGATTGTAAGAGAGAATTATGCGCAATCCTATTTAGTTGCCATAATTTTTTATTTGGCCTCAAATAATTTTCTACTGTTAGGTTACTTACTTAGAAAGAGACCAAAGTTTAAAATATCAACAGGAAGAGAAATAATCAAAGGAAAGCCCTTCATTATTTTTGCCGTCATTCTAATTCTTGCTTTTATAGCCTATCGACTTCCGGGTGTGGCCGCGTCAAGAGAGGATATCGGTTATGGAGGCGGTTCGAGTATGGGTAATGGTTCTTTTTTGGGAACCTTTATGGGCGGTGTTGGCACTATCGTGCCAGCGTTCATAGGCTTGTATTTCAAGACCAAGAGAAAACCTTTGGTAGGATTTTTAATTGTACTACCTGTTTTTCTAATACTGATTTCTTTAGGTTCTCGGTATAAGATGCTGTTTACAATGCTCCCTTATCTTATCACCTGTGGTTTTATCACCCTTGAACATTTGAATTTCAAGAGAGTATTGTCTGTTTGTTTAGCAGTATTTCTACTTAGTTCGTTGGCCGACTTTGTAAAATTTTCACGGCGAAGTGCGGATATAACGGTCTCAGACTATCTTGAACGTGAGCAATCTTCAAATGACGGCTTGGATTTCCCTGCTAAAGTTGCAGCAAATATGAGTCCTGAAGGCGTCGTTTTTATGGCGGAATTAGCAGACCATTATTTTTCAACACATAATCTTCATTACGGAAAAGAATCGGGTTTTGTTTTATATTATTGGATTCCACGTGCTCTATGGCCATCAAAACCAACGATGCTTGACCATTGGTTGATCAGAGAGTATTATGGAGACAAGGGCGAAGGTTTTAGCACGGCATCGGGCTTTATGGGTGAGCTTCGAGCTGACTTTGGCCGATTTGCCTTAATATTTGCTTTCCTTTTAGGCTTTGCTCTAAGGTGGGCAGATGAATTTGTCAAGGTTACTCTCCGTGGAGATTCACGAAACCTTAACATTGCGTTAGCTGGTGTTTTATATCCCTTTGTATTCTTTTTCGTGCGATCGCCACTGACGTCTTGTTTTTCATTCTTTTCAGAACTAATAGTTTTTTTACTCTTTTCTCGCTTATATACTAAGCCTTACTCCCTTAGAAAAAGTAATAGATTAAGTGAAACTTCTACAACTCAACGCGACAGCCAATTGGGGCTCGACCGGAAAGATTGCTGAGGGGATTGGAGTAGCCGCCTTGAATCGCGGCTGGGAGTCAGCTATCGCCTATGGGCGTATGGTGAATCCCTCCCGCTCAAAGCTGATTTTCGCAGGCTCGAAATCAGGCACCTATCTGCACTATGCGCAGTGCCGTTTGTTCGACCGCGAGGGCCTCGGGAGCGCGGCTCCCACCCGCAGGCTTATCAAGGCTATACGTGAACTGAATCCTGATGTTATCCAGCTTCACAACATCCACGACCATTGGCTTAACTATCCGCTGCTCTTCAACTATCTGGCAGAAACTGAAATCCCCGTCGTGTGGACCTTTCACGACTGTTGGGCATTTACAGGTGGCTGCGCGCACTTTGAGGGTGCACGATGCTTTGAGTGGCGTAATAACGGTTGCGAAATGTGCGCGCATGGTCATCGTCGCTCTGCCCTCAATTATTCTACTCGCCGTGAGTTACTCTCGGCTCTCGGCAGCAGGCTTCACGTGGTAGCTGTAAGCAGGTGGCTTGAAGATTATGCACGACAATCGTTTCTGGGCGAAAGCGGCGCAGCGTTCTCGGTAATAAACAATGGCATTGATGTCAATGGTGTTTTTACTCCCGGCAATAAAGCTGAAAAAGAGAAGATGATTCTTGGCGTTTCGAACGTATGGCCTGCGTATAAAGGGCTCGGCGATTTCGTGAAGTTACGCCAGCTGCTGCCTGCCGATGTGACCATGACGCTTGTCGGGCTCACTGAGAAGCAAATCGCATCGTTGCCTGAGGGAATCCGCGGCATTACACGCACATCGAGCGCCGAAGAGCTTGCCGGGCTATATCGCCGTGCTTCGGTCTTTGTAAACCCGACTCACAACGATTCTTTCCCCACCGTCAACCTCGAGGCACTGGCCTGCGGCACCCCGGTGGTCACCTACCGAACAGGAGGCTCTCCTGAGGCTGTCGACGGCAGCACGGGCATAGTTGTGGAGAAAGGCAATGTCGGGGCGCTGGCCGAGGCCGTCAACCGGGTGATTTGCAACCCCGCTGACTTTACGGCAGAGGCATGCCGCAGCCGCGCGGTAAGCTGCTTCGACAAAGATGTGCAGTTTGGCAAGTATATCGACCTCTACGATTCATTATTGAAACAACAACATAACCGCTAATATATGTCATTATTCAACGACAAGGTGCTCCTCATAACAGGTGGCACCGGTAGCTTCGGCAACGCAGTGTTGCGACGCTTCCTCAACACCGATATCCGCGAAATACGTATTTTCAGCCGCGACGAGAAGAAACAGGACGATATGCGCCATGAGTATCAGGTGCGTTTCCCCGAAGTCGCTCACAAAATAAAATTCTATATCGGCGATGTGCGCGACCTGCAGTCGTGCCGCAATGCCATGCACGGTGTCAACTACATTTTCCACGCGGCCGCCCTCAAGCAGGTGCCCTCGTGCGAGTTCTTCCCCATGGAGGCCGTGCGCACCAATGTAATCGGTACCGACAATATACTCACCGCCGCTATCGAAGCCGGGGTCGAATCGGTAATCTGCCTCTCGACCGACAAGGCCGCCTATCCTATCAACGCCATGGGCATAACCAAGGCTATCGAGGAGAAGGTTGCCGTTGCCAAGAGCCGTTACTCGGGCAAGACCAAGATTTGCTGCACCCGTTACGGCAATGTGATGTGTTCGCGCGGCTCCGTAATCCCCCTGTGGATTGAGCAGATACGCAGCGGCAACCCCATCACTCTCACCGAGCCTTCGATGACACGCTTTATAATGAGCCTCGAAGAGGCCGTCGACCTCGTGCTCTTCGCTTTCGAACACGGTGAGAACGGCGACATCCTCGTGCAGAAAGCCCCCGCATGCACCATCGGCACCCAGGCCGAGGCCGTATGCGAGCTCTTCGGCGGCAAGAAAGAGGATATCAAGGTGATTGGCATCCGCCACGGCGAGAAGATGTACGAAACGCTTCTCACCAACGAGGAGTGCGCCAAGGCCGAGGACCTCGGCAATTTCTACCGTGTTCCCGCCGACAACCGCGGCCTCAACTACGACAAGTTCTTCAAAGAGGGCGATGAGACGCGCAACACTCTCACCGAGTTCAACTCCAACAACACCCGCCAGCTCAACGTGGCCGAGACAAAAGAGAAAATCGCCGCTCTGGAGTATATTCAGAAAGAGCTCAGCGGCGAGGGGAACTTCGTGCAGTAGACAGAAAGACAAAAAAAGCAGAAAAGCAAAAAATTCTACTGTTTGCGATAGGTTTTGAATTTGCGCATTACTTTGAAACTCTCGCCAAAATTTACGAGGATACCATTTTCAATTCCCGTGGCAGTGAGGTAATTCACGAGTTGTAGCTCATGAGATACGTTGAGCGAGTCAACAGCTTTTATTTCTATCACGACCTGATTTTCAACGATGATATCCGGTCTGAAAGAGCCCACTGCCTTTCCTTTGTAAAAAACGGGCACAACTTTCTCTGATTCGGCGGCGAGACCATAATCTGCAAGTTCGACCAGCAATGCCCGTTGATAGACCGATTCAAGGAAACCTTGCTTAAGGACGCCTCGTACATTGTAAATACATTGTACAATAGTGTGGATTATTTCTTCGGTATTCATTTAGGTGGGATTTTTAATTGAGATACTTTTGTGCAAAAATAGACATAAAGACAAAAATAAACAAAAATAACAGAAAATATTGCAGCATAGATTTTTGTGTTGAATGATTTCTGTCCCTTTATGTCTTTCTGTCTCTTACTGTCCTCTTATTACTTGCAAAAATAGACATAAAGACAAAAATAAACAAAAGTAACAGAAAATATTGCAGCATAGATTTTTGTGTTGAATGATTTTTGCCTCTTTCTGCCCTTCTGTCCTCTTATGACTTGTAAGAAATAGACATAAAGACAAAAATAACAGAATATATCACTGCATAGATTTTTGTGTTGAATGATTTCTGTCCCTTTCTGCCTTTCTGTCTCTTTCTGTCTCTTTCTGTCTCCCAATTAGCTCTCTTCATCCCTTTATGTTTTTTTGTCTATTTATGTCTTTCTGTCTATGAGAATTTTAGTTACCGGCGCCAAAGGCTTCGTTGGCCGAAACCTCTGCGCCCAACTCAACGCCATAAAAGAGGGTAAAGACCGCCGCTTCGATGACCTCGCCATTGACGAGATCTTTGAATACGACATCGACTCCACGCCCGGCGAGCTCGACCGCTACTGCCGCGAGGCCGACTTCGTGTTCAACCTCGCCGGAGTCAACCGCCCCGAGAATCCCGACGACTTCCGCAAAGGCAACTTCGGCTTTGCCTCGCAGCTCCTCGATACACTCAAAAAGCATGGCAACCGCTGCCCGGTGATGCTCTCGAGCTCCATCCAGGCAACCCTCATCGGCCGCTATGCCGGGCACCCCTACGGCGAGAGCAAGAAGGCCGGCGAGGAGCTTTTCTTCAATTACTCCAAAGAAACCGGCGCTAAGGTGCTGGTATACCGCTTCCCCAACCTCTTCGGCAAATGGTGCCGCCCGAACTACAACTCGGCCGTAGCTACCTTCTGCAACAACATTGCCAACGACCTGCCTATCCAGGTCAACGACCCCTCGGTAGAGCTCGAGCTCCTCTACATCGACGACCTTGTAGATGAGATGATTGCCGCCCTGCAAGGTAAGGAGCACCACTGCGAGTTTGATGGAGTTGACACTGTTCTTACGACTGATGGACGCTACTGTGCGGCACCGCATACCCACAAAGTGACCCTCGGTCAGATTGTAGAGCTGCTCGAGCAGTTCAAGGCCCAGCCCCGTACGCTCGTCATCCCCGAAATTCCCGAAGGTTCCTTCGCCAAAGCCCTCTACAGCACCTACCTCAGCTACCTGCCCAAGGAGAAGGTCGCCTTCCCTCTGAAGATGAACATCGACGCCCGCGGCTCCTTCACCGAGCTGGTCAAAAGTGCCAACGTAGGGCAGGTGAGCATCAACATCTCCAAGCCCGGTATCACCAAAGGCGAACACTGGCACAACACAAAGTGGGAGTTCTTCATCGTCGTGGCCGGCCACGGCAAGATACAGCAACGCCGCATCGGCTCCGACGAAATCATCGAGTTCGAGGTCAGCGGCGACAAAATCGAAGCCGTGCACATGCTCCCCGGCTACACCCATAACATCATCAACCTCTCGGAGACCGACGACCTCGTAACCGTAATGTACTGCAACGAGTGCTTCGACCCCGGCCACCCCGACACGTTCTTCGAAAAAGTACAGACAGAAAGACAAAAATAGACAAAAAGTCAAAAAACGAGGCCATTACTATAGCCAACAGGACTACACGTCTATATCTATCTGTCATCTCAAATTTATGTTTATTTGAAATTTTTGTCTTTATGTCCCAGTTCAAAAATAACGGGAAATTGAAACTGCTGATCATCGTCGGCACCCGTCCCGAAATCATACGCCTGGCCGCCGTCATCAACCGCTGCCGCGAATACTTCGATGTCCTCCTCGCCCACACCGGTCAGAACTACGACTACAACCTCAACGGCGTCTTCTTCAAAGACCTCAAGCTCGCCGACCCCGAGGTATACCTCAACGCCGTAGGCAAAGACCTCGGCGAGACCATGGGCAACATCATCGCAGCCTCGTATCAGCTCATGGTCGAGACCCGTCCCGACGCCGTGCTCGTGCTCGGCGACACCAACTCGTGCCTGAGCGTCATCGGTGCCAAGCGCCTCCACATCCCCATTTTCCACATGGAAGCCGGCAACCGCTGCTTCGACGAATGCCTGCCCGAAGAGACCAACCGCCGCATCGTCGACATCATCTCCGACGTCAACATCTGCTACAGCGAGCACGCCCGCCGCTACCTCAACGCCAGCGGCGTAGCACCCCAGCGCACCTACGTCAGCGGCTCGCCCATGGCCGAAGTACTCCACAACAACCTGCCCGACATCGAGGCCTCCGACGTCCTCAGCCGCCTCGGCCTCGAAAAAGGTCGCTACATCCTCCTGTCGGCCCACCGCGAAGAGAATATCGACACCGAGCGCAACTTCCTCTCGCTCTTCAACGCCATCAACGCCATGGCCGAGAAATACAACATGCCCATTCTCTACAGCTGCCACCCCCGCTCGCGCAAGCGCCTCGAAGCCAGCGGCTTCAAGCTCCACCCCCTTGTGCGCACCCATGAGCCCCTCGGCTTCCACGACTACAACAACCTGCAGATGAACTCCTTCGCCGTCGTGAGCGACTCCGGCACACTCCCCGAAGAATCGAGCTTCTTCCTCTCGATAGGGCGCCCCATAGCCGCCGTGTGCATCCGCACCTCCACCGAGCGCCCCGAAGCCCTCGACAAAGGCGACTTCATCCTCGCCGGCATCGACGAAGCCTCACTCCTGCAGGCCGTTGACGTTGCCGTAGAAATGAACCGCAACGGCGCCCTCGGCCTTCCCGTGCCCAATTACACCGACGAGTGCGTATCCACCAAAATCGTCAAGCTCATCCAGAGCTACACAGGCGTGGTCAATAAAATGGTGTGGCGAAAATTCTGATAAAGAATGAATATTCTATTTCTGACATTAAGTCGAATCAATACCCTGAAGGATAGGGGGATATATACCGACCTTATGACCGAGCTCCGGCATCGCGGGCATAAGATCTACATAGCCTCGCCCACCGAGCGCCGCTTCGGAAAGCCCACACACCTTATCGAAGAAGACGGCGTTGAGATTCTCAAGGTACGCACTCTCAACATTCAGAAAACCAATCTGATAGAAAAAGGTATAGGCACTCTGCTTCTCGAGAGCCAGTTCGACCGCGCCATACGCCGCCAATGGCCTGACGTGAACTTCGACCTCGTGCTTTACTCCACGCCCCCAATCACCTTCAATAAGGTGATAGAGCGCGTGAAGAAGCGTTGCGGCTGCCGCAGCTACCTCATGCTCAAGGATATCTTCCCTCAGAACGCCGTAGACCTCGGCATGATGAAGGAGGGTAGTGTGATTCACCGCCTTTTCCGCCGTAAAGAAGAGCGGCTCTATGCGATTTCCGACCGCATCGGTTGCATGTCGCCCGCAAACTGCGAGTATGTCATTAAGAACAATACGGCAGTAGATGCCTCTAAAGTAGAGCTTTGCCCGAATGCTATAAAGCCTCTTGATGTGCCTGCTGTAAGCGATGCCGAGCGCCGCACGCTCCTTGGAGGGCTCGGTATTCCTGCCGATAAAACCCTCTTTATCTATGGTGGAAACTTAGGTAAGCCTCAGGGAGTCGACTTCCTGCTGAATGTTGTGGAGGCACATGAAAGCCGCCCGGACAGCCACATCATAATAGTAGGCAGCGGCACCGAATTTCCGAAAATTGAAAGGTGGTTTGCAGAACACAAACCTGCGCATGCCACTTTGCTGTCGGCCTTGCCTAAAGATGAATACGACAAGCTCGTGCGCGCTTGCCAAGTAGGTCTGATTTTCCTGGATGCCCGTTTTACCATTCCCAACTATCCATCGCGCCTGCTAAGCTACCTCGAGAACTCGATGCCCGTGCTGCTTGCCACCGACACCAACTCCGACATGGGTCGCATTGCCCAAACCAATGGCTTCGGATTATGGGCACGGAGCGGCGACCTTGACGCTTTTATGGCAAACCTCGACCGCCTTTCATCTGACACTGCTCTTGTCACAGAGATGGGAACTCGCGGCAGACGCTTCCTCCTCGACAATTATACCGTTGATAAGGTGGCAGATATAATTGAGAAGGGTCGCTGAGTAAACTGCTTCTTATGATTCCCGACTACTCGATTGAAAACCTCCTCGACAGGATTCAAGACGCCCGCTCGCGCGAGTATATGGATGAAGTGCTGAGCAGCTACTATTCGGGTAATTACCGCTCGGCAGTGGTAATGCTGTATAGTGTGGTGATGTGCGATTTAATCTATAAGTTGCAACATCTCAAAGAGGTTTATTCCGATAATGTTGCGTCGGACATCCTTGATGAAGTAGAACGATTGCAGACGGCGTCGCCAAGCTCTCCTGTGTGGGAGAACAAGATAAGAGAGGAGTTGCTCGCCAAAAGCAGGCTTATCACGCCTATTGAGGCTGCTCATATCGAGGCCTTGCAGAAAGACCGCCATTTGTGCGCGCATCCGGTTCTGAAAAACAACGCCGAATTGCACCGGCCAGCAAGGACTACTGTTCACGCACATATCATCAACGCGCTTTCAGAAATTCTCACGCGTCCGGCTCTTTTAGAGAAAGAATTGCTGACCACTATCTTGGCCGACCTGAGCAAACAGCGTCGCCACATGAGGCGGCCCGTCGAAGCGGAGCGATACATACTTGCCCAATATTTGACAAAAATAAATAATCCTGAAATTGAAGTAAGGCTGTTTGGCAAATTATGGAAGTTTGTCTTTAAACTCAATGATGCCGAGTATTCAAAAAGCAGGGGTATCAATCTGCATCTTCTTAATCTGCTCTACACAAGAAATGAGGCTGAGGCAAATGCCCTTATCGTTGCTGAGCGCGAAAAGCTTTCCAGGCAGATTGACACCTCCAATTTTGAGATTCTCTACCATTTTGTAAAATTTGCCAATCTGCACCCCAAGGTATATCATTCTCTTGGAGACGCTTTTAAGATATCGTTTAATGCAACAATGAACTCCCTGCCTCTTATGAAGCAGATCTGTTTCTTTTTGCACGATGATATGAAGGCATGCTACAACGCTTTGCTTAAAGAGGTTACTCCTGACAGTGAGGTTGCATATATAATTCACTTTTTATCTCAGCGGATTGGAAGATCTGAGGCATTATACATCCCTATTCAACTATTCGCCCGAAGTGATTCTTTTGACGAGGCCGGTAATAATTACAATTCATTTATTCGGCCGTATTTAGGAGATTTTGATACCAATCATTTTACAAAGATTCTTGACGCGATAAGAGATAACGGCCAGATAAGATACTCTTTCGCTGTTAAAAATCAGCTGCATAATTTAGTCAAAGCCATCAAGAAAACTAACGAGGCCTTTGACTTTTCGCAATACGATTTCATAAAATAAGTTATAATGACCATAAGCGAACATTTCAGAAACTCAGCGTTCTGGCTTAGGGATAAACTGCACGGAGGTAAGGTTGCGGCCGCTCTTGATATTCTTAACCGTATTGAGGGCGAGCATGGTATGAGCGATCGTGATATTGAGGCATATCACGATGAACAGCTTATTAAATTGCTCCGACATTGTGTAGAAACCGTACCGGCATATTCGGAGCTTGGATGCCTTCTCGACAGTGCTAAGCCAATCAATAAATGGCCGGTAGTCAACAAGTCCATGCTAAAAAACGGTGGCGAGGTATACATGTCTGACAAGTACGACCGCCAGAATCTGGTTTCGATGTCAACAAGTGGTTCGACAGGCACACCGTTTACTTGCTGGCAGGACGCCGAAAAGAAACGTCATGTCAATGCTGAGGTTTTATTTTATACCGGCAAGTTAGGCTATAAAGTTGGTCAGCGGCTAATCTATTTCAGATCGGTCGTGAAAAACATATCAAAGTCTTCGCTTAAACAGTTGCTTCATAATATATTTCTGATTGACTGCAAGGATCTTACAGACGAGGGTATTCGTTCCAAGTTGTCAGAGATAAAGCGTCTGTCGGCAAATGGAGGCACATATATTCTCAGCTATGCTTCCACACTTGACGCTTTCAGGAAATATTTTGAGAAACACGGTACCGATGAAGCACGGCAGTGTAAGGTTTTAGGTATCATCTCAGGATCCGAAATGTTGCAGGATATTACGCGTGAGTCGATGGCTAAGGCGTTCGGCTGCAAAGTAGTATCCCGATATTCCAATGAGGAGAACGGCTTTTTAGCCCAGGATGATAAGGAGAATAATGTTTTCATTCACAACCGGGCCAACTATTATATTGAGATTCTCAAACTCGATTCTGATGAGCCCGCTGAAATGGGACAAATCGGACGGGTCGTCCTTACAGACCTTTATAACTATGCCATGCCCATGGTCCGCTATGACACAGGCGATGTCGGCGCTTGGCAGGAAGTGACTGTAAACGGAGTTAAAAGAAGGGCTATCGGGCAATTTGGCGGCCGCAAAGTCGATATGATTTTCGACTGCAAGGGTAATGCCATTTCTCCTCATGCAGTAACCAACAATATGTGGAAATATCCGTTTATCAAGCAGTTTCAGTTCATACAGGAGGACAGTGGCATCTATACCTTGCGCATTAACACCGATAACCCTGTAGATGAGGGCGAGCTGATCAACACCTATAAAGCGATAGTCGGGCAAGATGCTTCAATCACTATTGAATACTGCGATGAGATTCCTGTCTTGGCTTCCGGCAAAAGAAGGTACATTGTCAACAAAATGCGAGCCGCTAAGAATCAGAAATAAATCCGGATATGAGACTATATAAGAACTTCTTCAAACGCGCCATCGATATCACCGCCTCAGGCTGCGCCCTGCTTGTGCTCTCTGTTCCGTTGGCCGCTATTACCGTATGGCTTCATTATGCCAACAAAGGCGCGGGAGCTTTCTTTCACCAGGAGCGCCCGGGCAAAGGTGGCAAGATTTTCAAGGTTGTCAAATTCAAGTCTATGACAGACGAGCGTGATGCTGCCGGTAATTTACTTCCTAATGCTGAACGCCTTACTAAAGTGGGCGCTTTTATCCGCAAGACATCTATCGACGAACTGCCTCAGCTGTGGAATGTATTCAAAGGTGATATGTCGTTGATTGGTCCCCGACCGCTGCTGCCGCAGTATCTGCCTTATTACACGGAGCGTGAACAGACCCGGCACAATGTGCGTCCGGGCATCACCGGATTGGCGCAGGTTAATGGCCGTAACAACCTCTCGTGGGATCAGAAGTTGGAATATGATGCCGTGTATGTAGAAGACATCACTTTCATCAATGATTTGAAGATTCTGTTCACGACAGTGAAGAACGTTTTCAGCCGAAAAGACATAGAGGTTGCTCCTTCAGGAGTATTCCTCGACGTGGAAAGGAGGGGCGCGAAATGATAATACGCAAATTAGAAAAGAGTGATTTGGGAGAGCGGGTGGCATGGATGAATAATCCGATGATATTCCGTACAATGCATTTTACTCCTCCAATCTCCTTGGAGAATACTGTTGCCTGGTTTGAAAAGAATAAAAACATATCAACCCGTTGCGATATGGCTTTTGAGGATGAAGCTGGGAAACTGGTTGCCATGGGAGGGTTGACTTCCATTGATTACTCGACAAGGAAAGCTGAATTCTACATATTCGTCAATCCTTCGCGTCAGAGGGAAGGCATAGGGACAATGGCAACTAAGCTACTTTGCAAGTATGGATTTGATATTCTCAAGTTGCACAAAATCTATCTCTATACAAACAATACAAATTTTGGTGCTCGTAAGACATACGAGAAAGTAGGCTTCAAACTTGAAGGTGTTCATCGCGATGAAATGATTGATGATGAAAAGTATGACGACAGACTTTATTATGGATTGCTCGCCGGAGAATTTTCATCATCGGATGTTGAAATGACCATAAAAGGCTGTAACTCTCTGATTGTGGAACGACATAGCATCGACGGTTTCGACTTTTCGGTTGTCCGAGACGACCTGTATCCACAATCGGGGGGGGTATAAAATCCCGTAAATCAACATATTACGAGGCTGCAATGAAGGCTGCCGGTTGTGATTCCTGCGTCACGACAGGTGGCATTCAGAGCAATCATAATCGAGCCATTGCACTTATGTGCGCCCGAAACGGTTGGAAGTGCCACCTGGTATACCACGGCACCCGTGAGCGATTTGAGGCAGAGAAAGGCAACGCTCTTCTTGTGAGAAAAAGCGGAGCTTCTGTCGAATTTGTTGAGGCTGAACAGATTGGCCCGGCTATGGACGCCGCCATGCAACGATTGAAAAATGAAGGTCTGAATCCGATGTATATTCACGGTGGTGGCCATGATTTTCCGGGAGGTTTGGCATTTGTCGATGCGGTAAAATCGCTTAAAGCCGAGTGTGACAAAATCGGATATAAACCTGAGTATATTTTCCATGCCTCAGGTACCGGCTCAACGCAGGCAGGTATAGCCGTCGGCCTCGACCTTGTTGGCTGGAACGATGTGAAATTAATCGGCATTTCAGTTGCGCGACGCAAAGAGCGAGGCACTGAAGTGATTGAAGAATTTGCGAACATGCTCGCGCATCATCTCGGTTCTGATAAAGATTATCGGGGCACAATTGATTTCAATACCGATTATCTTTGTGGTGGTTATGAGTGCCATACACCCGAAATGGACGAATATCTCGATAATGTGATGCGAAAAACCGGGCTGATGTTTGATACTACATATTCGGGCAAAGCATTCTATGGAATGATGGACTATATAAAAAAGAATAATATCTCCGCCAAGGTGCTCTTTTGGCACACAGGCGGGTTGATGAATTTAATGAAATAATATGCCAAACATCCTCTTCACCTGCGCAGGCCGCCGCACCTACCTGCTCAAATATTTCAAAGAGCAGCTCGGCGACGAGGGCAGGATAATAGGTGCCGACATGCAGCTGTCGGCTCCGGCACTCTCGGCTGCCGATGTAAAAGAACAGGTGCCAGCCGTATATGCCCCCGATTATATCGACCGCGTGCTCGACATTTGCCGCCGCAACGACGTTGCTGCAATCATCTGCCTCAACGACCTCGAGCTGCCGATTCTCGCCGCCAATAGCGGGCGCTTCGCCGCCGAGGGTATACTGCCCATTGTGTCGCCCACCGAGGTCATCGATATTTGCTTCGATAAATACCGCACCGCACGCTATGTAGAGAGCCTCGGCCTCAACACTCCGGCCACATATATCAATCTCGCTGAAGCCAAAACAGCCATTGCCGACGGCAGGATCGCCTTTCCCCTCGTCCTCAAACCCCGCTGGGGTTCGGGTTCGATTGGCATTGAGTTTGTAAACAATCTCGAAGAACTCGACGAGGTTTACGCCATGCTGCTTAAAAAGGTGAAGAAATCGATTCTCGCCACCGCCTCAACCGGCGAGGAATACATACTCATACAGCAGAAAATCGAGGGTCAGGAATATGGCATGGACGTGATGAACGACCTCACCGGACGCAACCGAGGCGTATCCGTCAAGAAGAAGCTTGCAATGCGCGCCGGCGAAACCGACAAGGCACAGACCGTCGATAACGCCGAAATCCGCGCCATTGGCAAGAAATTGGGCGAGAACCTGCACCACATCGGCAACCTCGACGTCGACGTGTTTGAGAAAGACGGCAAATACTATGTGCTCGAACTCAACCCACGCTTCGGCGGCGGCTTCCCGTTCAGCTACGAGGCCGGTGTCAATTTCCCCAAAGCGATAATAGAGTGGCTCAAGGGCAACGACATCGACGACTCAATGCTAATCCCCGCCTACGGTCACACTTTTGCCAAGTGCGACTATCTGGTGGAGGTGTAGCGGCGGCTGAAGGCCATTTTTAGTACTATAAGTCGGCATCAATACAAGTTTGGAGCAAAAACTTTTGTACAAATTTTGGCGTTCAGAAATTAAACGTTAACTTTGCACAAATGTCAAAGATAGAGATAATTGCCAGACTGAAAGAGCTCTTTGCCTCTTTTTTGCCGCGCGACGTTTCTGTAGCCCTTTTCGGGTCGCAGGCGCGTGGCGATAGCTCGCCGCGTTCCGATTGGGATCTGTTGGTGCTTTTCAGGCGCAGCGGGCGTCTGTCTTTGGCTGATAGAGGTGATATAGCCTTCTCTCTTTATAAAATCGGTGCAGAACTTGGCATTGACATTAATCCGGTGATTTACACCGAAGAAGAGTGGCAGCAACGTAATTTTACCCCATTTTATAAAAATGTGGTAAGCGATAGCGTGCAATTATGGGGTTGACCGATGAAGAAAAATCGGCGCTTGTTGTTTATTATCTCCTGAAAAAACTCGCAGCTTTAATCGGCTGAAACAATCATCTTATTTATAAAGCCAAATCTCTGCCGCCGACGCATCCCCGTCGGCGCCACTGACGCATATATCTCACTCATCATAAATCAATCATTAAATTATGAGAGACCGAATACTGCTTTGCCTGGCTCACATGAGCGGCAAGGAACAAGATTTTATAAAAGAGGCTTTCGACCAGAACTGGGTAGTGCCCCTCGGCCCCAACGTCAACGGCTTCGAGAAAGACCTTGAGGACTTCGTCAACGAAATCAAGCCCGAAGGGCATCTCGACAAGAAGGTCGTGGCCCTCAGCGCAGGCACTGCCGCCGTCCATTTGGCACTCATAGCCTGCGGTGTGGGTGCGGGCGACGAGGTGCTCGTGCAGTCGTTCACTTTCTGCGCCTCGAGCCACCCCATTACCTACCTCGGCGCCACACCCGTGTTCGTTGACTCTGAGCGCGAGTCGTGGAACATGGACCCCGACCTGCTCGAGGAGGCCATCAAAGACCGCATCGCCAAGACCGGCCGCACCCCCAAAGCTATCATCCCCGTGGCACTCTACGGCATGCCTTACCGCATCGACGGCATCATGGAGATCGCCGACCGCTACGGCATCCCTGTAATCGAAGACGCCGCCGAAGGCCTCGGCTCGCGCTACCGCGGGCAGGTGCTCGGCACTTTCGGCAAGTACGGCGTGCTCTCGTTCAACGGCAACAAGATGATCACCACCTCGGGCGGCGGTGCCCTCATCTGCGACAACGCCGACGACAAGAACACCATAATGTGGTATGCCACTCAGGCCCGCGAGTCGTACCCCTACTACCAACACGAGGCCATAGGCTACAACTACCGCATGAGCAACATCTGCGCAGGCATAGGCCGCGGGCAGATGACAATTATCGACGAGCACATCGCCCACCACAAGCATGTGCAGGAGCTTTACTGTGAGCTGCTTAAAGACGTCGAGGGTATCACCATGCACACCAACCCGACCCCTCCCCAGCCCTCCCCGCAGGGGGAGGGGGCTATGTTACGCCGCGATATACCTGTGAGTGCAAATTATGAGTTGCTTAAGGAGAATGCCTTGCGAATGAGGCAAAATCCTACAGAAGCGGAAAGTGTGATGTGGTCTCTGCTGCGCGACAAAGCTCTTGGCGCAAAATTCCGGCGTCAGCATATTATCGGCGACTTCATTGTCGATTTCGTCGATCTGGAGAGCGGGCTCGTGGTAGAGATTGACGGCGGATACCACAACGAACCGATGCAAAAAGCCTCTGATGAGGAACGTACCGAATTCCTTAAGAGCAAGGGCTTCAAGGTCCTTCGGTTTACCAACGAAAATGTTCTGCACAATCCCGATAGCGTTTTAGAAAAAATCAAATACCAACTCGTCACCCTCCCCTGCGGGGAGGGCCGGGGTGGGGTCTTCGACTCCAACTTCTGGCTCTGCACCGCCACCCTCGACCCCGAGCTCCGCATCAAGGGGCAGGAGAACGCCTACAAGACCATTATCACCGGCGCTGTGGGCGGTGCCGCAGGCGTAATCCATGCCGCCTCGACTGCCACCACCGACTGCCAGCCAAATGACAACGTGGAGGCGCTGCGCGTCTTTCTCGACAAGGCCAACATCGAGGCACGCCCCCTCTGGAAGCCCATGCACCGCCAACCGGTATACAAAAACGCCCCCGCCTATGTCAACGGTGTGAGCGAAGAGCTCTTCAAGGTGGGCATCTGCCTCCCCGCCGGCCCCTGGGTCACCGACGACGACGTGCGCTACATAGTCGACTCAATCAAAGAGGCTATTGAGAAATAAAACCGATAAAATTTGGTGGTGTGAAAAATAAACACTACCTTTGCGCCGCTAAACAATACAAAACCAATATCAATTAACTAAATGGCAACAAAAATCAGATTACAACGTCATGGTCGCAAGAACTATGCGTTCTATCCTATTGTCATCGCCGATAGCAGGGCACCACGAGATGGTAGATTTATTGAAAGGATAGGTTCCTATAATCCGAACACTAATCCTGCTACAATTACTCTTAACTTCGAGCGGGCTTTGTATTGGGTGACTGTCGGTGCTGAACCCACCGATACCGTACGCTCTATTCTCTCCAACGAGGGTGTTCTCCTTATGAACCACCTCCTCGGCGGCGTGAAGAAAGGCGCATTCGACCAGGCTGAGGCAGAACGCCGCTTCGCTGCCTGGAAGGCTAAGAAAGACGCTAAAGTGAACGCTCAGAAGACCGCTATGGCCGACAAGCGCGAGCTCAACGCAAAGCAGCGTCTTGAAGCAGAAACTGCACGAAACAAGGCTAAGGCCGAACTCGTTGCAAAGAAAAAGGCTGAAGCCGCTGCCGCTCAGGCTGCTGCCGAAGCTGAAGCAGCACCCGCTGCCGAAGAAACCGAAGCTACTGCCGCAGAATAATAGCGACTCCGCGCTTCACGATACTCTAAAGGGTGTGTCAGCTGTATACAATGCCGACACACCCTTTTACAAATTTTTTACCGACTTCCTTCCATGAAGAAATTCAACGAATACAACGGTTTAAACCTTTCCGACCTCAATAAGGAAATGCTCGCCAAGTGGAATGCCGACGGGCTTTTCGAGCAGAGTGTGGCCCTCCGTGAGGGCGCGCCTTCTTTCGTTTTCTACGAGGGGCCTCCCTCGGCAAACGGCATGCCCGGTATTCACCACGTAATGGCGCGAACCATTAAAGACCTCTTCTGCCGCTACAAGACCATGCAGGGCTTCTGCGTGAAGCGCAAGGCCGGCTGGGATACTCACGGCCTGCCCGTGGAGCTCGGCGTTGAGCGTTCGTTAGGTATTACCAAGGAAGACATCGGCAAGAAAATTTCTGTTGACGAGTATAACGCCGCCTGCCGACGCGAGGTGATGAAATATACCCGCGAGTGGGAGACTCTCACCAACCTCATGGGCTATTGGGTGGATACCACCGACCCCTATATCACCTACGACAACCGATATATCGAGACTGTATGGTGGCTCCTCGCTCAGCTCTATAACAAGAATCTCCTCTACAAGGGCTATACTATCCAGCCCTATTCGCCCGCTGCAGGCACCGGCCTGAGCTCCCACGAGCTTAACCAGCCCGGCTGCTACCGCGACGTAAAAGATACAACCTGCATAGCGCAGTTCACCCTCACCGACCCGCTGCCCGCAATGCAGGGCTGGGGCAAGGCTTGCCTCCTGGCATGGACAACCACACCCTGGACCCTCCCCTCGAACACCGCCCTCTGCGTAGGTCCCAACATCCGCTACTGCATTGTGCGCACATATAACCCCTATTCGGGCGAGCCCGTCACCGTGACCGTGGCCGAGGCGTTGGTTAACAGCATCTTCAACCCCAAGGCGCGCGAGGTGGCCCTCGAAGAATACACCAAGGGCGACAAGCTTGTGCCCTTCGAGATTGTCGATACCCTCACCGGCAACGACCTCGTTGGCCTCCACTACGAGCAGCTGCTGCCCTGGGTTAATCCCGGCGAAGGCGCCTTCCGCGTTATTCCCGGCGACTATGTCACTACCGACGACGGTACCGGCATCGTGCATATCGCAGGAACCTTCGGCGCCGACGACCTCCGTGTGTCGCGTGCCGCCGGTGTGCCCCCCCTCCACATGATAGACCGCGACGGCAACATCCGCCCCATGGTCGACCTCACAGGCCGCTTCTTCCGCCTCGAGGACCTCGACCCCGAGTTCGTAGCTAAAATGGTCAATGTCGAGGAATACAGCCGTTGGGCCGGCCGATATGTGAAGAACGCCTACGACCCCGCCGCTACCGACGACACCGAAACCCTCGACGTGGCTATCTGCATGGACCTCAAGGCCGAAGGCAAAGCCTTCAAGATTGAGAAACACGTGCACAACTACCCCCACTGCTGGCGCACCGACAAGCCCGTGCTCTATTACCCGCTCGACAGCTGGTTTATCCGTTCTACCGCCGTGCGCGAGCGCCTCATGGAGCTTAACAACGACATCAAGTGGAAACCCGCCTCGACCGGTTCAGGCCGCTTCGGCAAGTGGCTCGAGAATCTCCAGGACTGGAACCTCTCGCGCAGCCGTTACTGGGGCACTCCGCTGCCTATATGGCGCACCGAGAGCGGCGACGAAGAGCTGTGCATCGACAGCGTCGCCACCCTCTATGCCGAAATCGACAAGGCCGTGGCCGCCGGTGTCATGAAGAGCAACCCCCTGCGTGACAAAGGATTCGTGCCCGGCAACTACGCAAAGGAGAATTACGAGCTCATCGACCTCCACCGCCCCTATGTCGACGACATCGTGCTCGTTTCGCCCTCGGGCAAACCCATGAAGCGCGAAACCGACCTCATCGACGTGTGGTTCGACTCCGGCTCCATGCCCTATGCCCAGATTCACTATCCCTTCGAGAACAAGGAAGCCTTCGACCGCGGCGACCTTTTCCCCGCCGACTTCATCGCCGAGGGTGTCGACCAGACTCGCGGCTGGTTCTTCACGCTCCACGCCATAGGCACCATGGCTTTCGACTCCTGCGCCTTCAAGGCTGTGGTATCGAACGGCCTCGTGCTCGACAAGAACGGCGAGAAAATGTCGAAGCGCAAGGGCAACGCCGTTGACCCCTTCACCACAATCGAGAAATTCGGTTCCGACCCCGTGCGCTGGTATATGATTGCCACCTCGTCGCCCTGGGATAACCTCAAATATGACCCCGACGGTGTCGCCGAGACCTCGCGCAAGTTCTTCTCGACACTCTCCAACACCTATAACTTCTTTGCGATGTATGCCAACGTCGACGGTTTCACCGCCGACGAGGCTCAGGTGCCCCTTGCAGAGCGCCCCGAGCTCGACCGTTGGATTCTCTCGCTGCTCAATACCCTCATCGGCCAGGTTACCGAGGCCTTCGACGACTATGAGCCCACCAAGGCCGTGCGTGCTATCAGCGAGTTTGTGCTCGATAAGCTCTCAAACTGGTATGTGCGCCTCAACCGCAAGCGCTTCTGGGGTCGCGGTCTCGACGCCGACAAGCTCGCCGCCTACCAGACCCTCCACACCTGCCTCCTCACCGTGGCGCGTCTCATCGCTCCTGTGGCACCCTTCTTCGCCGACCGTCTCTACCGCGACCTCACCGCAGGCACCGAGGCTGCTTCGGTGCACCTCTCCGACTTCCCCAAGCCCGACAGCGCCGCTATCGACAGCGCCCTCGAAGAGCGCATGGACATTGCCCAGCGCCTTACCTCGCTCGTGCTCTCGCTCCGCAAGAAAGCCAACCTCAAGGTGCGTCAGCCGCTTGCAAAGATGCTCGTGCCCGCCCCCGACGGCAAGCTCGCCGCACAGATAGCCGAAATCGCGGCTATCGTATGCACCGAGGTCAACGTCAAGAAACTCGAGGTTGTATCGGCCGACAACGAGATATTCGTCAAGCGCGTCGACCCCGACTTCAAGAAACTCGGACCGAAATTCGGCAAGCTCATGAAGCAGGCTGCCGCCCTCATAAAGAGCCTCGACCGCGCCTCTATCGCCGCCCTTGAGCGCGACGGGTACCTCGACCTCAACATCGAAGGCACATCGGCACGCGTCGACATCGCCGATGTCAAGATCATTTCTGAGGATATGCCCGGCTGGCTCGTGGCCAACGAGGGCGCCCTCACCGTGGCTCTCGACATCGACGTAACTCCCGAGCTCTTCCGCGAAGGTCTCGCCCGCGAGATTATCAACCGCGTGCAAAACATCCGCAAGAAGCGCGGCTACGACATCACCGACCACATAAACCTCACTTTCGTGCCTTGCCCCGAAATTGAAGGCGTGGTGGCCGAGTACGGCAGCTATATCGCCGCACAGGTGCTTGCCGACGCCGTGACCGTGGCCGACGTCACCGATGCCGATGCTGTAGAGATTCTCGACATCGACGACATCAAGCTCGGAGCCGTCATCACTCTCGCCTGACTCACGGTGCGGGGGCGCCCCGGAGTGCCCCCGCACCGATTCATAAACCCTCTCCAACAATAGATTACGCTATGACCACCACACCCCGATACTCCGACGAGGAGCTCGAAGAATTCCGTCAGCTCATTCTCTCGAAAATAGAGACGGCGCAGGCGCTCTACGATGAGCTGTGCGCTTCTCTGCGTAACAACGACGGCAACGACACCGCCGATACTTCGCCCACTTTCAAGGTCCTCGAAGAGGGCGCCAACACCCTCGAGCGAGAGGCTACGGCACGTCTTGCCGAGCGTCAGCGCCAGTTCATCGGGCATCTGCGCAAGGCTCTCGTGCGCATCGAGAATAAAACCTACGGCGTGTGCCGTGCTACAGGTAAGCTCATACCCAAGGAGCGCCTGCGCGCCGTGCCCCACGCCACGCTCTGTGTGGAGGCCAAGAACGATCCCCGTCATTAAACTATGCAAATGACACGCAGCCGCCGGCTCGCTCTGCTGGCGTGGATTATTGTGGCCGCCGTTATCGTCATCGACCAGGCGGTTAAGATATGGGTCAAGACGTCGTTCTACCTCGGCGAGGATCTCGAGATTCTCCCCTGGTTCCACCTCCGTTTTATCCAGAACAACGGCATGGCTTTCGGCATTGAGTTGGGAAGCAAGCTCTTCCTCACTCTTTTCCGTATAGTGCTTGTCGGCTTCCTCGTGTGGTATATCACCCGCCTTACGCGCGCCGCCAAGGTGCCCGCCGGATATGTTGCCTGCGTGGCCCTCATTGCAGCCGGTGCCTTCGGAAATATTGTCGATTGCGTGTGCTACGGCGAGATTTTCACCAATCCCTACCCGCCGCTCACCGCGCACTTCGTACCGTGGGGCGAGGGCTATGGAGGCATATTCCACGGCTATGTGGTTGATATGCTGTACTTCCCGCTCTTCTCTTTCACCTGGCCCGAGTGGATGCCCTGGCTTGGCGGACGCGAGTTTTCGTTCTTCGACCCGGTGTTCAACATCGCCGACTCGGCTATCACCGTGGGCATGCTGGCCATAATCCTCTTCTATTCAAAGTATATCAATTCGGCTTCTGTCGATGAGAAAGCTGCTTAGCATATTATTGCCGCTCGTGGTGTGCCTTGCATGCAACAAGGTGCCCTCCGAGCTCGTGCAGCCCGAGGAGATGGCGCAGCTCATGGCCGACGTCCACACCGCTGAGGCTGTTATCGAGATGAACCGCTCAGACTATCAGGCCGATTCGCTCAAACAGGCTTTCAAACAGTCGGTATACCTCCGCCACGGCGTGACGTCTGAGCAGGTCGACTCCTCGCTCGCATGGTATGGCCGCAATATCACGCGGTATATGGAGGTCTACGACCGCACCATTGAAATTCTCGAGCACCGCCTCATTGAGTCGGGCAACCGCGTGGCAGCCGAGGCAGCACTCTCCATGGCCGGTGACTCGGTGGACGTGTGGAACGGCCCCGCACATATCGTGGTCAACGACCGCCTCCCCTCCAAGACCGTAACCTTCAACTTCGCACGCGACTTCAACTGGCAGCGCGGCGACAGCTACACTTGGCGCGCTAAATTCTTCAACAACGGCGCCGACCAGCGCTGGACCCTTGTGGCCGAGTATGCCGACGGCACTGTGGAATTTCTCACACAGTCGTTCAATGGCGACGGCTGGAAAGAGCTCTCGCTCCTCACCGACTCGCTCGCCGACGCCACACGCGTCTACGGCTTCCTCTCGGCCGACAACCGCCACGGCACATCGCTGCAGCTCGACAGCGTGGAGCTCGTGCGCAAGAGGGTGAACCCCGCCACATACTCGCGCCGCTACATGCAGCGCCGCATAAGCCGTGTGCTCCCGCCCGTCGAAATCGCCGATGAAGTTGTGGAGGAAAATACTGAAGAAAATGAATCAGACTAAGCGACTTCTCGCTCATCATGTTATTTTTGAAGGCCGTGAATACGGCCTTTCTTTTATTGAGATAAACCGCGACAGTTCGGGACGCTGGCACACCTCGGTGCAACCATTCGCGGGCGAGACCTACTCGACGGCCTTTGTCGACGGCACGGTTGAAATAGTCAGCCCGGCCGACCCCGACGGCGAACCACAGATAATTGTAAAGCGATGAAACTCAAAGGATACCTCCTTGCCGCCCTCGCTGCGGCAACCTATGGCACTATTCCCGCTTTTGCCGTGCCCCTGTACGCCGGTGGCATGAACGCCAACTCCGTGCTCGTTTTCCGCTACCTCCTCGGCCTCGTCTTTGTGGCCCTCATGTGCCTCGCCCGTGGCCGCAGTCTGCGCCTCGAACGCCGTCAGATAGCGCCCGTGGCTATCCTCGGCCTGCTTATGGCGGCATCGTCGCTCACGCTCTTCGAGAGCTACAATTACATGAACTCGGGCGTGGCCTCGACTCTCCTCTTTGTTTATCCCATTATCGTGGCCATAATCATGACCCTTGTCTACCACGAGCGCTTCAAGCCACTCACAGCCGTGTGCCTCGCCATAATGGCCTGCGGACTCGTGTTGCTCATCCGCAACGACGGCGGCTTCGCCCTCGACCCTTTCGGCTTCCTGCTCGTAATGGTGTCGTCGGCGGCATATGCGGCCTATCTCGTTATGGTCAATGTATCAAAGCGCATCAACGCCATACCTACAGTTGTGCTTCTATTCTACGTGCTCCTCTTCGGCAGCCTCCTTTTCGGCTTCGTAATGCTCCTGGGCTGTGAATTTACGCTCCCCTCGGCGCCGTGGATGTGGGCCGATGTCGCCGCGTTAGCCTTGATTCCGACTGTAATATCGCTCATTTGCACCACTGTGGCAATTCAGTGCATAGGCTCTACGCCTACGGCTATCTTCGGTGCCCTTGAGCCTGTTACGGCGGTGATACTCAGTGTGAGTGTGCTCGGCCAGATGATAACAGGGCGCGAGATTGCCGGAGGCGTGCTCATTATCATATCCACCACACTTGTTGTTGTCGGCGACAAGGTAGAGCCCGTGCTGCTACGGGCGCGCCGCATGTTCCCCTCCCTGCGCCGCCGTCGCTGAGCCTTTTCTGCGCCCGGCTATGTAATCGGGTATACGCGCCACGAAGTACGACACCGTAGCCGCGAGGGCCACGGGCAGCAGAAAATCGTAGCCGTCGGTCATCTCCACCGTTATGAACATCGACATCAGCGGCGCCTTAACCGCGCCTGCCATTACCGCCGCCATGCCTATCACGGCGAAGTTGCCTTCGGGGAGATGCGAGCCTATGGCATGATTCATGAGCATGGCGAAGAACCACCCCGCCATACACCCCGCGAAGAGGGCAGGGGCATACTCGCCCGCCACACCGCCTCCGCTGTTGCTGTCGGTGGCTGCTATGCCCTTGCACAAAAGCAGGGCGCCCGCAAAGAGAATCATGACCCACGTGCCGTCGAGATTCCCGAGCCCGAGCACGCTGTAGTCGGCTAAGCCCGCAGGGTGGTCGTTGATAACCTTTACCACGGCGTCGTAGCCCTCGCCATAGAGCGTCGGGAAGAAGAACAGCATAGCTGCCACAACGAGCCCCGATACCACAGCCCGCACCCACACGTTGCCTATGGCGCCGAGATAGCGGGCGGTAAGTTTTCCCGTATAATTGTAATATATGGCGTAGAGGCCGCAGAATAGCCCTAAGAGCAATATGTGCGGCAGTATGGGCAGTTCAAACTGGTTGACAGCCGTAAAAGGCGCATCGAAAGCGCAGCCCGCGAGGACAAATGCCGTCAGCCCCGCCACCAGGCACGCTATCACCAAGGCCATGACGGCTACGGTGGTTAGAGGCACGCCGAGTACCTCAACCGTAAAAAGCACGCCGCCAATCGGAGCCGTAAAAATTCCGGCGATACCCGCCCCGGCGCCGCAGGCAACTATCAGGGCGAGGCTCTCGCCACGGATGCCGAAACGCCTCCCGAGGTTGCTCGCTATCGCTGCCGAGGCATAGGCTATAGGTCCCTCGGAGCCTGCCGAGCCGCCGAAGCCCAGCGTCAGAGTGTTGGCGAGCAGGGGAGAGTAGGTGAGCGAGAACGGCAGATCGGGCTCACCCGCCGCCAAGGCCTTTTTGAGACGCGCGGTGCCGTGTTCTATAGGTCTGCGCAGTATGAGGCGCGTGAACACCACCGTGAGGACTATGCCCGCAACGGGGAGGATGAGCAGCCGCCAGTTGGGCCCCGAGGCATCCATGCCCGCCGTTAGCCACCGCGACACATATTTTATCATAGTCTTCAGCACCCACGCGCCGAAGCCCGCCACCAAACCCAGGAGGGCGGCGCAGAAGTAAACCGCCGCTTTGTCGGAAAGCAGCTTGCGGGCCTGTGGTGTGTCGGTAGCCTGTGATGAAATATTCTTGTTCCTTGCATCCATTTATATTAAAACACCCGCGCCGCACTTTGGTTTGCAAAAAAGAGAGGAGGCAGGTGCCCGTCGCGGGTGCCTGCCTCCAAGGTCTATTTATACACAATATCTACTATCCGGAAAAATCTTTTATCCGGCCGCAGTTTTCTATCTGACAGTCATTTTTACCGTTGTCGAAAGTTTGTTGCCATTGTTTGAGATAGCATCGAGCTGCCCCAAGTAGAAGCCCGGAGCCATATGGGCGAGGCTGCATGTGCCGCTGCCCGTAAGACCGGCGGCACGCTTGTGGGCTATGCCGCTCATGTCGTATACGGCGAGCGAGCCTGTCATACCCGCGGGCACGCTGTAGGCCGCGCTTTTGGTGGCGGCCACATAATTGAGGCTGAGACCGCTTGTGCTCACCGTTCCGGCTATGCCTGCGCTACCAGAGATGCTTATGGTGTTGGCCGACTGAGCCTTATGTGCCGTCTTTACATAGAGCACCTTGTCGTCGGAGAGGTACCAGCCCGCGCCCTCGGCATTGTCGAGAGCCGTGCGGCTGTCGTAGCGGATATATGAGGCACTATTGTCATGTACTCCCTCTACGGGTGCGGTGTAGTCCGGAATCACGAAGCAGAGGGTGAGGGTCTCTGGTATACCTTTGTAAGCTCCGCTCTGCGCGATGCTTATCTCGTGGCCCTCGGCGCTGTTACGCCCCTCGAAGGTGATGAGGGTGTAGGCGCCCGTCGAGAGACTCGATACCGACACATGGTCGTCATCGAAGAGCACGCCATGTGCAGCTTCAGGGCTGTCGAGGTCGGCAAGGTAGGTCACAGTAAGGCGGCTGTTGTCTATGTCGCGTGTGTTCTCATATTCGCTTTGGCTGAAGCGGGGAAGGAAAGCTCCCTTGCGCCCGAAGTGGGGCAGGCAATCGGCTGCTGCGGTGTAGTTTATCGAAGTGCCGCCCTCGTAGGTGCTTGTCAAGTCGTTGAGGTCTACCCACTTTCCTGCCGGGAACACTATGCTGCGGCTTGTGGTCGGACTCATAACGGGTGCCACGAGGATGTCGCGCCCCCACAGATACTCGTCGCTGCATTCGGCGTCGGAGCTCATCGTGCCCTCGCTGTCGTGGAAGTTTATGGGGCGGGCGAGGGGAGTGCCCTTGGTGGCGTTTTCCCATGCAAGGGTATAGGTATAAGGCAGATAGCTGTAACGCAGGTTTATAAACTTGCGCACGGCAGGGAGCACCCCGGCGTAGCATTCGAGGTATGGCTCGGGGTCGAGGGGAGAGTGCGTTCGCATCATTGGTGAGAACACTGCCATTTCAACCCACCGGAGGTAGAGCTCAGGGTCTGTTCCGGAGGCCGAGAAGCCGCCAACATCGCTGCCCATGTAGCCTATGCCCGACATGCCTGCGCTCACAAGGGCGGGCACCTGTGCCTGCAGGCCTCCCCACGAGCGTTTGATGTCGCCCGTCCAGGGGAAAGCGCCGTAGCGCTGTATGCCGGCTGTGGCTGCTCGTGGCATGATAAAGGGGCGCACATCGGCAAAATCCTCTTTAAGACCGCGGTACACACGTTCAACCCAGAGGTTGCCGAACTCATTGTGAATCTGCGATACGGTGCCCCCGGCGTGGTGGCTGTCGGCATCGTGGCGCTCGGGTTCGCCCAAGTCGAGCCACCAGCCGCCCATGCCCTCGGCAGTGCGAGCCTTGTAGAACTCCCACATGGCGTCCATGGCAGCAGGGTTCGAGGCGTCGATAAGTCCTACCGACTGTGCTCCGAGCCACTCCATGCCCGACACATTGTCGTCGGCGAAATAGCCCTTGTTCTTGAACGATTCGTAGTTCGAGGTCGAAGAGGTGATGTAAGGCTCTGTGATACAGATAGTTTTGACGCCCTGCTTGTCGAAGTCGGCCATCATGGCTGCGGCGTCGGGGAATTTTGGCTTATACCAGTCAAGGTTGCCCATGCCGCTGTTGCCCTCGCCCTGCCAGTAGAGGTCGAAGACGATCGCGTCGACGGGCAGATTCACGTCTTTTATCTTCTGTATCACCTCTTTGGCCTCAGCCTGCGATTTATAGCCGTAGCGCGATGTCATATAGCCCAAAGCCCAGTAAGGTGGCAGCTCCTGACGCCCGGTGAGGAAGGTGTAGTTCTCCATGACCGAAGCCTGCGAGCCGTCGGTCGAGCCTACAAAGAAGTAGCTCACCGGCGTTATGCTCGCCGACGAGTAGCTCGTACCCTCGGCCGACGGCATTATGCGGGCGTTGCGGTAGTAGTCGTCGAAGAGTATGCCATAGCCCGAGGTCGAGGCCACGAAGGGCACGCAGATGTTGTGTGGAGCCTGCCAGCTGTTATCCCAACCGCCCGTCTGGGTGTTGTTCATCACCAGTGTGGTGCCATTGTGGTTTATGCGGCGCCCGTTGTAGCCCGCGCCATAGAAAGCAGTGTCGCCCATACCCTCGAACGACACCGTGCGGGGCCGTGCGCTGTTGTCGAGGCCGCCCTTCTCGCTGAGCAAGGTGTGACCGTTGGCATCGGCGAAGCTCACGCGGCTGTCGGCCTTGTCTACTGTCACGGTAAGTGAGGCCGTGCTGAGAATAATCTTGCCCTCAGCCTCGGCAATGTTAAAGTCGCAGTCGGGTGTGGCGCATACGGCTATAGACTTGCGCTCGGCAGTGTCGTCGCCCTTTATGCGGCTGAATACCTTCACCGTACAATCGTTGTAAGGCGTGAGTTCAAGGAAGCCGTTTTCGCTTTCTATAAAGAGCGTCACACCCCGGCGCTCCCATGCCGTGACCTTACCCAAGGGAGTGCGGTCGGCCGCGCTGCCGTTGTTGAGGAAGTCTACGGCAATATCGCTGCCGTCGGCGAGTTTGCCCATGACCGAGGCATTGGAGTTGCGCGCCACAAACACCATGCTGCGCACGCCCGTGGCATCGTCGGTGCCGAAGAACTCCGAGGGCGTGAAAGTCAGCGTATATTGGTCGGGGTTCACCGTAGAGCGTTTCATGCGGTAGCGTATATCATTGTCGAGCCAGCCTGAGCTGTATTTCCAGTCGCCCTTATTCTTGCTCTCGTCGGTTATAAGACCGCAGTGAACATACACACTGCCGTCGAAGCCCTTGAGCCCCGCATTTCCCGCAGCGGCATCGAAGTGCAGCGTAATCTCGTTGTCAAAAGCGGCGCGCTCGGGGCGGTACCACATCACCCCCGTATTGGCGCGGAAAGGCACGTAGATAGTGCCGCCGTCGGTGTCGGCTGCCTTGATTTTCTCATCGGCCGACGTAAAGTGCATGCCCAACATCTTGATTTTGGTGTCGGCGCCGAGGGCATAATATTTTTCAGGAGTCAGACGTATGCTGTAGATGTCGGGCGACTCCTTGGAGCGCACCATGGTGTACACCGAGGGCACCGCAGTCTCATCTTTGCCTATGGTGTGCATAAGGCCCGAGAGATTATCGTTGTCGGCCGTCACTATGCCCGACGATATATACACCGTGCCCGTGTAGCCTTCGAGGGCGCGGTTGCCCGCCGCGGCATTGAAGTAGAGCGTAATCTCGTCGGTCTGCGCGGCGTCGGCAGGCTCGTACCAGCACAGGCGCCGTTCAACCACAGGTTCGGCGGTCGTCGGAGCTATGGCTATTGTCATCTTGTCAAGGTCAACGGTCACAAGGTAAGTGCCGTCGGCCTCCACGCTCCACTGGCGGTCGTCGGTGCCGTCGGTGCTTATTTTTCCGGCGTCAGTGGCATCGCGGAAGTAGAACTTCTGCTCATTGTAGTCGGCGTGGCGGTTGGTGGCGATTTTGAAAATACCACCCTTCTTCAGCTCCGCCTTGCCCGAGAACACAAAGGGCGAATCCTGGCTCTGGCTGAGCGTTACAGCACGGGAGAGCGTCCAGCCGCCGGCAGTGGCGTCGCCAACGATATACAGCTCATTGTGATACACCGGTTTGGCTTGATACGCCGCCTTGCTCACATTGATGCTCATCTGCCCAAGGTCGCATACTATGGTATAATTGGCACTCTCGGCAACCTTGAATTTACGGTCGTCGCCGTTGAGCTGCAGTTTCCCCGCGCCGTTTATATAAGGGTCGGTCGAGGCATTGCGGTATTCGGGGCAATCCCAGTGCGCCTCCGTCAGAAACTTGAATTCCTTATCGGCAGTAAGATAACCCGTGTAAGTGAAAACATCCTCTGACTCTTTTACCATGACAGAGGTACGGTCGAGGCTCCAGCCTCCCCAGGTGGCGTCGCCCACAATGAGCAGCCGCTCTTCGGCGGCAGCAGGGGAGCTTGCCGTGACAAAGGCAAGTGCAAGCCCGAGCGCGCATTTAAGCAGTTTTTTATTCATCTGTATCAGATTTGCGTGTTGTGAGTTTTCTGCAAATTTACTCACTGCCCGCGGCTTTCTGCAGCCAATGTAACTGAAAAGTAGATAATTCTAAAGCCTACAATCCTAAATCCCAACTACTTACTTCTGGGTCATGCGTAAAAATAAGTAGACAGCTGCAAAGATATATTTAACACCCCCTCAACTCAAAATCCGCCAAATCCTTTCTGTCTCTTGCCCTCCTCAGATTATTTTCGTAATTTTGTGAAAATACATCAACGATTCAGAATCAATCATACCATATGGCAACGAGCACTCAACAGAAGCAAGAACTTTTCAAGGCAATCTGGGCTACCGCCGAAGACCTCCGTAACTCTGTCGACGGCTGGGACTTCAAAGCATACGTCCTCGGAATCTTGTTCTACCGCTTTATTTCTGAGAATATAACCTCATATGTCAACCGCAATGAGCATGAGGCCGGAAATATCGGTTTCGATTACGCCAAATTATCCGACACCGATGCCCTTACTGCAAAAGACCACCTCGTTGGCGAGAAAGGTTTCTTTATTCTGCCCTCGCAGCTCTTCTGCAACGTCCGCGCCCGGGCCAAGAGCGACCCCAACCTCAACGTTACACTCTCGGAAATCTTCAAGGCTATCGAGGCGTCGGCAGTGGGCACCGCAAGCGAGGACGACCTCAAAGGCCTCTTCGCCGACATCGACGTGAACTCCAACAAGCTCGGCGGTACGGTGGAGAAGCGCAACGAGCAGCTCACAAAAATTCTCAACAACATTGGCGGCATCGACCTCAAAGGCGAGTATCAGGATAACCGGATTGACCTCTTCGGCGACGCCTACGAGTACCTAATGGCAATGTATGCCTCCAACGCAGGCAAGAGCGGAGGCGAGTACTACACTCCACAGGAGGTGAGCGAGCTCCTGGCGCGAATCGTGAGCCATAACCGACGTTGGGTAAACAAGGTGTACGACCCCGCCTGTGGCTCGGGCTCGCTCCTGCTCAAATTCGCCAAGATTCTCGGACCCGAAAATGTCAAGCAAGGTTTCTTCGGTCAGGAACTCAACATTACCACCTACAACCTATGCCGTATAAACATGTTTCTGCACAACATAAACTACAACCACTTCGACATTCACAACGGCGATACACTTCTTGAACCATACCACGACGACACCGAGCCCTTCGATGCCATAGTGAGCAACCCGCCATACTCCACCAAGTGGGTCGGCGACGACAACCCCCTGCTTATCAACGACCCCCGCTTCGCGCCTGCCGGAGTGCTCGCTCCAAAGAGCAAGAGCGACCTCGCCTTCACCATGCACATGCTCGCATGGCTCTCTACCGAAGGCACGGCGGCTATCGTAGAGTTTCCCGGAGTACTCTACCGTGGTGGCAAGGAGCAGAAAATAAGGCAGTATCTCATCGACAACAACTACGTCGACACCGTTATACAACTCCCCGCCAACCTCTTCTTCGGCGTAACTATCGCAACCTGCATCATAGTGCTCCGTAAGTCAAAGAAAGAGAACAAGACCCTATTTATCGACGCCTCGCAACTCTTTGTGCACGAGGGTAATAAAAATAAACTCTCGCCCGAAAACATCGAGGCAATAGTGCAGGAGTACGCCAACCGCACCGCCATAAAACACTTCTCGGCAGTGGTCGACAACGCCCGAATCGCCGAAAACAGCTACAACCTTTCGGTGAGCTCCTACGTCGAACCCGAAGACACTCGCCCCAAGACCGACATCCGCGAGCTTAACGCCCGCATTGCACGTATCGTGGAGCGTGAGAACCAACTCCGTGCCGAAATCGACGCCATAATCCGCGAGCTCGAGGCATGAGTGCCTTCCTTCCCGATGCCTGCGGATACCGCAATCTCAGAGCTTTTAAATCGGCGCAGCATATTCTTGACCTAACGGTGGTATTCATCAACCGATTCGTGCCGCACATGAGCCGCACGCGCGACCAAATGGAACAGGCCGCGCGAAGCGGCGTGCAGAATATCGGCGAGGGAAGTGCAGCCTCTGTAACATCAAAAGAAACCGAAATTAAGCTCACAAACGTTGCCAAAGCTTCTCTCGAAGAACTCCTCCTCGACTATGAGGACTATCTCCGACACAACTCCCTCCAGCTTTGGGATAAGAACAATCCACGCACCCTGCGCCTGCGCCGCTACCTCAGCTCTCCGGCCTTCGACGCCAACCCACTTCGGTACGCCAAGCAATACACCGCCGAAGAGTTCTGCAACCTCTGCATAAGCCTGATTCACCAGACTACCTACCTCCTCCGTCGCCTGCTCATTGCCCAGCAAGAACAGTTCCTGCAGACAGGAGGCATACGCGAGCTTATGTACCGCGCACGAAAAGAATACCGCGAAGCCCACCAAGGCTACACCACAAGCCCAAGATGGCACACACCGCGGCCAACCACCCCGCCGCCCACACAAAGTCAGCAGAGCCAGGCAGCCACCCCGCTGCCCACACAAAGTCAGCAGGGGGAGACGCCCACACAACGTCAGCAGGGTCAAGCGCCCACACAAAGTCAGACAAGTCAGACTCGTCCGACAAGTCCGACTTGTCCGACCGGGTCACAAACGCCCCCCGAGCAAGAGTAACCCCCACCCTCACCCAACAAAAAACTATAAAAATAAAATATGAGTAAACTTCAAAACCTTATACAAAACCTTTGCCCGAAAGGAGTGCCGTATATGAAATTGGTTGCAATTGCCAATATTCTTTATGGCTATCCGTTTAATTCTAAAGAATTCTCTGAGGATGATAGTTTAATACCTATCATTCGAATCCGCGATGTAAAACCTGCAAAAGCTTCAACTTATTATTCTGGCAGCTATTCGCCAGACTTCATTATTAAAAGAGGTGATATTCTTGTTGGAATGGACGGCAATTTTAATCTTGAAAAATGGAACGATCGAGAGGCATTGCTAAATCAACGTGTGTGTAAAATTTCTACGAAAGACGCCAAAGTAGTGCTGGACGGCTTCCTATATCACCTTTTAGGACCGATTTTCAAGGATATTGAAAATGAGCTGCATAGTGGTACTGTAATACATTTGTCGGCTGCTCGTATTAATAAAATCCTCATCCCCGTCCCCCCACTCCCCGTGCAAGAAGAAATCGTAAAAATTCTCGACCGCTTCGCGGAATATGCAGCGGAGCTGCAAGCGGAGCTGCAAGCG
>CANPGB010000012.1 GCA_947573485.1 uncultured Porphyromonadaceae bacterium | reverse complement strand
CGCGACCCCGACCTTGGCAAGGTCGTGCTCTACCAACTGAGCTATTTTCGCATTGTTTGTTTCTCAATTGCGGTGCAAAGTTACGCACTATATTTTAATCCTCCAAATTTTTCAGGCATTTTTTTCAATAAAAAATCGGCCGACGATGTTAGAAACATGTCGACCGACACTTAAACAGTTAATTTTCAGTGATGAAAATCAATATACGATTTTCCGTGTTTTTGAACCTTTCCGAACAATATAAACATTACCACGAACAGGTTCTTTCACTTCAAAGCCCTGCAGGTTGTAGAAAATTTCAGTTTCATTGTCGACTGAAGTGTCTACAATTGAGCCTACACTACTCTCTCCCAAATCTCCACTGTCAAATTTTATGCGGAAAGCCGCGGCCCGTTTAGCTGCCGGAACTTTATTAAGGTCGAAAAACGCACGGTTCGGTACGAGTTCCTGCTGTGAGCCGTCTTCGTTAGGTGCCAGTTTATAGAAACCAAGATCGCCGACGGAGTTTACACTGAAAACACGCATTGTTTCAGGGTTGTATCTTGCACGACCGCCATAGCTGGAGTCAGCCCATAGGCCATACTCACCTGTGAGCAGGTTCTCTCCCACCTCCTCGGCAGCGAAGGGCAGACGACTATCGTCGGGCATAAGAGGTATGAGACGGTTTTCTTTTGGCGAGAGACCTTGGCACTTGAGAAGCACGGGAGTGGCAGCAGGAACTATGCCCGACTCCAGACGTCGGATAAGGGCAATGCTACCCTCATCGTCATTGTATACTTCCGATACAACGTAAGCCTCGACACCATCCGGTTCGTAACATTCATATGGGAAAGATGTGTACATTGAAGTCCAATAGCCGCCGTCATATTCCATTGAGGCATCGGGGTAAGCACCGAAATAATTGGTGTCGATATGCTCGAGGTCGACGGGTTGAACGTCAAGATCACCTGCGTTCTTGTAACTGTCATTAGTGGGTTTATCTGTCGTGACCCATACCTTTTTCCCGTAGGTGAGCTGCAACGAGACACTTCCGTACTTGATTATATAGTAGCCGGGAGTCGAAGCAGTGTTCAAAGACAATGCCTTTCCACCAACAATAACATCGGTAGACGTTCCCTGAGCTTCGGCTATGATATTCGTAGCAACCTCAGTACGGCTATCAACGGCATGAATATTCTTCATGTTGGCGGTGCCGGTGACATAGAAAACACTGCCCGCATCAGCAAACGCCGCTTCTTTTGCATAATTAGCATCATTGACCTGATTAAATTCGACCGCTCCATAAAGATATCGATCGCCGACGCCCGTAATCGAGACTTTGAATCCGCCAGTCAGGCATAAGAAGTAGTTTTGGTCGAGCGCAAAGAAGGGCGTCTGCAGGCGATAATAGCCATATATCTTACCATTTTCATCGGTCTTAATGGCAAATTCTCGACTGAAGCGGGCTTCAAGCACCTCTACTTCCTTTACAGTGTATGACACTTGCAAGTCATCTGAAACTTTCTCGCCTCTATCATTGAACCAACCCTCGAATTTAGCAGATTTGCTCGGTCGAGTTGTTTGGCTGAATTCCGACGACCCTTGAGGGCGGTAAAGGGTAGCTTCCAGAGTAACGACATCTCCCGGGGCGTTAACGAGTTTGCTTATAGTAGCCGTTCCGAGAGAAGGGTCGCTGTTAGAAATAGTGACATAGGTAGGAACGAACGATGCACTATACTGCGCCGTTGCAGGGCTTCCCTTTTCAGTGGCAGAAGTCTTTATCTCAACTTTCGTGGGGTTGTCAGTGCTACCGTTGCTCCATTGCTCAAAGATGTAACCTTTTTCAGCTTTCGCATGCAAGTACCATGTATGGGTAGCACTACCTGTAGCAGACTCAGACTGATAGATGTTAGAATATTCAGATGACGCGATTAAAGCATCATCTACCGTCCCGCTTGTCGAGGCATAGACGTAGCCCTGTCCGGAGGGGGCGCTGACCTGGATTTGTGAGTAGTACGTATTGGAGGCGCTCGCACCGAACGTGACCACTGACAATGTTAATAGAAATAAGAATAGTTTTTTCATATTTGAAGAAAGAGATTGTTTTATAAATAATGTGAGAGCACCCTGATAGCGATAGCTGCCGAGAGGAGTGAGCTCCACAGGCCGGCTTCAGATGTTATGAAGGGTGCGAAGATAAAGAGGGCGCAGGCTATGCCGTAGATAATGAAGAACCGGCGGCGTAGCGCGGGGTTGCGCAGGAAAAGTGCGGCAAACACCGGGAGGGGGTTGAGCGGAATCAGCATCCAGTTCCATGCCGGGCCTATGCTCGCGGGAGTGGCGACAAGGACTAAAACGGCTATGGCGGCAGCGGTCTGGGAGGCGAGCAGCAGGATGTCGGCAACGCGCACTGGGCGCTTTAAGCGGCGTGAACGGTCGGCCAAAGAAACCACGATCGCTATACCTAATATAATAATAGCGAGGCCGACGGGCGTTATCAGCGGTTTGCCAATCTCTTTTGTTGCTGCAAGCGCCACCGAGGGCTCGGCCGCAAGGAAGGGGCGACGGGCGCCTGAAGGACTCACTATTTCGGCGGTGCTAAGGAAAGAATCCATTATGAGCGGAAACGTGCGAGTCTGCCAAGAATCATTTTCTCCGGTATCAGCACCAAGGGCAACACAGAAAACCAATGCCGTCCATGGCCTGCCGTCGAGAAACATGGCGTTCATCAGCTCCCCGTTATCGAGCTGCGAGTATCGCATTTCGTTCATCACAATTTTCTCACTGCCGAGAGCTGCCGAGAGCTTATCCATGACTGCGGAGTTGCAATTCTTATGGCGAAGATTGAAGTCGGTCTCGACTTTCATTTCCACTGTCTGGTCGAGCAATCGCCACAGGGTGCGAATCTGCGCATCGGTGAGGTTTACGGGATATTCTTTAATCTCGCGCCCTTCGTCGACGAACTGACCGCAATACTCCTCGAAAGTGATAGCAGCCAATCGGCCCTTTGTCTTGCCAAGAAGGTGCCCTGCCAGGCCTCCGGCGTTGTTGTTCTCGAAGGAGAACACATTATCAAGGCCCAACGCCGGGCACTGCATGCGCAGGGCCGCGTGGCCGCCGGCCTGGTAGATAGCCTCACCGGGCGAGGCCACAAGCACCGAAGCCATGACAGAATCGGTGAAAACAGCTGCCGAGGCACGTGTAGCGCCGAAGAGAGCTACAATCAGCGCAAGGCGAAGAAAGAGCGCGGGCATACGGCAATGCCCGTGCCCGCGCTCTATATCAGTTGGTTTTAGAAACACTTATTATCGGATAAGGATTTTCTTGCCGTTAAGGATGTACACAGCACCGGGAGTGGGGTTAACAACCTTGCGGCCATAGAGGTCGTAGATAACATTGTCGTGAACAGGAGCGGCTTCAACACCTTCTACGCCTGTGGGGATGTCGACGAGCTCATCGGCGGGAGTTCCGAGGCTGATACCTGACAGGGGCTTTGAAGGTTCGGCAAGCATAAACACCTGGTTTGCGGGGAGGGTTGTTGCTTCGGTGAACCAGGGGGTATCCATGAGTTCTTTGCTTTCGGCTTCAACTTTCTGCTCGCGGGTAGAGAGCGTGTAGGCAGCCTGCTCCTGGTTGTCGAGATTGGTGTTAATGCCCCAAAGGTGCTTGAGCGAAGTGTCGCTTGCCGGGGTGCTGAAGAGGACACCATGAGCTTCGGCAGGCAATTTCTCTTCGTCAGTATCGGCAGCGCGGCGTCGGTTGGAGTGCTGCACGGCTACTTCCTCGTCGGAAACGATGAAGCCTTCGGGCTTGGCGGGAGTAAGGGTGACATCGGGGTTGTAGTCACCAGGCTGAGATTCGTAAATAATGTGCACCATATTCTTGAGAACGTCGTCGGAGGTCGATTCAATGAGCACGGGAGTAAGTCGGTCGACTTTGGTGAGAGGCTCGGAAATCTCAACATAGTGAACCTCTTCAAGATGTTCAAGATAGGTGCTCTTTACGGGAATAGCCTCCAGCTTCATGTTATAAGCCTTCATGACTTCGGTGTTGACGGGCTCGAAGGGGAAGTCGAAGTAAGCGGAAGCGAGGTGGGCGTCAGCTTCGCCGGGCTTGTTGCTGCGGTGGGCTGCGGGAGCGATAGCGAAGTAGTTGGTGTCTTCGTCGATGGGAAGCAGGTTCCAGATAGCGGCGTTACCGGCAGCTATAGCCTGAGCTTCGCCGAGGAGACCGAAGCGGGCTGCGCCATCGCTGGTGGTGCCCACAGTGCTAAACTCGTTGGTGCCGTCGGAGAATCGTCCGCTGGTGAGATAGAGCTTCTGCCCTTCCTGGATAGAGGGGATGTATTTGAGGAAGCCCTTCATGATTTCGTGGCGCTGCATTTCGGCGGCAAAGTCTTTGAAGTTGATGCCGAGAATCGAAGCGTCGGGTGCCTTTGCAGGGTCGAGGAAGCGTTCGATATACATCTTGAGCCAGTTGTAGAGGAGCTCATGGTCGGCGAAGATCTTCTCGTAAGAGAGCTGGTAGAACTTGCCTTCGGCATTGTAGCAGTCGGCGTATCGGGCATCGATGTCAAAGCCCCAAGTCTTCCAGAGAGCAGCTTCGGCGTCATCGATAGTCTCGCCAGAGCCGAGGCCATTCTTACCGTTCATATACTGACGCATGCACTCGAAGCCGAGTTCAAACGATTTTTTGTTCTGCTCGTTGGCGAGGTAGAATTTGCTCACCTCGGTGCAGTCGATCCAGTTGAAATAGAGACGGTACTGTCCGTTGGTGTTGGCAACGGGTTCGAGGTATGCGTGGAGGTCGATGTTGGCGGAAACCTCCTTGTTGAAACGGATAGCGAAATCTTCGAGAGACTCTCCGGTATAGAGTTTGTCTTTGACGTCCTGCGGGAGGGAGTTGATTTCGCTGTCGAGACGACCGGCAACAACCTGGAAGAGGGCCTGCACAATCATGCGACCGGTGGAGATGTAACCGATTTCGCGGGCATGACGCTGTATGCCATAGGCTGCGGCGAGGTAGTCGTCGGTTTTGATGTCGCCTGCGATATTCATGAGTGCATCGAAGTAGTCGGCCTGCGGAGCGCCGAACACCTCAATACCCTGCGAGCTGAGGTTGCCGATTTTGTAGCGGAGGACGCCTGTGCTGTTGTCGGGGAAAGCGCGGAGGCGCATAACGGTGCCTGCGGCAGTGAGCGCGTTGTCGTAAGTTACATCGGGAGCGGTGGTCATCGGACCGCGCACCTCAACATAGCCGGTGTTGTCGGCCGTACCGAGAGCGCTCTGAACACGGAAGTAGCCCTCGATAGGGTCCTGCGCACCGGCTGTGAAAGCAGCCCCGATAGCGAGAACTGCAGCCCCAAGAAAGTGTAAGGATTGTTTCATATTATAGAATTTTTAAGATAATAGGCTCAAATACTTGATGTAGTAATAGTTAGCATGCGCAAAATTATGAAAACGGCGCGAGATATCCAAATCAGTACAATGTTAAATAATCATAATTAAAATTGTTAATTTCCACATATTCAACACAAAACCCGCCCACAGGCACTTCTGAGGCTGTTCAGAAGTGCCTGTGGGCGGGTTTTGGGTAATTTCTTGTTCTTTTAACGCCTTGCTTTGCGGCAGAGGCCGAGGTGGCCGGTAAGAACCGAGGCTACAAGCAGGACGCCGAGACCGGCGATAAGGATATGGTGTATGCGCTCGCGGCGCTCGGTGCGACGGATGCGTGCTTCAACGTTCTGAAGTTCCTGAATCTCGCGGGCTTCCTGGTTTTTGATAAGTGCCATAATATAAAAAGGTGTTTTATGTTAGTTATTCCACTTAATAGAACACCTGGCGGCAGGCTATTGTTCAGAAAGGGTATCCGATAGCGAGGTGGAAAGCGAGCGATTTACCGAACGACTTCATATTATAATAGCCGTGCTTGCCGGTATCGTATGGGGCATGTATGCCAACACCGAGGTCGGCACGGATAACGAGCATGGAGATGTCGAAACGGAGGCCGCAGCCGGTGCCGACGGCGATATCGTTGAGGAATGTTTTGGCGCGGAGAGTACCGCCCGGACGCATGGGGTCGGACTTGAGCAGCCACACGTTGCCGGCATCTACGAAGAGGGCGCCATGCAGCGGGCCTGCAATGGGGAAGCGGTATTCAACATTGGCTTCGAGTTTGAAAGTACCTGTGCGGTCGAAGTTGTCGTCGGGCATACCTTCGGGTGCGCGGTAGCTGCCGGGGCCAATTGAGCGCACCGTGAATGCACGGATAGAGTTGGCGCCTCCCACATAGAACTGCTCGGAGTAAGGCACCTGGGTAGAGTTGCCGTAGGCATGGGCGGCGCCGACAGCCACACGGCTCACAAGCCAATTGTCGCCCGAGAATATACGCCTGCCCCAGACGAGTTGCGTGGAGGCTTTGACGAACTGCGAGAAGGGGGCGCCGAAGAGTTCTTTCTCTCCCTTCTTGCCGCATGCACGGTATATTGCCCAGAAGAGGTTGCCTGCCTCCTGTACGGTGAACTGCCAGTTGAGGGTATTGTTGCGGTTGAGCTGGCGGTCGTATACATAAGTATATATCATCTGCGGTATGAACTGGCTCTTGAAACTCTGTGCCACTGCCGGGTTGGCCGTCATTATGGAGTCGAACTCGGCAGTTGTGTGCATGAGGTTGGTGTATGTGAGCTTGAAGAGAGTGAGGGTGTTCTGCACATGGCGGCGCACACGCCAGTCGTAGTTAATGGAGGCGTTGAACTGCGCCATTTTGAAGTAGTGGGGGCGGTTGAGCAGGTCGGCGTTAAGCTGGAAGCGCGTCCAGTTGAGCTGGAAGCGGCTCCGCGGTATGAATTTCGGCGCGAGGAGGCGCGGGAAGGCAAGAGTACCCGTAATCCCCGCTTCGTAGGAGTTGAACACCGAGCGCCGTCCGCTGCCCGTCTGCCACTCGTAAGAGCCGGTGAGCTTTACCGAGAGCTGCTCGCCGCCACCGAACAGATTCTTGTTAGTGACTCCGAAAGTAAGGCCGGGGCCGATGTAGCTGTTCGACTTCGACGATGCGTTTACTTCGAGCGAAGTCTCGAGCGGTGTATCGAAAGTGCAGTAGATGTCGACGTTGAGCTTATGTGCGGCCATGTCGGCTGTATCAGGCATAGCGTTGATATCTATGGAGTTGAATATGCCCAGGCGCGAGAGATTGCTCTGGGTGCTGTTCATGTTCCGCACCGAGAAAGTGCGGCTCGGGCGGAAGCTTATGCACTCTTCTATCGAGGGGTGACGCAGGCGCGAGGGCATCATCTGTATGAGTGTCGCGCGCTTGAGGGCAACGGTGTCGGGTGTGCCTCCGCCCTGGTTGCGGTCGACGTGGATTGTGACTTTGCCCGTGGTATAAGGCGCCAGGGCGAAGTCGGGGATATTGGAGGCGAGCATTATTTTGAGAGCAATCTTGCCGGGCGTCTGCACGCTGTCGGCGAGGTACTCTATGAAATCGGGCCGGAAGAAGTAATAGCCACGGTTACGCAGCTTGTTGGTGATACGCGTACGAGCTGCCGAGAGCGAGTCGGTGCTGAAGCGCGGACTCTTCATTGTAAGATAGGCATCTTTGCGCGCAAGAGAGTCGATGAGGTGCCCCAGGCGTGTGGTGTCGGGCAGGAGCATTACGGTGTCAATGGGGTATGCCTTGCCGGGGTTGATGTCGTAGAGAACCTTGGCTTTGCGCGGGTTACGGCCTTTGACGAGCTCATAAGTGGCAGTGCCGCTGAAGTAGCCGTTGTTGTCGAGCATCTGCTCAATCATATGACTGCGCACCTCCGGGCGGACGTCGGAGACGAGCACCGGCTCCTCGACGAACTTTTCGTAGAGCCAGTGTTTGAGCCCCTTGGGCGGGTTGGGCCAATTATTATACACCCACAAGCCCAGAGGGAAAGGATAGCGCCAGTCGAGCATCTTGATGTAGTTGTTCGGGGCTACATTTACCGAGCTCTTGATTTCAGACACGAGCTCGGAGGGCAACTTCATGCTGTCGGCACGGCCTACTTCGAGTTTGGTGCCGGTGTATAGAATCTCGCCCTCGGGGAGTCGGCGGGTGGTAGAGCAAGCGGCGGCAAAGAGAGCCAGGACGAATGCAGTTCCGGCTAAAATCCTGTTTATGCGTGAGGGAGACTCTTTCATTTGCTTTCAGCTTTATCGGGTTGAACCTCGGGGGAGGCGTTCAATTCAGAATTTTCGGCTTCATCGCGGCGGCGTACGGCACCCGGAGAGAGGAACATATCGCCAATGCGGCGGAGCTTGCGGCGGTAAACGAAGCCGACGCCGGTCTGGGTAATCTCGCCTTCGAGTATGCTCTCGTAGCCGGTGTGGCGGAAGAGGCGGAGGTACATGCTGCGCTGTTTGTTGAGGAAGTACTCGAAAGATATGTCGTTGATGAGATTCTGCGAGAAATTCTCGTCGGCATTGGCATCGGTGCTGTAGTTGCCGCCCACAACAATCTTGAAACGGTCGTTGAAGAGGCTCTTCGACACTTGATAGGAGTAACTCATTGTCGATGAGGTGTTGCCGCCGACGGTCTTGTCGTATTGGTCGATACCGAAAGATATATCCACGCCCTTGATGTTGTTTGCCGCCCAGGTGTTGATCTGCGACTCGAGGAACGAGAAGAGCGGGTTGCCGCTGAGCGAGGCGTTACCTTTGGTACCGGGGCCGGTGTACACGTTGTAGAGCAGGAGGTTCATTGCCTGGTTGGCACGCTGCTCGGCCGACATTGATTCGAGCTCGTTGGCAACGGTCATATCGTCGTTGGTCTTGAGGTCGAAGGCCACATCCATGTTTGCCAAGGTTCCGGTCACGCCGAGGAGGACGTCGAAATTCACGAGGCGGGAGTTCTGTCCGCTCTGGGTTACATTTGCTTTAAGTACGTCGGTGGCATGGATGTTGAGCACGGGGTTCATCATATCGCCGTTGAAAGCCACGTAGCTGCCTTCGTCGAAGCTGAAATTTTTCTCCGACATGAACGGTGGCGTATAGCGCACGAAGCCTTTGTCGATGGTCAGACGACCGGTGAGGCGGCCTTCGTCGAGGGGTGTCATGCTGAACGAGAGTATGCCGTTGCTCTCGATCTGCGCCTTGTTTTTGCCGTCGGCCGAGAGGTCGACGTTGATGATACTGCCCTCCTCTATTGCCAGAGAGGCGTCGAGGAAAAGTGCCATGCCGCTGCGCACGAGGCTGTCGGCCTGCTCAACTGCGAGGGAGTCGGTGAAGTTGACGAACTTGACCATATCGCCGGTTGACTTGTTGCTCAAAGCGGTTGTGGCATCGGGGATTACGTAGGTCACGTTAGTCTCAGAGAGGAGTTTGAGGTCGGCGTTGACGTTCATCAGCGCCATGCTTCCGTGGGCATTAGCGTCGAGACTGATATATGCCTTGCCGTAGACGTCGGCGCCGCGGCGAGCACGGTTGGTGTTGACAATCATCATGTCGCGTGCCCGCAGACCGAGGTTCAGGCGCAGGTTTGCCATATCGGTCATATCTACGGTGCCGTTGACGGTCAGCGGATTATCGTTGCATCCGGCAATGGCGAAGTTGTCGAAACGGACTATGCTGTTCTCAACGTCGATTTTGGATTCGCTGAAGGTATACTCGGTGCCGGTGAGCGCCAGAAGCACGGCTGTGGAATCGAAGTCGAAGGTGCCATTGTAGACCGGGGCCTTTTCGGTACCCGAAATCTTCAGGTTGCCGTTGAGCACTCCGCGCAGACTCGCGGTACCCTTGGGCAGGAAGGGGTTGGCGGTCGCCAGAGGGAAGCGGATCATCGAAAGGTCGAGCGCGAGGGGCGATGTGGCTGTGCTGTCGTTGAGGGCACCACTCACGGTGATTGTCTTTACGCCGTCGGCATAGAGGTCGGCGGTGGCGTGGAGGGTGCCGTCGGCCTGAGCAGCGACGTCGAAGTCGGCCTTGAAGTCGGCCACTTTCTCGCGGCCATAATAGAAGTTCACAATCGAGGCGCTACCGCTGCCGGTGAACATTGTGCCGTGGCGGTTCACGCGTACGTCGGCGTTGATGTCGCCTTTGACGGGCGGCGCGAAGGGATTGAAGGAAATCCAGTCGGCGATGTGGATGTCACCGAGTTTTACTACGAGGTCTTCCTGTTCATCGTGGTGCTCCTCACCTTCGGGGTGCTCGGTGTATATGGCAAGGGAGCTGTTTCCGCCCTTCATATAAAGGTTGGCATCGATATGGCTGTCGGCCATGCAGTACGAGATGAAATTATCGTCGTTCACGCTCCACTGCTGATAGCCGATAACGGGGTCAAAGGGGTTGACACTCACTGTGATGAGCGAGTCGGCGGCATTGGCTACGGCACGCATGCCGAACTCGAAGCCGGTCTTGCCCTTGAGGTTCTCCTGGTGCAGACCGAGCGATGCACGGTTGCCGCGGATAACTCCTTTGAGGTCTACCTTATGCCACTCGTCCATATTGCCGGGTTTGTTGAGGAGTCCGGCGTCGACAATAAGGAGGCTGTCGGCACCGCGGGCGTCGATGAAAATTGAATCGAGGCGCATGCTGCCGGTGTCGAAGCGGCGCACTGATCCGTTGAGCACGAGTGTGCTGTCGTTGTCGGCGTTGAGGGCGAAAGAGCGCACCGACATCTTGGAGGGGGCGAGCACGTCGTTGACGAGATTATCATTGCCACCTCGGAGATCGAGCGAGAATTTCGGCAGCGAGGTAGCGAGGGTGTCGGCGTTGATTGTGAAAGTCGAAATCTGTGAGGCTATCACCTGGCCCGCATGACTGAAAGCGTCGACAAGCGGCATGAGGGCGCTCGGGGCGCTGAAATTGCCGTAAAGGTCGCGGTTCTGGAGCGAGAGGTTGGTGAGGCTGTCGGATGAGTTCAGGTGAACATTAACATCGGATAGGGCTATTGTGCCTTCTTTCTGATTGAAGAAAAGGTCGTTGAGCACGAGGTGCCCGTTGATGTCGTTCTTGCCCGGTCCTATGGTGGCATCGGCGCCGGCAACGAGCTCGAGCGACGAGGGCTCGGCAGCGAATTTCAGGGCGTAAAGGTCGATATGGCGCCCGTCGATGTCGGCGTGCCATGTGTAAGTATCGCCGTCGAGATTGCCTTTTGCAGCGAGAATAATCTCAGCGTCGGGGTTGGCGGAGTTAAGGTCTATTGCAGCCTGCCCTGCGTCGAGGACGGCGGCAGCGGTAATGTCGGTATATGTGACTCCGGCATATTCGGCAGAGGCAATATCTGCCTTGGCTTTCAAGCATGTGCTCTTGCTGAAGGGGTCAAAGCCATGGCCGGAGGCGTCAATGGCTGCCGTAACAGCACCTACGCCCATATCGGGCAGGAAAGCCTGCACAGGAAAACCACGTGTGCGCACACGGGCTGCATAGCTCTCAAGATTGCCGTTGAAGCGGCCGTCGAGTGCTATGATGCCTTTGCCTGTCGCCGCCTGGAGGTTTCCGGCATAAGTGGCGCCGTTAAGGGTAACATGTCCGGCAAGCGACATGGGAGGTACTGCAAATGTTGATGCTGTTTCGGCACCGAGAGCGGCTGTCTTGAGGCGGTTTACATTGATAATGTTTCCTTTAAGCCGGAGGTCGCCGTTCATCTTGTCGGGATTCATGAAGTTTGATATACGGCCGCTTGCAAGGAGGTTGATGCAGTGGTTAACCTGCACATCAAGTTTCTGAATATCAAGGCGCCCGGTTGTGCCTTCGGCTGCGATGTCGGTCTCTATGGCATTTGCAGTTGGCAGTGCATCGAGGTAAAGAGCGAAGGCAGGGAACATTTTAGAGAGGTCAGCCGGGGCGAAGCCTCCGTCGAGAGTGAGTGCGAGAGGCAGATTTGGGTCGGTGACCATATCGCCCATGCCGAGTTTGCCGTGGAACGCGGCTGCGGTGCCCGTGGGGGTGCTGAGGTTCACATCTTTAAAAGTCAGGGCTTCGGGGTCGATGTCGAGTTCACCGTCGATAGCGAGTTCCACGCCGCAGCGCTCTGTACCGCGAAGGCTCAGCGGCAGCCTGACTGTGGCAGCCTGATTATAGAAATTGCGGATGCGGAGGTCGAGGTTTCCAACTTCGATATATGCGAAGTCGAGACCCGGAACAGGTGTGACGCCTGCGGTAGTATAGAGTGCGTGCGAACTGCTGAAGCCTATGCTGTCGATGTTTATGGTCCAGGGAGCGGAAGCGCTGTCGGCAGGCTCTGACGACTGTGGCACAATCACTGATGCCACGGTTGCGCTGTCGGGTGCGATATACCGTGCATCAAGTGTGCTGCCACCGAAGCGGGCGAGGCTAATTTTCTGGTTGAGAAGGTCGATAGCGCCGTCGGAGAGTGTGGCATGCGCCATATGCGCGCTAAGCGTGTCGATTGTCGGCAACATGCGCATGGTGTACGCGAAATCATCAAGCGTGAGGCGCCCGAGGTCTATGCTCATGCGGGTTGGCTCGGAGGGTTGCGAGGGCGTGGTATCGGTGCTCAGTGTCATCGCTACGCGACCACCCTTTATGCGGCCTTCGTCGAGACGTATAGCCATGTCGGACAAGTGAACTGATGCCGGTGCAATGCTCAGGGTGTCGGCGGCAATTGTCATGAACATTGCCGAGTCGGGCGCGCCCATGCGGTAGTAGGCGCTTTCGAGTTGAGCGTGGCGTATCTGCACATCGCCTTTGAGGAGAGGCAAGGCGGCTATATCGATGTCGAGCCCCGAAGCGGTGACCATGGTGTCGGAGTCGGCGATGAGAGCAAAGCCGGTGGCATTGAGCTTCAGAGGGAATTTCAGTCTGAAAGACTGTAGCTCGATTTTAGTAGAGGCACCGTCGTTAAACTTCTTCACGATGCTCTCGCGGAGCATCTCCTGACTCCAGGGCGAGTACAGCATTATTATGAGCCCGCACAGGAGTAATACAAGAGCGGCCACCGTATAGACGGCAGCCCTCATGATTCGGCCTATGATTGTTGTTGGTTTCAATTTCTGCAGTGTGATGAATTTAAATTAAAACCTCGTGGTGCCGCTATTTGTTCACGCCCGCGGCCAAGGTGGCGCATAAACTGTGCGTGCCCTACTCTACGCGGCTCAGCTTCACCCTGGTATTCTTGAGCTTATAGGGTTGCACGGTCGTGATAAGAGCGGCGGCTTTTGATGCGGGCACGGCAACACATGCCCAATGGTCGCGCACCTCAATTTTGCCAACCTCGGCTGCCGAGAGACCGCCTTTCTGAATGAGGTAGCCGGCGATGTCGCCTTTTGAGATTTTCTCGCGCTTGCCTGCATTAATATATAATGTGGCGGTGTCGGCCTGCTGAATGGGGGCTGAACCCTCGGGCCAATAAGTTGAGAGTTGCGGGAAGAAGTCGGGAATCTTATCGACTGCAGAAATTATTGCATAAGCTTTTCCGGAAGCGCCCATGCGGCCTGTTCGTCCGTTGCGGTGCGTCATTGCTTCTTCTGACACCGGCAGGTGGTAGTGGATAACTGCATCGACACCGGCAATATCGAGGCCGCGCGAAGCGAGGTCGGTGGCGATGAGCACGGGTGTGGTGCCGTTGGCGAAGAGCACGAGAGCTTTCTCGCGCCTATCCTGCTCAAGGCCGCCGTGATAAAGCCCCACGGCGAAACCGTCGTTTTTTAGCGACGTGTATACTCGCTCGGCTGCATCGCGGTGGTTCACAAAAACTATCACTCGCTCCTTGCCGAGGTCGCGGAGGAGCCGCTTGAGAGTGTCGAGCTTGTCGGGAGCGGCACTTTCTACCTGCATGAAGTTTATGTCGGGCACCTCCTCTTCGCGCAGTGTGTAATCAAATGTTTTGAATTGCGCCTTACCGAAGCATTCGGGAATCTCGGCCAGGGCGGTAGCGGAAGTCAGGATAATGGAGCTGCAAAAGCCAACACGCTTCATTATAGCCTTGATATCCGGGAGAAAACCGAGGTCGAGCGACTTGTCGTATTCGTCAAGCACAAGGGTGGCGAGATTGCCTATTGTAAAATGTCCTCGGCGAAGGTGGTCGAGAAGGCGTCCGGGCGTCGAGACGAGGATTGCGGGGCTGGCCGAAAGGGCATTAACCTCGGCCTCCACGCTATGACCGCCATAAAAGGCAGCCACAGTGAAATCGGGCTTGGCAAGGGCGCGAAGCACATCGGCCACCTGAAGCACCAACTCGCGGGTAGGCGCTATAACAAGCGCCTGAAGGCCATGGGCCTTTGCATCAAGCGACCGCAGCAGGGGTATTGCGAAAGCGAGAGTCTTGCCACTGCCCGTCGGGGCAAGCAGGACGCCGCGGAGCGGAAGTTGCTCCGTGGCCATGGCCTGCTGCAGTGGGGTAAACTTGCCAATAGCGAGCCTCTCTTCGGCACGCGATTTTATTTGGCTTATGTTCATTTTGAGAGTTTGCTGTCGATGATAGCCTTGAAGCTATCGGCGGGAAGGAGGTCGGAGGTGCCTACAAAATCCTGACGTGAGCCGTCGGGGCTGAGGAACACAACGGCAGGGATAGAGTTGCCTACGTTGTAAGCTTCAAAAAGGTCGGGGAACTTATCGACATCCACCGAGATGAAGGTTGCCTTGCCTGCGTATGCCTGAGCCATTTCTTCGAGCACAGGGGTGAGCTGACGGCAAGGGCCACACCACACGGCATTGAAGTCGATGATGGTGAGCTGCTCTACATTGACACCGGGAGCTACGAGAGCTGCATCGGAGAGTTCTATTACCTTGCCGTCGGTAGCAACGGGAGCTACGGCTACGGCCGATTCTACGGTTTCCTGCTCAACGGCTTCTGCGGCTGCATCGGCCTCGGCAGTGCTCTTTGTGGAACAAGCGGAAGCAGCCACGAGAGCTGCGAGACTTGCTATAAATGCTATCTTTTTCATATTAATCGATGTTTAAAAAAGCCGCCGGGGCAGTAACTCCGGCGGCCTTGAAGTATAACGTTTGACGCGGCTTATTAGTTGAGAGCTGCGTTAGTTTTGTGTACAGCGGCTGCGCTGGCGGCGAAGAGAGCCTTCTCTTCTTCGTTGAGGTCGAATTCAACGATTTTCTCGATACCGTTGCGGCCGAGGATACAGGGAACGCCGATGCAGAGGTCTTTCTCGCCATACTCACCTTCGAGGAGGGCCGAGCAGCTGATAAGACGCTTCTGGTCGCCGAGAACGGCAGCCACAACCTGAGCTGCTGCAGCACCGGGAGCATACCATGCCGAGGTACCAAGGAGCTTGGTGAGAGTAGCGCCACCTACCATGGTGTCGGCAACAACCTTGTCGAGAACTTCAGCGTCGAGAAGAGTGGTTGCGGGAATACCGCGGTAAGCTGCATAGCGCTTGAGAGGAATCATTGTGGTGTCGCCGTGTCCGCCGATAACGATGCCTTCTACCTCATTGGCGTTGGCGTTGAGAGCCTGGCTGAGGAAATATTTGAAGCGTGCGCTGTCGAGAGCACCACCCATACCGATGATTCGGTTGCGGGGGAGCTTGGTCTCGCGGTGGATGAGGTATGTCATGGTGTCCATGGGGTTGCTCACGCACACGATGATAGCGTTGGGCGAGTGGGCAAGAACATTTTCGGTAACCGAACGGACGATACCGGCGTTAACACCGATAAGCTCCTCGCGGGTCATGCCGGGCTTTCGGGGAATACCCGAAGTGATGACAACAACGTCAGAACCTTCTGTGCGGGCGTAATCGTTGGTAACGCCTACGAGACGGCTGTTGAGACCGAGGATGTTGGCAGTCTGCATGATGTCCATTGCCTTGCCTTCCGAAACACCTTCCTTGATGTCGAGAAGAACAACCTCATCGGCGAGCTGGAATGTTACCAGCACATTTGCACAGGTTGCGCCTACGTTGCCGGCGCCCACTACTGTAACTTTTGACATAATATCGTATATTTAAATAGGTATAGAAACGTTTTCAAGACCTGCACCCCGCTCGGGATGCTTGTCGCCGACAAAATTACGGAAAAAATTCGTTATATCGCAATATTTTTCACACAATTTTTTTCATGCCATACAGCACCCAAAGAACGCCGACATAACACCGCTTCAAATATTAAATAATGCTAAAATAATCGTAATTATTTGGCGCGAAACAATCAAAACATCTATCTTTGCAAATCTTTTCACATCTTATACCATTCTATGGGGTTGACAGGTTTTGACAGCGTGTAGAAGAGGTGTGTAAGCGTGCAGAGCTTTGAGGTCTATGCTCTTTAATATCAGGCTTCGACCAATTTAAATGGCGAAAACAACTACGCTCTTGCTGCTTGATTGAAGTACAGTAGATCAGCTTAATCGCCGCAACAGTTGCAGCGACAAGACATCGCCCGATTGTCCTTTTTCCGAGACGGATCGATATGGCGGTGCAGGAATATCGGAAATAGGCTGCCGAGAACCTCGCGAGGGAGCCGAAATTTTAGAGGTTAAGGCCGCGGTTGGTAGTTTCAGGCCTGCCGCAGCACGAAAATCAACTTGAAACTACGCACGTAGAAAGCGCATTGATTCCGCGTTTGGACGAGGGTTCGAATCCCTCCAGCTCCACAAAGTGATAAAAGTCAGTTTTCCCTGTACACCCGGGGTTAGCTGACTTTTCTTTATCTATCTGAAAAACTTGGAGTTAGGTTGCTCCAAGACCACGCCAAGCCCTGTATACTTTGGTAAGGTTAAGCAGTGTCATGGCCTGATTCTGGTAATTTTGTGCATTTTTTGTGATAGCAAAATTACCCTGTCATAACATTTGCTCCGGCCGAGTGTTTTGATTACTTTTGCAAGGAGTCAAATATCTATTGAATTGCGAAATGAAAGAGATAGTGAAATGCAACGCTGACCACTACCCTGCGCTCTGCGATATTTGGGAGCGGTCGGTCCGCGCGAGCCACAGCTTCCTCAGCGAGGCTGACATCACCCAAATAAAGGAGGCTTTGATTCCGGAATATTTCCCCACCGTCGACCTCTTTGGGGTGCGCGAGAACGGAGTCTTGGCAGGATTTATAGGCGTGGCCGGCGACAGAATCGAAATGCTCTTTATTGATTCGAATTTCATGGGGCGCGGCTACGGGTCGCTGCTGATAGAGCATGCACTGGAGTCGGGCTGCCGCTATGTAGATGTTAACGAGCAGAATCAGGCTGCGTTGAAGTTTTATCTGAGTAAAGGATTCATAGTCACGGGTCGCGACGAAATGGATGATGCAGGACGTCCTTACCCTATTCTGCACCTGTCTTTGCAGGACGAAGATATTGCCTAAATGCCCGGGATAGTATAATTTTGCACTATGAACTACATTTTTGATTTCGACGGCACCCTCATGGATACTTCGGGGGTGATTCTTGCGACAATAAAAGCTACAATAAAAGAAATGGGACTCCCTGAAAAAACTGAGGAGGAGTGCCGCTCGATTATTGGCATACGCACCGATGAGGCCGGAAAATATCTGTATCCGGATCTCGATATTTCGAACGCCGACTTTGCCCGCACCTTCCGCGCCAACTACGAGCGGCTCAAAAAGGGCGCGCACGAGAACGCTTTTCCCGGTGTTATTGAAACCCTCGGCGAGCTCCGTGCTGCCGGGTGCGGCCTTGCAATAGCTTCGAGCCGACGGCTGGCATCGCTCAATGACTATCTCACGGGCTTGGGAATCGACAACTGGTTTGCCATGGTAGTGGGCGCCGACAACGTCAGCAAAGGCAAGCCGGACCCTGAGCCTGTGCTTACTATTCTCAAGGCTCTTGGGTGGGAAGCTGCCGACACTTTGGTGGTCGGAGATGCCGACGTCGACATCCTCATGGGCAATGGCGCCGGATGCAAGACATGCGCCGTGACTTACGGAAACGGGTCGATAAATTCACTCAAGGCGGCCTCGCCCGACTATATGGTGAGCGATTTCAGAAGCATCGCCGAGCTGTAAGCCTCGTCAGTCAAGAGTGCGCCGTTTGCAGAAGAAGTGCTCTGCCCCGCCCTCTCCCGCACGTGTGTGGCTGTAGCAATAACCGCATTTCTCAGCCACACGGCGCGACTTTTCGTTGCCGTCGGTAAAAGCTATCCACAGAGTGCTTTTGCCGAGGGTACTGAACGCGTGGGCTTCGAGCGCAAGCACGGCTTCGGGAGCATAGCCATTGCCCCAGAACTCACGGCCAATCCAATAACCTATTTCAGCCTCATCGGGGGCAGTACGGTCGCTGTTGAATGGTACCAATCCGCAGCAGCCCACGAGTGTGCCACTGTCTTTGAGAACAAGCGCATATACTTCGGGGGCGGCAAAGACGGTCTCTATAATCTCACGGCTCATGACCACCGACTCATGGGGTGGCCAACCCGCGGGAGGGCCTACAGCGGGGTCCGAAGCGAGGGCATACAAGGCTTCGGCATCAGATGAGCGCCAGGGGCGCAGAATCAATCGTTGTGATGTAATCATGCACAAAATTACTAAATATCTGCTGATTGGCTCCTCTTTTTCGGTATCGATTCAATAATAATCATTAACTTCGCGTATATGACAATCGAAGAACACCTTTCGGATAGAAGCGTACTTATGCCGCTGCTGCTCATCGGCGATGAGTCGGAAGCTATGATCAGGCGCTATCTCGACCGCGGTACGGTGTATGTTGGGCGCGACGGCGGTAAAGCGATTGCTGTGTGCGTGGTGACCCAAGAGCCCGAGGGCTGGATAGAGATAAAGAATCTTGCCGTAGTGGCTGAGCGACGCCGTCAAGGCATAGGCCGAGCCATGCTCGCCCACGTTGAGAATGTTTACCGGGGCTCACGCTTCCGCCTCGGCACAGGTGAGACTCCCTCTACCCTGCGCTTCTATGAGTCGTGCGGCTACCGGTATGCCTACAAGATAGAGAATTTCTTCACCGACAACTATCCCGAGCCTATTATCGAAGAAGGCGTGCAGCTCCGCCATATGCTGTATCTCACTAAAGCCACAGGGAACACAAGCACCCCCGGGCGTGTTTATAATAAAGATTGAAAAAAGACAAACCAGAGATATGAAGATACTTGTAGTGAACGGCAGCCCCCACCTCCACGGCTGCACCGACAGGGCTCTGCGCGAGCTCGAAAAGACCCTCGCTGACAACGGTGTGGAAACCGAACGCGTGGAAATTGGCAATAAAGATGTGCGAGGTTGCATAGGATGCAATTTCTGCCGCGAGCACGGCCGCTGCGTGTTCAATGATATAGTGAACGAAACGGCCCCGAAATTCGCCGACGCCGACGGCCTCGTTGTGGGCAGCCCTGTGTACTATGCCGGATGCAACGGGCAGGTGCTTTCGTTCCTCGACCGCCTCTTCTACAGCACATCTGGCAACTTCGACAAGACAATGAAAGTAGGCGCAGCCGTAGTATCATCGCGACGCGCGGGCTCGACTTCGGCTTTCGACGAGATTAACAAATACTTTACAATCAGCGCCATGCCAATAGCATCGAGCACCTATTGGAACGAAGTACACGGTTTCACGGCTCAAGATGTTGAAGCCGACCTCGAAGGATTACAGACGATGCGTAACCTCGGCCGCAACATAGCCTTCATGGTCAAGGCTTTCAAGGCTGCTAATGAAGAGATTCCGCAACAGGAGCGCTCGTCGTTCACAAGCTTCCACACTGAGGGATAAGCACCGTGTGGTTCGCCGTATGTCAAAAAATAAGGGCGTCGTCAAAAAAACTTGGTGAAAAATTTGGCGGATAACAAAAAAGGTGCTAACTTTGCACTCGCAATCAGGAAACAAGACTCACCTTGGAGAGGTGGGTGAGTGGCTGAAACCACCAGTTTGCTAAACTGACGTAGGAGTAATCCTACCACGAGTTCGAATCTCGTCCTCTCCGCAAATCATAGTCTTGAAAAGATTGCAGCTTGCATCCAACCGGGTGCAAGCTTTTTTATTTTGTACCCGACAACTCATGGATTCCACTTTAAAAAACACCCTCGACAGACTTCTAACTGAATATAACGTGCCTTCGTTCGCCGACAACGACCCTGTTCAGTTCCCGCGCCGTTTCAGCGACAAGCGCGACATCGAGATTTCATCGCTCCTCACTTCTACAATAGCATGGGGGCGGCGCCCGATGATTCTCAATAACGCCGAGAAGCTGCACGCGCTGCTCGGCCAAGAGCCCTATCTTTTTGTAAAGGAAGGAGATATTGAAGGAATCACAGAGGCCAATATCCACCGCACCTTCTTCGGACGCCACCTGCGGTTCTTCCTCCGCGGCCTGCGCGAAGTGTATTCCCGCTACGGGTCGCTCGAAGATTTCGCCGTGGCCACAGGAGCCACAGCATCGGAAGCTCCGGCATGGGAGATAGCCTGCAATCTCAACAAGGTGCTCCACGACAGCAATGCCCACTGCCCTCTCGACGGCCCCACGCGCTGCCTTCCCGACAATGCCGCAACCTCGGCACTCAAGCGCTTCAACATGGCTCTGCGCTGGCTCGTGCGCAACGACGGCATAGTCGACATGGGCGTATGGCAGGCCGTGTCGCCGTCGAAGCTTTATATCCCTCTCGACGTTCATTCGGCCAACACCTCGCGCGCGCTCGGTCTGCTCACAAGAAAACAGAACGACCGCAGGGCCGTCGAAGAACTCACCGGCAATCTTCGCCAAATGAATCCCGACGACCCTGCAATCTACGACTTCGCCCTTTTCGGGGCCGGAGTCAATGGCGTGGGGGTCAACCCTGAATAAGCATCGCGTCGCCGTAGCAACCGAAGCGGTAACCTTCTTTCACGGCCTCCTTGTAGGCTTCCATAACGAGGTCGTAACCTCCGAACGCAGCCACAAGCATAAGCATTGTGGAGTAAGGCATATGGAAGTTGGTGATGAGGTCGGTGGCTACGGTGAAATCGTAGGGCGGGAAGATAAACTTATTCGTCCAGCCGTCGTATGTTTTCATGTGGCCGCCCATGCTTTCTGCTGTAGCCATGGCGCGGAGCACTGATGTGCCCACCGAGCATACGCGGTGTTCGGCGTCGCGGGTGGCGTTTACAGTATCCACAAGCTCGGGGGTGGCAATCATCTGCTCGGAGTCCATGCGGTGCTTTGTGAGGTCTTCCACATCAATCTCGCGGAAAGCGCCGAGGCCGTTGTGCACGGTGATGAATGCCTTCTTCACGCCCTTTATCTGCAGGCGGGTGAGCAGCGTGCGCGAGAAGTGCAGACCGGCGGCAGGCGCTACCACGGCACCCTCTTTCTCGGCAAAGATGCACTGGTAGTCGGTGGCATCGCAAGGCTCGGGCTCACGATTGATATAGGGAGGCAGAGGAGTCATGCCAAGGGCGAAGAGGTCCTGCTTGAACTGCTCGTGCGAGCCATCGTAGAGGAAGCGCAGGGTGCGGCCGCGCGAGGTGGTGTTGTCTATCACCTCGGCAACCATCGATTCGTCGTCGCCGAAGTAAAGCTTGTTGCCAATGCGTATTTTACGGGCCGGTTCTACAAGCACATCCCACAGTTTGTTATCGGCGTTGAGCTCGCGGAGTAGGAACACTTCGATGCGGGCACCGGTCTTCTCTTTGTTGCCATAGAGGAGAGCGGGGAAAACCTGGGTGTCGTTGAACACCATGAGGTCGCCGTCGTTGAAATAATCAAGTATATCCTTGAAGATATGATGCGTTATTTCGCCCGATTTGCGGTTTACCACCATAAGGCGACATTCATCACGCTCGGGAGTGGGATGAGAGGCTATGAGTTCGTCGGGGAGATTGAATTTAAACTGTGAAAGCTTCATCTATGTTAAGTTATGGTATTTAGCGGTTATGACTCGCCCTCGGCCTTGTCGTCGTCGGGCATTTCTATTTCTGTTGTTTTTATAAGCTCGGCAGCTTGCTCGACCGTGAGGCAGCTGTCGATAGAGTAATCGCCCACACGGGTTCGGCGAAGTGCCGTGAGGTGACCACCGCTGCCGAGAGCCTGCCCGATGTCGCGGGCGAGAGCTCTGATATATGTGCCTTTGCTGCACACTACCCTCACCTTTATCTCTTCGGGGCTGTAGTCGAGGAGTTCGATTTCGTCTATCACGAGCACTTTGGGCTTGAGCTCGACATCGACGCCCTTGCGTGCGAGATGGTAAGCGCGTTTGCCATCTACTTTGATTGCCGAGAAAGCGGGGGGAACCTGCTCGATGCGACCTTTGAAGCGCTCGAGAGTGCGCTCCACAAGCTCACGGGTGATGTGGTCGGTGGGGTATGTGGCGTCAATCTCTGTCTCAAGGTCAAAAGAAGGAGTGGTTGCGCCGAGCCTAATAGTGGCTATATATTCCTTTACTCCGGCCTGAAGGTGTTCTATCATTTTGGTGGCCTTGCCCGTGCAGAGAATCATGACGCCCGTTGCCAGAGGGTCGAGAGTGCCGGCGTGCCCTACCTTGATTTTCTTGACACCGAGGCGCCGTGTGAGCGAGCCCCTCAGACGCTTTACGGCGTCGAAGGATGTCCAGCCCAGAGGCTTGTCGATACACAGTACTTCTCCTGCTATGAAATTCATAAGCTTAGAAAAGATTGAAGTAGCCCTTGGCTATACATACGAGACCGATGATAAGGCAGTAGACCGCGAACCACACGAGTTTGCCCTTCTTCACTATCGAGAGCATCCACTTGCAGGCAAGGCAGCCGACAATGAAAGCAGCCAGGAAACCTACGATAATGGGAATAATGCCGATAGCGGGGTCGGCGACACCTGCAGAGGCGCCGACAGCCGCCACTCCGAACATTTTCTTTACATCGAGGAGCGCCTCACCGAGAATCGGGATGATAACCATGAGGAAGGAGAACTGTGCTACCTGCTCGCGCTTGTCGCCGATAAGGATACCGGTGGCAATGGTTGTGCCTGAGCGCGAGAGGCCGGGGAGCACGGCAACGGCCTGGGCGCAGCCGATAACGAAGGCATCGAGGAAAGTGATGTCGCGGGGCTGATATACTTTGCCGGTGAGGCGGCTGGTCTCAAGCGGACGGGTGCGGAAATAGTAGGAGAAAGTCAGCAGCAGAGCCGTGAAACACAGGCAAATGCCTACAAGGGTAAGCTCTTTGCCGAAGAAAGTTACGATAGTATCCTTGAAGCAAACACCTACGATGCCGATGGGAATACAGGATACGAGAATCTTGCACACGTAGTAGAAATTGGAGTCGCGCTTGAAGGTGAAGAACGACTTGCACAGAGGCAGGAACTCGCGCCACAGTATAACTATCGTGGAGAGAACGGTTGCCACATGAAGCATGACATCGAACTGGAGGCTTTCGGCACCCGAGAGTTTGAGGCCGAGAATCTCACGGAAAATTTCGAGGTGCCCCGAGGAGCTTATGGGGAGATACTCGGCAAGGCCCTGGACAATGCCGAGTATGAGAGCGTCTAATGTATCCATTGGAATCTGATATACAAATGTTTACTTTTTGGCGAAGGGGAGTTTCTTGGGGTCGATGATAATGGCTATAGCCATGGCCACGAAGCCAATGAACGCAATGGCAGGCCCTACCACAATGCGGCGGGTGCTGAAAATGTCGGGGTTAAATTCGTCGGCCGTACTGCTGCCGCCAAGCATCAGCAGAAAACCGACCACAATGAGCAAGCCCGCTATAGCCATGGCCACGAAGTTGGCCTTCTGCAGAGGCATAGGGCGCACAGCCTGCGTGCTTTCCTGAGTTTCAGTCATTTGGTAATATTTTATAAAACAATCTTATTTCAAAAACATGCTGTCGTACGACGAGCGGAGGTATCTGTTGGTGGCAAATGTTGCCGTAAGGCCGCATATAAGCGCTCCGAGGAGCACAAGTGCGGCACATGTAAGCCCCACGGCGAGCCAAGGAAGGGCGGCATCGAGGAGGGGGTCAAGCGTGCTTGCATACACTCTCATACCACAGAGCACAGCCGAGGCCACCAGACCGGCGCACGCACCCCCGGCAATGGCGGCACGGATAAAGGGGCGCCGGATAAACGCACCCGTAGCGCCTACAAGTTTCATGGTGTGAATCACGAACCTGCGGGCGTAAATCGAAAGGCTTATTGTGTTGTGGATGAGAGCCACCGACACCGCAAGGAGCACGGCGGCAACGGCAACGAGCACGAGACCCACGCGTTTGAGTGTGGCGTCGACGCCCTCTATGACGGCGCTCTCGGTAATCACTTCGGCCACACCTTGGGCCCGGCCGTAACGCTCTACAAGAGCAGCGATACTGTCGGGAGTGGAATAAGCCGGACGCACGCGCACATCGAGCTCGGCGCTGTAGGGGTTCTCGTCGATAATGCTTATTATATCCTCTCCGAGGTACGCGCTCTCGGCTGCAAGGATGTCGTCGGCTGAATTGAAGGTGAGAACATCGACAGCACCCGACTCGAGAAGAGCTTTCTTGAGGCGGTCGATGTCGCGCGACGGGCAGTCACGCTCCATTTTTACGGTAAAGCCGAGGTGACGGCGCACCTCGTCGGTAAGGTTGCGGCCGGCGATGCCTGTCAGAGCGGCCACTCCAATAAGGATAAGGACAAGAGCCACACTCGCCAGGGAGCTGAGGCGGGAGCCAAGGGTTGATATTCTGCGTGACTTACGGTCTGCCATGAGGGTGAAATTGCGCACACGTGCGCGTTACTTACCTAATTTCGTGCAAATTTAACACATTCAGAGGCCTTTGTCAATACTTTGGCCTGTTTTTTTACGGTGTCGGGCTTTTCTGACCACAAAAAAGCACTTTCGCCCGTGCCACAACTGCGGCACGGGGACGAAAGTGCGGTAAAAACGGTTATCAGCAGTGGAAGTGCTCCTTGACTATGGCGAGCATGAGCTCGGGGTCGCCGAGGGCTTTGGCGGCGCGCTCATGGTCGTGGTGGCGGAGACGCTCCTCTATACCTTTGAGCATTGCTGCCGAGAATACTCCGTACTCCTCGAATATGGGAGCCGCTTCCTTGAGGCACTCTGCCGATGCGAGGCAGTTGACGGGCAGCGAGGGAAGGGCGGCCAGGCGGGCGGCGTTCTCGGGGCGGTGTATGTCAACGTCAACATAGTAGCGGGCGGCAGTCTCAAGGGCATCGGGCATCTCGAAGCCATGGCGTACGGCAACGGCCAGCCCGGCAAGAAGCTGGTAGATGTCGGCAGTACCGTCGGCGGAACGGATTTCAAAGGTCTGTTTGGCAGCGTATTCAGCCGAAGGCTCCACATTGCACGCAGCTGCCCCGTTGGCAATGGCGCACATGTCGGTACCGGCGGTCCAGCCAAGGGGCACACGCACGAGCACCGAGCGGTTGCGGTCGCCCCAGCAGATGTTTGTGGGAGCTTCCTGGTGCGGCACGAGGCGGAAGTAGGAGGTGGGGTTGGTGTTGCCGAAAGCGGTAATCGCGGGGGCGAGAACCATGATACCGGCAATGGCGCGGAGAGCGTCGTCGCTCAGGCGACGGCCGTCGGGAGCGAGCATGGCGCTGCTGCCGTCGGGGCGCATCAGGCGCATGTGTATGTGCAGACCCGAACCGGCTTTGCCCACGGTAATCTTGGGAGCGAAGGAGATGTCGAGGCCTTGTTTTGCGGCGAGGTTACGTATAACCCACTTGGCAAGCATGAGCTGGTCGGCGGCATCGCGGGCGTCGACGGGCAGGAACTCTATCTCGTTCTGCTCGTAAATCATGCCGTCGAGGGTGAAGTTGCCCACCTCCGAGTGCCCGTATTTAATCTTGCCGCCGGTCTGTGCAATGTAGCTCATGCACTTGGTACGGAAGTCGTTGAATTTGGCGAAAGGCGCCGACTCGTGGTAACCGCGCTGGTCGGTGGCGGGGAAGGTGCCGGGGTCGGGAGCTATAACGTAATATTCAAGCTCACCCATGGCGTGAAATACGAGCCCTGTTTTCTCAGTGAACACATCACAGGCCTTGGCAAGAGTGTGTTCAGGAGCGCTCTCGAGCGGCTTTCCTTCGAAATCGAAGAACGAGCACAGCATGGTGAGCGTGGGAATCTCGGCAAAGGGATCGCGGAAAGCCGTGCGGAAGCGGGGTATCACATAGAGGTCGGAGCTTCCGGCGCTGATGAAGGGGAAGAGCGAAGAGCCGTCGACGCGCTCGCCCTTTGTAAGTATAGTCTCGAGGTAAGCGAGATCGTTGATTATGAAATTGAGGGTTTTAAGTCGGCCGTCGGCTGCGGGATACATGAAGTTTATCATCTCTATTCCCGTTTCGGAGATATAGCGGATGATGTCGGCCATTGTAAAGTCGGCAGGAGCTTTCTTGAGGAACGACACCACGTCGTTCTTATTCATTTCAATAGTTCTGTCTTGCATGGTAGATGAGTTTATGCGTTCTTCACCACACCGATACCGGGTCGGTCGGGAAGTGTTATTTTACCGTCGACGATTTTCATACCGTCGAAAATATCGTTTGCTATCAGGAGGTTGCCGTCGAGGTCAGCCCAATCGGCCAATGGCGAAAGCTGCGCGGCGGCAGACACAGCGCAAGAGGTTTCGGTCATGCAGCCGAGCATTACCTTCATGCCCAAAGCGCGGGCCAGGGTCGCCATTTGGTAGGCTTCGTGCATGCCTGTGCTCTTCATGAGCTTGATGTTGATGCCGTCGTACGCCTGGGCAGCGCGTTTCACGTCGGGGAGGCGTTGCAGAAATTCGTCGGCGATAATGGGCAGCGGCGAGCGCTCGCGGAGCCATGCGGTGTCGTCGAGAGCGGCTTTATCCATTGGCTGCTCTACAAAGAGGCAGTTGCGCTCGGCAAGCCAGTGGCACATCTCGAGGGCTTTCTCGCGGTCGTTCCAGCCCTGGTTCGCATCCACGCATATGGGGGCATCGGAATAGCGGCGGAAAGCCTCAACGGTCTCTTTATCGTGACCGACGCCCATTTTCACCTTTATAACTTTATATGGTGCCGTCTCCTCGATTTTCTTTTTCATTTCGGCGGGGTCGGCGTCATAGCTTATGGTGAACGATGTGTTGGGCGTGCGCTCGGGGTTGAGACCCCAGATCTTATACCACGGCTGACCCATGATTTTGCCTGTAAGGTCGTGCAGGGCAATGTCTACGGCAGCCTTTGCGGCGCGGTTGTTGGGAGCCACGCTCTCCATATATTCGTGTATGTCTTCGATGCGGAAGGGGTCGTTGAACTGCCCGAGGTCAAGTTTGCCGAGGAAATCGGTGACAGATGCCACACTCTCGCCGAGGTAGGGAGGCATCGAAGCCTCGCCATAACCTGTAATGCCGTCGATTTCTATCTGCACCTGAACATCGGGGGTCGTGGTGCGCTGGCTGCGGGCGAGGTTGAAGGCATGGCGCAGTTTCAGTTCATAGGGCTCGAACGAGAGGTTGAGTCTCCCGCTGCGGGTAGTGCGTCGGGTAGCACTGTCGAGAGCTGATATGGATACCGGCGAAGCCACGGCTATGGCACCGAGGACTCCGGCCTTGAGGAAGTTGCGTCTGTTCATATATCTATATGAGTGAGTAAGAGGTTACGTAATTTGTTAGAAGAACCAGGGGTGGTTGCGGGCGCGTATTATACCGGGAGTTTCCTCATTTCCTGCGATACGCACCGCATGCAGGAAAGGTGTAGTGAGATAAGACTCCGACTCGGGGTCCACGCTGTTGCGCTTAACGCGGCCCGACGAGTGAACGTAGTTACCGTTGCGGTCATAGATAGCCACGTGGGTAACCTTGCCCGTGCGGGCATTCCCGAAAAAGAGGAGGTCGCCCGCGCGGCAAGTACGCCAGTCTGAGGCGTTAATGCGGGTGCCGGTCAATGCCTGCTGCGAGGCATCGCGCATAAGAATTATGCCGTTGGCGAAGTAGCTGACTTTGGCCAGGCCGCTGCAGTCAATGGCTTTCGTCGATGTTCCGCCCCAGAGGTAAGGGGTACCTTCCATGCTGTAGGCGATATCGAGGATGCGGTCGGCATCGAAATTCTGCGCCGCCCATTGCTCAATTGGCGTCACGTCGTTGATATCGACGTATCCGGTGCGACCGTCGGGCAATTCGATATTGAGCATACCCTGCTCTACCTTGGGAGCCCCACCGGCGGCAGTCACTATGCAGCCGTTGACGAGGTCGGTGACAACGTCGCGCAGGCCCTTTGCAGTGGGAGTATAGTACGCACGTATCTGGTAAGGCGCCGTAACAATAAAGCGGCGGCTCTCACGCCAATGGCGCATCTCTTCGTCGGTCTTTTCCACCACAGAGGTCGAGGGTACATAGGCAATGTAGCCGTCGGGGGTCTGCACGCGCCACCACTCCTTGCCTTTCTCAAGCAGGCGCAGCGGTGTGCCGAGCACACTCTGCGTGACCATTTCGGCGGCGTGGCGCCCTTCTCCGCGGTGCGAGGCCGCGCTTATGCGGGTCTGTGCCCAGCGGTCGTAAGGATAGAGGCGTATGCTGTCGGCATAGTCGACTCCGGCTTCGGCGAGCGCTTCAGCAACAGCCCGGCGGGCAATGCTGTCGGAGGTGGCTCCTCCCACCACGAGGCGGCCGTCGTTATCGTTATATGCCTTTATTTCAAACACAGTCTGGCGGGCGTCGGGGGCTGTGGCCTTGCGGGCGTTCTCTATAGCTTGCTGAGCTGCCGAAAGCTGCCCTTGCGACGATTGTGCGGCGCCGCTCACCGCAATTCCTGCGATGAGGGCGAATGATATTATATTTTTCAGTTGCGACATTTTACAGTTTCTACAGGTTTTACTTCAATGAGTTCCATGTGGCTATCCCATGCCGGATAATAGAGGTTACCCTTCGCGGTCTCCACCTCGCCGAGCTGGAAGTCGACGGTTTCGGAACGCACAAAACGTTTGGGCGGATAAAGCGTGTCGCCGACTCCGCGGTTTGTGGCAAAACGGTGGGCATCGATACCGTGTGAGTAGAAGGTGCGCGCCTCGGGGTCGGAAGCACCCGTATAACGGCCAAACGACACATCGACGGGCAGCCAGCCTACGCCTTCAAAGTAGACTTCAGCCCAGTCGTGGAGGTTCTTTTCGCCCGGGTGAAGCATCCAGCCGCTTTCCCAGCGCGCGGGCACGCCTAAGGTACGCATGAGCGATATATATAGGAGCGACACCTGGCCGCAATCGCCATGCCCCTCGCGCTGCACATACTCGGGAATACAGCTGAGTGTGCTGTACTCGCGGGCCCCTGCCCAGGGGAAGCGGTTGATGATATAGTCATACACAAGCTCGCTCTGGCGGAAGGGATTGGTCTCCTTTCCCACAATAACGCTTGCGAGTGAGTCGAGGCGCACAATATGGGGGCCATCGGGCAGCCGGGTATAACGCTCGTAGTCGGGGGAAGTACGGTCGTAAGGCTCAAGCGAGCGCTCTATATCGGCGGCAGAGACATAAGCGCCCGTAGTTACGAAGCGAGCCGTATAGCCAAAGCGGGCGGTATCGCCCTTTGCTGCCGGAGCCGGACCCTCGAAATATATGGTGTTGTGCTCAGAACGGCCGTCGGAGGTAATGTAGTGCGCGGGTGTCGAGCGGAGAATCTCAACGCCGTACTGACGGGCACTCTCAACAGGCAGAGGCATCCACACACGCAGGGTATCACCCGCAATGGCCTTGTGGTAAGGCACATCAACGGTGAAGCTGTAGGTCACCTCATGGGCGCCGCCGTCGGGCATTGTGCCGCGCCGCCAGGCGAGTACTGAATCGACATAGCTGATTCGCGCCGCACTCGCACGGGCTCCGCGGGGAGGGGTGCCGCCGTTGAAACGCGGGTCAAGCAGCCCGAAATTGCCCGGCGCCTTGCGGTGGAAACGCAGCTCGCCGTCAATTATTTTGGCTTCGAGGTAGTGGCGCGCTGTGAGGCTGTCGAGATCTGAGGCCTGTATTCCTTCATATTTTTCGGAAAGGCGCTCGGCGAGCTCTTCGCGCGATAGGGTGAAATCGGCTGCGATACGGGCCTCTATGGCAGCCACGCTGTCGGTCTCCAGCCATGCAGGCGCCGAATTGCCGTCGGCTCCGGCACCGTTGCAGGCCGCAGCCATTACGCCCAGGGCGCCGCTTGCTATAATTGTGTATTTTTTCATCGGTACTGATTTGGAAAACAAAGATAGCGATTTTCCCTCACTTGACCAAATTATTCTTCGTCGGCACCGTACTCTCGCGCCTGCTTGAATTTCTCGCGCATGGTAGGATTGCCGTAAGTTAGCTTCTTGATTGTGAAATCGTTCTCGGCGCTCTCCCCTGCCCTGACGAGTTTCTGCTCCGAAGCATCGAAGAGTGCTTTCACCTTGCGCAATTGCTCTATTTGCTTCTCAAGCGACTCGATAACCTTGTCGATGCCGCCTATGGCCTCGTTGTGCTTCTTGACATGAGCCTCAACGAGTTTGCCGAAGTCGGCCACAAAGCGGTCGCGCTTGCGCTCGAAGTTGGTGACATCGACACTCTGGGCGCGGGCAACCTCGAGCTCGGTGCGCAAGGCGCTGATCTCGGCCTGGTTGCGGCGGGCGGCCTGGGCGAGGATAGAAATCAGAGTCATGAAAAGGTGCGGACGCACCACATACATCTTCGGGTAGCGGTGCGAAACGTTTACTATGCCGCTGTTGTAGAGTTCGCTGTCGCGCTCGAGCATGGTTACGAGCACGGCGTATTCGCAGCCCTTCTCGCGTCTGTCGCGGTCGAGTTTCTCGAAGAAATCTTCGTTACGGTGCTTCGAAGCGGTGGCGTCGGCCTCGTTTTTCATCTCGAACATTATAGATATATACTCGCGGCCGTCGATGTAATCACGGAAAATGAAGTCGCCTTTGCTGCCATAGCGGGCGTCGTTATCCTTGCAGAACGAGGCCTCGGCGAACATACCCATGCTCTGTGCCTGACTGAAAAGCGTGGCGCAGTGAATCTCAAGAGTCTCGCCTATCATTTTGGTGGAGAGACGAGTCTTGAAATCCTTATGATATTGAATCTCGCGGTCTTTCTCGGCAATCTCCACAGCCTGACGCTCTTTGAGCGAGGCAATCTCGGCCTGCGCCTCGCGCCGCAGATTATCGCCGTAACTCTTCAGGCGCGCAATCTCAATATCACGGTCGCGCAAAGTATCGGCAACACGCTGTCGCTCTTCGAGCACGGCGGCGTTGCGGCGCTCCGCATCGGCTTCGAGAGCGGCTTTGAGGCGCGCAATCTCGCTGTCCTTGGCAGCGGCGGCCTCACGCAGCGAACGCTCGCCGTTGAGGCGGCGCACGTCGTACTCTGCTTCGAGGCGCCCTGCGAGCTCTTTTGTGCGGCGCTCGAGTTCTGCCTCAAAGGCAGCATTGCGCACTTGCGAGGCTATGGTGTCGAAAGCTTCTTTATCTACCTGAAAAACATTACCGCAATGCGGGCATTTCAATTCTTTCATCTTTCGCTGTTTTTGCTGATGATTTTATGTTTTGCAAAGATACTACTTTTTATTATTTTTGCAGAGATTTTTCCTTCAGTAAAAAATGCAACCTCAGAATATAAAGATTGAAGAGTACAACTACCCTCTTCCCGACCACCGCATAGCCACACACCCTCTTGCAGAGCGCGACGCATGCAAGCTGCTTGTGTGGAACAACGGCTCGATAAGCGACCGCCGCTTCAACGAGCTGCCCTCACTGCTGCCCTCCGGCGCCATGCTCATATATAATAACACACGCGTTATAAACGCCCGCCTGCGCTTTGCCAAAGCCACGGGCGCGGCTATAGAGATATTCTGCCTGGAGCCTCACAGCCCCGCCGACTACGAGCAGGCTTTCGCCTCGCGCCACAGCTGCGCCTGGCAGTGCCTCGTGGGCAACTCCAAGAAGTGGAAAGAGGGCGACCTCATCACCGAGGTGAGCACCCCTGCGGGGCGCACTTCCCTCAGCGCCCGCCGCCTGCCCGTGCCCCCTGCGCCCGACCGCTCGCAGACAATAGAATTTGAGTGGGATAATCCCTCGCTCACCTTCTCCGACATCATAGCCGCCATCGGCGAGATACCGATTCCGCCCTACCTCAACCGCCGTTCAGAAGCGAGCGACACCACCGACTACCAGACCGTATACAGCCACATCGACGGCTCTGTGGCCGCGCCTACGGCAGGCCTGCATTTCACACCGGCGCTCCTCGAAGCTGTGGATGCCGCCGGAGTCGAGCGCCGCGAGGTAACGCTGCATGTCGGCGCCGGTACATTCAGGCCGGTGAAGTCGGAGCGCATTGGCGACCATGATATGCACAGCGAGTGGATAGCCGTTGACCGCCAACTTATTGCCGACCTCGCCGAGTGCGTAGGCAAACGCCCCATAGTGGCCGTGGGCACCACCTCGGTGCGCACCCTCGAGAGCCTCTACCATGCCGGTTGCCTCGTGGCAGCAGGCAAATGGGACGGAGAGGTGCCGCAATGGGGCCCCTACTCCGCCGATTATGCCATGCCCGACGCAGCCACCGCACTCGGTGCCCTGCGCGACATGCTCGACAGCAACGGCGAGGATTGCTTCGTGGCCCGCACACGCATCATAATAGCCCCCGGCTACACCTACCGCATTGTCGATGCCATGATTACCAATTTCCACCAGCCGCAGTCTACCCTCCTGCTGCTCGTCTCGGCATTTCTCGGTGACCAATGGCGCGACATATATAAACACGCCCTCGACTCCGACTACCGCTTCCTGAGCTACGGCGACGCCTGTCTTTTTTGTAAATAAGAACTATGAATATACCACGCTTCCTCTCTCTCGTGCTGCTGTCGGCAAGTGTCGCCGCCAACGCCTGTACTTCAATGATAGTCTCCGCCAAGGCCTCGGCAGACGGCCGACCTATCTTATGGAAACACCGCGATACCTCGGCGACAAACAATTTCCTTTACCGGGTTGACAATCCCGGCAAGATAGGCTACGTGGGTCTCTTCAACGGCTCCGACTCCCTGCGCACCGACGAAGCGTGGATGGGCATGAACGACGCCGGTTTCGCCATAATGAACACTGTGGCATATAACCTGCCTGAGAACGACCCGGCCTGGATCGACCGCGAGGGCTTCGTAATGGCCACCGCTCTTGGCGAGTGCCGCAGCGTCGACGACTTCGAGGCTCTCCTCGAGCGCCTGCCCAAACCCCTTGGAGTGCGCACAAACTTCGGAGTAATGGACGCAGACGGAAACGCCGCCTACTTCGAGACCGACGACTACACTTTCGAGCGTTTTGATGTGGCCGACTCGCCCACGGGCGTGCTCATACGCACCAACTACGCCTACAGCGGCACGCCCGACGAGGGGCTCGGCTACATACGCCACGCCAACGTCGAGGCGCTTATGAAACACCAGATAGAGACCGGCTCGATAACCCCGGCATCGCTCACCGAGACGCTGAGCCGCACCTTCTACAATTCTGTCACGGGCTTCGACGCCGTTCAAAGCAGCGAGACATGGACTGTAGACCAGGATTTCATACCCCGCCACTCTTCCACCGCCTCCATTGCAGTGGAAGGTCTGCTCAAAGGCGAAGACCCCTCCAAGATGATTATGTGGGCCAACATCGCATACCCGCCCTGCTCGCACGTGGTGGGCGTGACCCTCGACAATATTCCTGAAGAGGCTGGTCCTGCCGGTCCCGGTAACGCACGAAGCACCCTCGGGCTGCAGGCGTCGGAACTCATGGAAAAGGTTTTTCCGATAAAAAGAGGCAACGGACAGAAGTACATCAACCTCGACGCCGTTCGCGAAATCAGCGAGGAGCAATTCAATATTTCTCTCGAAGAATACTCCAAGGCTGCCGAGCTCAGAAAATAAGACAAATAAGACATAAGATGAATCTATGAAAAAAGATATCGAAGCGGCCAGGCTGGTGTTATATGGAGCTATTTGTGGCGACATGATAGGTTCAGCCTATGAATGGCGCCCAACAAAAGATATTGATTTCGACATGCTTCCCAAAGGCTCACGCTTTACCGATGACTCGGTATGCACTGTTGCAGTTGCCGATGCTATTATCAATAATCGCCACTTCGATGAAGCCTTGCAGGAGTGGTGCCGGAAGTTTCCATACGCCGGATATGGCGGCATGTTCAGACGCTGGATTAGGTCGGAAAATCCACAACCCTACAACAGCTTCGGCAACGGGTCGGCGATGCGTGCAAGTGCCTGCGGAGCGGCGGCCGCATCTTTTGACGAAGCTCTTGATCTTGCTAAAAAATCTGCCGAAGTCACCCACAATCATCCCGAGGGTATCAAGGGTGCACAAGCCGTGGCAGCTGCTGTCTGGCTCGCTTTACAGAGAGATGACAACGGCGCAAGAGTATATTCAAAAGACGGCATAAAAGCAGAACTGCAGGCGCTAACCCGATATGACCTTGGTCGCTCTTACCTCGATTTCCAACCCGAATACAGCTTTGTTGTTACTTGCGCAGGCTCGGTGCCGGAGGCCTTGATATGCTTTTTTGAAAGTTCTGACTATGAATCGTGTGTGCGTATGGCCGTGGCACTTGGAGGGGATTCCGACACCCAGGCGGCCATAGCCGGACCGATAGCAGCTGCTTTTTACGGAGCCATCCCCTTGCACATTCTTGATTCGGTTAAAAAGCGTATCGAGCTGCTTATCCCTGCTATCGAGGAGTTTAACTCCCGGGTATCATAAACAAGCCTGCTGTAGACGATGTTATATTAAGTATGAAAACAGATATAGCATCGCTTTTCGACCTCAGCGGAAAAGTGGCCGTCGTAACCGGTGGTGGCGACGGCATCGGTCACGGCTGCTGCGAGATTCTCGCTGCCGCAGGAGCCTCGGTTATTGTCAGCGACCTCTCGACCGAAAAAGCTCAGGCAACAGCCAATGGAATTATAGCCGACGGCGGCAAGGCTGCTGCCGTGGCATGCAATGTGCTGGACACCAACGACCTCGAAGCCCTTATAGATTTTGCCGTGAAAACTTACGGCACTATAAATATTCTGGTAAACAACGTCGGCATGGGCGGAGGTGGCCGCGAGAATCCCTTCGCTATCGACAGGGCTTACGTAGAGCGCATCTATGCCATAAATGTTTTCGCCCCTTGGCAATTGTGTCGACTTGCAGCACCTCATATGCAAGCTTCGGGCTACGGCAGCATTGTGAATATCACTTCGATGAGCAGCATAAACAATGAGGCGTCTATGGCAATTTACGGCTCCTCGAAGGCTGCGCTAAACCATATGGCATCGAACTTAGCTTATGATTACGGCCCTATGGGAATACGCATCAACAACGTAGGGCCCGGCGCGACCCGCACTCATGCCCTCGAAAGTGTGCTCACTGCCGACATGCAGCAGCGCATGCTTGCCCATACTCCTATTCAGCGCCTCGGTGAGGTCTGCGATATAGCCCGTGCCGTGCTGTTCCTGGCGTCGCCCGCAGCGGCATGGATAAGCGGCCAGACGCTTATGGTAAACGGCGGCGGAGTGCAGACTATGCACTGAGAGTAACAAAAAATCAGGCTCTTATCTTATAGCAGCGAAGAACTCGGCGCGGAGTGCGGCATCTTGGGCAAATACGCCGTTGTAGTGCATTGTGGTTGTGGCGGAGTGCTGTTTCTCAACACCGCGCATTTTCATGCACAGGTGCTCGCCCGAGCATGTGACTATAACACCTTTGGCTCCGAGAGTCTCGCGCACCACATCGCAGATTTGTGCGGTGAAGCGCTCCTGCACCTGCAGGCGCCGAGCATATACATTAACTATGCGGGCCAGCTTGCTGAGACCCACAATCTTGCCGTCGGGAATATAACCGATGCTCACCTTACCGAAAAACGGAAGTATGTGATGCTCGCACATCGAATAGAACTCAATATCTTTTACGACAATGAGTTGCGAGCCTTCATGCTCAAAAAGAGCCTGCTCCATGAGGGGAGCGGCCTCGGTGCGGTAGCCCGAAGTGAGGAACCACAGAGCTTTGGCAGCGCGCACTGGCGTCTTCACGAGCCCCTCGCGCGACACATCTTCGCCAAGGAGTCCGACGATTGCCTCTATATGCTCTGAGATAGCCTTGATGCGCTCTTCGTCAGGTGTTTCCATATCAGTCATTGATATTTATTTTATCGCGCATAACGCGCAGATAGGGAGCGAGGTGCGGCATGGCCTGACGTATTTCGGCCATAGCGGCCTCTGCCTCGGCACGTGTGCGGAAATCGCCCACCTTCACGCGCCAATAGGGCGAGTTGAAAGAGAGGTAGCTGCGCATATGGGGAAACTCAGCGGCCATACGGCTGTTGGCTGCTTCGGCTCCGGCGCGCGCAGTGCGGGGATTATTATCGTCGAAAACCTGCACACGATAGCCTGTGCGGGTGGCGGAGACTGTTCTGTGGGGTGTCTCTGAATCGTCGGAAGACTGTGCCACAGGAGTATGGACAATCAACCTTGCGAGAGCCTCGGGCTGATCGACCGTAACGTTGCCACTCGCCTCTATTGATTTCACAATCGAAACCTCGGCAAGAGCTGAAACGCTGGCGCCGCATATGAGAGCGGCTGCTGTGAGTATCTTGATTTTCGACATATCTTTAAAAAAGGTAACTGTCGCCCGCGCGTCGGCCGCGCGGGCGACAGTATATTATAAACGGCTCTGTTATCAGAATGCCTTTACAATGCCCATGAAGTCGGCGCACTTGAGTGCGGCGCCACCGATGAGGCCACCGTCTACGTCGGGTTTAGCGAAGAGCTCGGCTGCGTTAGAGGGCTTGCAGCTGCCGCCGTAGAGAATCGAGCAGTTTTCAGCAACTTCTTTGCCATATTTGCCTGCGATGACGGCACGGATGTGAGCGTGCATATCCTCGGCCTGGTCGGCGGTAGCGGTTTTGCCTGTCCCGATAGCCCATACAGGTTCGTAAGCGAGGATGATTTTGCCGAAGTCTTCAGCGCTGAGGTTGAAGAGGCCTTCTTCGATCTGGGTCTTTACAACTTCGTTGTAGGTACCGTTGTCGCGCTCTTCGAGAACTTCGCCGATGCAGAAGATAGGAGTGAGACCGTTAGCGAGAGCGAGAGCCACTTTTTCGCGGAGAGTGGCCGAGGTTTCGCCATAGTACTGGCGACGCTCAGAGTGACCGAGAATTACATATTTGGCGCCGGTGGAAGCTACCATCGGAGCAGAAACTTCGCCGGTGTAGGCACCCGATGCGTGGTCGGCGCAGTTTTCAGCACCGAGACCAAGGATGTTCTGGTCGATTTCGGCCGCTACGGGGCAGAGGTGGGTGAAAGGAACGCAGATAACTACGTCGCAGTTAGCCTTGAAACCTTTGAGGGCTTCGTTAACTTCTTTTGCGAGGGCAACACCTTCGGGAACGGTGGTGTTCATCTTCCAGTTGCCGGCTACAATATTCTTTCTCATTGTATATTAGTTGAATTATTGAGTGTTTGCTTATTTACGGAGTGCAAAGTTACGCATTTTTTTTTGCATGACCTGCAAAGAGGCGCAAGATTTTGGGCGACAGGCTCAGGGCGTATATCACAATCATCGCGGCAAGGTATATGCCAAGGGCGGCAAGGTGCAGGCGACCGTCGTCGACGGGTTCTATGGCAGCGAGCGCGTCGGGAGCGGCTCCGGGGGCGAAGGCTTCTTCATCGACCGACGACAGTGTGCGTTTCCATTTTATTATTCCGCCGTCGGTATACACCAGGGCGGCATCGCCGCGCACAAGCTGCTTCAAAGCTGTCGGAGCCGCCGAGTAGACCTCGAACTGAGGCTTGGCGAGCGACACCCACTCGTCGAGACTCTCGCCCGAGGCGCCTGCTATGGCTTTCATTTCCACATCATTGGCCACGGCATAGCGGTAGATGAGGTTGGTAAGGTGAGTGCGCGATAGATATTGCACATCGGGGTCGGCGACTATAAGATAGAGCACGGGACCCTCGGCACCGGTCAGCTCGTCGCTGATGTCAAAGCCCTCGCTGTCGGTGACGTCGAAGCCCGCGGCCTCACCGGTGGCACTGCTCTTCATATCCACAAAAGTCCAGCTGTCGTCGGGCAGACTGTCGAGCCCGAAGGAGCGCTGCACACCGTCTTTTTCATAGATATACTCTTCGGTAGTCGAAGCATCGGCCTCGGCAAATAGTTCGGTGCCAAGCTTGTAAGGGCGGAAATCGACCACGGGCTGCACATTGTAGCCCACAAAGGCAAGGAAGAGCGGAAAAGCGAGCGAGACTGCAACCTGCAGCCACTGTATAGGGGCGGCATAGATGCCTTTAACCGCAGGACCGTATTTGAGCAGGTAGATTATAAGTGCGGCCAGCACTATGTTTTTAAGCAGCGTGGCGGTATTGGATATCACAAGGAAATCGCCGAAGCAGCCGCAGTCCGATACCGGCGAGGCTATAGCTATGTACGCCGTAAGCGGCAGCATCACGGCCATCATGGCCGCTGCTATCCATGTGGCGAAGCGCTTGAGCGAGCCCGTGGCCACGAGTATGCCCGTGCAGAACTCCACGCATGCCAGACCAACACATCCGGTGAGCACAACCTCACGCGGCAGCGACATGTGCCACACCTGCAGGTACTCGCCGGTCTTGATAAGGAAACCCCAGGGGTCTATAGCCTTGGCCCAGCCGGATATTATGAAAGTGAAGCCCACAATCAGACGCGCAAGCCACACGCCGAGGCACTGCAGGCGCAGGCGCGTCTCAAGCTTCATTTCCGGTGAGCTTGATTATGCCGAACACGGCGTAGTTCACCATATCGAAATAGTTGGCGTCGATACCCTCCGATACCTTGGTGAGGCCGCAGTTATCCTCAATTTCTTTGGTGCGCTCAATCTTGGTGAGAATGAGGTCGTCGTACGAGAGTACGCGCATGCCTCGCCAGGCTTCGTCGTAGTCGGTGTTCTTTTTTATCATGAGGTCGCGGGCTTCGGCGGCTATTCCGTCGTAAAGCTCGGTGGCTCGTTCAACGCTTATATCCTTGGTGTCGGCATAGCCGAGGCGCAACTGTATGATGCCTATTATACCGTAGTTTACAATGCCGATAAACTCGGGAAGTATACCCTCGCCTACTGCCGAGCGGCCTTTCACCTGAAGAGTGCGTATGCGTTTGGCCTTGATGAAAAGCTGGTCGGTGATAGCCTCGGGACGCATAATGCGCCACGAGGGGCCGTAGTCGCCGAGTTTTGCCACAAAGACTTCGCGGCAAAGGGCGAGCGCATCGGCAAACTGCGCGTTTGTATCGGGTGTATGTTGTGTCATGACTATCGTATTTATTTTGCAAAATTAATCTAATTCTGTAATTTGGCCAAGGCCTTGGGCAATCTTTTGCCGGAGAGAGCCACCAGGGCACCCACTTTATTTTTGAGTCGCACACGGCTGTCGCGCAGCATGGCGGGAGCCATTAGCCGCACCTGCTCAAAACACTTGTCGGCAAGGTCGGTACGCCCGGCACGGGTGGCCAGCACGAAGATATTGTAATAAGCCCCGAACCTGCGCGAGAGTGCGGCACGCGAGGCCTGCGGGCATTGGCGGGCGATATACGCCACAATGGTGTCGACGGCCCACAGAGCATCGATGCGCGTGTCGCTCCAGGTGTGTATGAAGCTCCCTGCATGAGGGCGGTAATAGTAAACGGGGGCATCGCTTACAACCATACCGCCCGAAGCGAGGCAGAGGCGCGGAGTTATCTCCAAATCTTCATAGCGGCGCCCTTCGGTGAAAAGGTGGCCTTCCGGTCCGGTAAAGAGTTCCCGGCGAAAGAGTTTGCCGCACACGCTGAAATCGTTGTCGAGCTCCTGGTAGAGGGTCGCAATGAGCGCTTCTTCGGCTGTGAATACTTCCACTTTCGGCTTTTCTGCGGGGAAATTGGGGTGTGCCGTCATACGTCCGGCAGCAATCCCACTGCCGGGATAGCGCGCCATAAGTCCGGCAAGGTGCTCGAGGGCGTGAGGTGCGAGCATATCGTCGGCGTCGACAAATGCAATATATTTTCCGGCAGCGAGGTCTATGCCCATATTTCGCGCCGCCGACACTCCCCGGTTTGGGGTGTGCAACACTTTCACGCGGCCGGGATATGCGGCCGCATAATTATCGGCGAGAGCGGGTGTACGGTCGGTCGAGCCGTCGTCAATCACTACCACCTCGCTGTCGGTGTAGGCCGAGAGCAGTATGCTGTCGAGACACTCCGCAAGGAAGAGCCCGCTGTTATAGGCCGGAACTATTACACTTACCACTACACTCATTGCACCACTATAGGAGCCGAGGGCTCGGATTCGTTATTGACACGGTCGACGGCGGTGACTACATAAACCCCCGGCTGAGATGCCGTAAATTCGGGTTGAGCTGTGACAGCCACAAGCGCTCCCTCGCGCTCTATGTCAATCTCGACGCGGCTCTCGAAGCGGTAGACGGCATATTTCATGACATCGGTAGCAGCGCCTTTGCGCTCGGCTGCTTTCCATTTGAATGAGTTTTCCGATGCGGGTCGCAAGCCTTCGACAGGGGCAGGAAGCACGGCCGAGAGCCAGGGGCAGGCGGGAGCAAGAGCCGGTTGCGACTGAAAATCTCCGGCCAAGGCATCGGCCACTTTGCCGTGATTGCGTGTCAGGGCATATCCCGGCCACCAGCAGTTGCCTTGGATATTGGGCAGGCGCCTTGTGTGCTCAATCTTGGTTTTAAGCTGGTTGCGCTCTTTCGAGGGGGCGATGTCGGCTTTATCCATGGTGCGTGCCACATCCTGGCCGATATAGAGGTGCCGCGAGGCGCCTGCCATTTTATTCCACCACTCCACGAGCACGAGATATGATGCCGACTTATGTTCTAACTCCCAATATAGCTGTGGCATAAGATAGTCTACCCACCCTTCGCGCTCCCATAGCAGCACGTCGGCATAGAGGGCGTCGTAGTTCTCCAGACCGTTGGTATCGCTGCCATTGGGGTCGGTCTTTTTATTGCGGTAGATTCCGAACGGACTGACGCCGAAGCGCACCCAGGGTTTGGCAGCTTTGATGCGGCGGTTGATGTCTTCGATAAGGATATCGACGTTCTTGCGGCGCCAGTCAGCACGCTTCATACCCTTGCCGTAGCGGGCAAAAGATTTGTCGTCAGGAAACTGTTTCCCGGGCACGGGGTATGGATAGAAATAATCGTCGAAATGTATGCCGTCGATATCGTAGCGGGCCACTATATCGTCGACAACCTTGCCTATGAACTCTCGGTTTTCGGGCAAACCGGGGTCGAAATACATCTTTCCGCCATACTCGAGGCATCGCGACGGATATTTACGGGCTATATGATTGGCCGGAAGCGATTTACTCTGCTTTGTATTCGATGTGATGCGGTAGGGGTTGAGCCAGGCATGGAGCTCCATGCCGCGCTTGTGCGACTCCTCGACCATAAATTCGAGGGGGTCCCAGTAAGGCACGGGAGCCTTGCCTCCGTTGGTGAGATACACGCTCCAGGGCTCGAGCTCGCTGGCATAGAAAGCGTCGGCTTGCGGGCGAACCTGGAAGATTACGGCATTGACGCCCATGGCCTGCAGACTGTCGAGCTGGCGTATGAGATAGGCCTTGTTCTGAGCGGTGGTCTGAGCCTTATACTGGCCTTGGAATACGGTGTGAAGCCACGCGCCGCGAAACTCTCGCTTGGGCTGCGCCGACTGAGCCTGCGCCGCCAGCGAGGCAAGAAGTATGATTACAGATAAAAAAAATCGCATCTTTGCAGAAAAACTAATTCTCTGCAAAGATACGAATTTATTTGTGTTATTATCGGCTTGCCGACCTATTATTCAGCGGGAGTCTCCTCGGCGGCAACCTCAGCGCCCGAAGCGTTGTTGAGGGTGTCGACGATAGCGCGGAACTCATCGAGCGAGATAGTCTTCTCGTCGAGTTTCACGATATTGTGGATAGCGTGGAAGAGGTTGCCGTTGAAGGCCATGCGCACGAGCTGACGACGCTGTTTGTCGTCTTTGAGCATGTTTTCGGTGAAGTAGTCGAGCATCTGATCGGCCATGTGAGCCATGCCGTACTGCTGGAGCTGCTGCATGCCGTAGCTGCGGGCGGCAGCCTTGACATCTTCTTCAGTTACTTTCACGCCGAGTTTCTCAGCGACTTTATTCTCGATGATTTCCCACTTGATACCGGGGATGCTGCGCTCTACGAGGCCATCGATGTCTTCTTCCTTGATTTCGCTGTCGGTGCGGAGCATGAACTTGCGGAGGAAGGCCACGGGGAGAGCCATGCCTGCGCCGTAGGTTTCCATGAGGTAATCCTCGGCCTGACGGGTGAAGAGCTGGTTGCTGTTGGGCTGGAGAGCCTGGGCAATCATGTCGGCGATAGCCTTGCGGTATTCTTCTTCGTTGTGAACCTTATCGGTACCGAATACCTTGTTGTAGAACTCTTCGCCAAGCTCAGCGGGCTTGTTTACGATAAATTCGGCGATGTTGATTTCAAAGTTGCCGCGTGCGCTTTCAACTTTGTCGCGGTCGATGTGGAGCATCGAAGCGAGTTCGGCCTCGTTGCCGTCGCAGGTAGCGAAAGCGTCGAACACAACCTTGTCGCCAACCTTGGTGCCTTCAAATTTCTTGGCTTCGTCGGCGCCTTTGAAGAGGAACGGAGCGAGGATACCGTCGGTTACCTGGATGCCGTCTTCCTTCACGCTGCCGTCTTCGTTGAGCTGCATGATAGCGCCTTTTACAAGAGCGCGCTCGGCATATTCCTGGGCGGGAACCTGCTCACCGGCCTGCTGGCGGAGTGCCTTGTCCTGCTCGTCGATCATCTGATCGGTAACTTCGATGTTGTAGAAGGGGAGGGTTGCGTTGGCGAGGTCGATGTTGAGCTCGGGAGCGAAACCTACTTCATATTTGAAAGTGTAGTCCTTCTCAGCGAGGTCAATCTGGCCGTTGTCGGCGGGGATGGGCTGGCCGAGGAGGTCGAGTTTGTTGTCTTCAACATATTTGAGGGCGGCATCGGCGGCTACTTCGTTGAGCACGTGAGCCTTTACCTCGTTACCGAAACGCTTGCGGAGCTGTGCCATATCCACGTGGCCTTTGCGGAAGCCGGGAATCTGGCGGGTGTTACCTATTTCTTTGAGCTCTTTCTTAACGCGATCGGCGTAATCGGCTTCTTCGATTTTCACAACGAGGAAGCCTTCAAGTTCGGCCGTTTTTTCGAGTGTTACGTCCATTATATTTGTCTTTTGTTAGTAAATTTCTTAGTGTTTATATTAGCGGTCTCTCAACCGAAATGCAAAATTACTACTTAAAATTATACAAATCAACTTTAAGAGGCAATTTTTGAGTTATTTTAGCTAAAAATCAATTTTGCGACGCACTTTGCCGTTGGCTGTGCGGGGCAGACTCTTTACCGCTATATAACGCTTGGGGAGCCTGCAATGTTCCGCCACCGAGGACCGGAGCTTTTGTTCTATAGCATTGATACCGGCCTCGTCGGTCTCGGCCACAAGAGCCACCGCCTGCCCCCATTTCTCGTCGGGAACGGCTGCCACGAAGTAAGGAATTTGGCCGAGCGCCGGGGCGTAGAGAGCCTCGAGTTCTTCCGGGATGAGTTTTATGCCGCCGCTGTTTATCACACCGTCGGCACGCCCGCGCCACCTGAAAAGCGAGGGTGAGAGCACCGATGCAAGATCGTTGGTCTCTATTCGCCCGAAAGAGAAACGGGGGCACTCTATTGCAAGACGTCCGTCGGCGAGCGCTTCAAAGCTTATGCCGGGCATGGCACGGAAAGTGCGGTCGGGGGCGTCGGCACGGGCGAGCGCAACATGGCTGCAGGTTTCTGTCATGCCGTAGCTTATCCACGCCCTGTAGCCGAGCAAAGTGAGCATGTGGCACTGCTCTGCCGAGGGTGCGGCTCCTCCGATAAGCAGGTTGCGCACCTTGGCAGCATACTCGGGATGCTCGATAAAACTCTGAATCTGCGAGGGCACAATCGCAAAGAGATCTATCACACCCTCGACTTCGCTGAGGTCTACGGTGTTCGACGGCTCTATATACACAAGGCGCGCGCCGGCGAGTTCGGCACGTACGCTCATCATCTTTCCGGCAATATACGCGGGGCTGAGAGCCATGCCCACCGCCGAGTCCGCGCCGATACCGAAGAAAGAGTTGGTAGCCGAGGCCGACGCCCGCATATCGTCTTTCAGCAACCTTATTTCTTTTGGCGTGCCCGTGGAGCCGGATGTATGGGCTACGACATAGGGCGAGGGCGAGCGCCACTCTTCGAGAAATCGGTTCAGTTCGTCCATTTCAAGTCGTCGGGAAGTTTATAATGGCCACCGGGATTATTCCACAAGGCGCTGCCCCGCAACTCCAGGGGCGATTCCACATTATTATAATATAGTGCGCCCGTACCAAGCCCCTGGGGCATGGAGGGACGTTTCGCACCCAACCAGGCACCGATAGCCCCGAGCCCGAGGTTCGACTCGAGCGCCGAGGTCGCCCACCAGCCTATGCCGAGGTCGGAGGCTATGCGTATATATTCGTCGGAGGCTGCGAAGCCGCCGCAAAGCGACGGTTTGAGGATTATATATTGAGGCATTATAGCCTCAATGAGCTCGCGGCTCTCGGCAGGAGTGCGCAAGCCTATGAGCTCTTCGTCGAGAGCGAGGGCAATAGGCGAGGTGCGGCAAAGACGTGCCATAGCGTCAATCTGCCCGGCCTTGACAGGCTGCTCAAGGCTATGTACATCATATGCGGCAAGGCGCTGCAGGCGCCCGAGGGCGTTTTCGGGAGTGAAGCTGCCGTTGGCGTCGAGCCGAATCTCAAGGTCGCGGGCACTGAAGTTACGGCGCACCTCAGCGAGCAGCTCAAGCTCATCATCGAATTTTATACCCCCGATCTTCATTTTGAGCACACTGAATCCGGCGTCGAGTTTCTCGGCTATACGTTTCCGCATCAAAGCTTTATCGCCCATCCATATGAGTCCGTTGATAGCAATCCCCTCTTCTCCCGCGAGCCATGGCGAGGGGTGGGGGCGGCAAAGCGCCGACTCAAAACCGAAGCGGATAGAACTGTAGGGCGACGACAGTGCCCGCTCGGGATCGGCGCACGCCTCGCTAAGGCGCGCTTCGTAGTCGGGAAGATCGTCGGCCGACAGACCTTTGAAGAGGGCGCATTCGCCAAGGCCGAGTGTGACGCCGGGTGCGTCGGCATCGAACACTCGTATAAAGTAGGTATCCTTCACGGTCATTGTCTGCCGCGAAGTGCGCGCCTCGAACTTGAAGCGCAAAGAATATCTGCACCAACTGGCTTTTTTCATTTTGGAGGGGCAAAGATAGATATTTTCGGCAATAATGACTAATTTTGCATAATAGTTTTTATCCTTTGATTAATGGAGATACTCTACGAAGACAATCATATAATAATCGTCAACAAGGCCGCGGGCGAGATTGTGCAGGGCGACAAGACCGGCGACGAGCCGCTGTCGGAGACCCTCAAGCGCTTTATCAAGGAGCGCGACTCCAAGCCGGGCCAGGTATTCATGGGCGTGGTGCACCGCCTCGACCGGCCCGTGAGCGGCGTGGTGGTGTTTGCCAAGACTTCAAAAGCCCTCGCACGCCTCAACGCCATGTTTGCCAAAGGCGATGTGCATAAAACATATTGGGCAGTGTCGCGCAACAAGCCTCCCAAAGAGGCCGATACGCTCGTGCACTACATAAGCTCGGTGGAGCGCAACAATAAATCGTATGCCTCGCCCACGCCCAAAGAGGGCGCCAAGGAGGCCCGTCTCAAATACAGGCTCATTGCTTCGACGGAGCGCTACAATCTCCTTGAAGTCAACCTCATGACTGGGCGCAAGCACCAGATACGAGTGCAGCTTTCGAGCATCGGCTGCCCGGTGAAAGGCGACCTCAAGTATGGCGACAAGCGTAGTAACCCCGACGGAAGCATATCGCTCCACGCGCGGCATATCAACTTCGTGCACCCCGTTTCGCAAAAAGTAATCGACGTAACCGCTCCCGTGCCTGCAGGCGACGCCCTGTGGGCAGCCCTCGAGGAGGCGGCTCAAAACAAGGAACAATGACAAAAGACGAGCTCAAGATAGTATTTTTCGGCACCCCGGAGTTTGCCGTAGAGAGCCTCGATGCCCTCATAAAAAATGGATTCAACGTGGCCGCCGTGGTCACCATGCCCGACAAAGCCGCAGGCCGCGGCCAGAAGCTGAGCCAGTCGGCAGTGAAAAAATATGCCGTTGAGCACGGGGTGCCGGTACTGCAGCCTGTGCGCCTCAAAGATGAGGCTTTCGTCGAGGAGCTCCGCGCCATTGGTGCCCAGCTTTTCATAGTCATCGCCTTCCGCATGCTCCCTGAGGTTGTATGGACAATGCCCCGGCTCGGCACTTTCAACCTCCACGGTTCGCTGTTGCCGCGCTACCGCGGTGCCGCGCCCATAAACCGCGCCATAATGAACGGCGACAGCACCACGGGCGTTACCACATTCTTCCTCAAACATGAGATTGACACCGGCGACATCATTGACCGCGTGAGCATCGACGTGGCTTCCGACGAAGACGCCGGCTCGGTTCACGACAGGCTCATGGTACTCGGCGCCAAACTCACAGTAAAGACCGTGGAGAGTATTCTCGACGGCTCGCTCACCACGCACCCGCAGAGCGATTTCACCGACGAAGAGCCCACTCCAGCACCCAAGATTTTCAAGGAAGACTGCCATATCGACTGGTCGCGCCCCGCTGAAATGATTCACAACCACATCCGCGGCCTCGCACCCTACCCCGCCGCTTGGTCGGAACTCTCTTTCGGAGGCCCCGAAGGTGAGGCTCAGTTCAGCGTGAAGATTCTTAAAGGGCGCCGGGCCGACAATGCCCCCGCGCTCGCACCCGGCCAGGTAGTACTCGAGGGCAAGAGGGCGCTTGCAGGCACCGGTGAAGGCGGCGCCATTGAGCTGCTTTCAGTGCAGCCCGCGGGCAAACGCCCCATGCCCGGAGCCGACTTCCTGCGCGGCCTCAGAGCGGCTGAGAAAGGCCTCAATCTGTGGTTCCTCTGAAATAATTAACACTCTTTATTAAATATTTCAGAAGGCATAACGGCGCCGTATCGCTCATTTTTTGTAACTTTACGGCTAAATTACAAACCATGAATTTTCAAAAGTCTTTTTTGTGAACTTTAACAGTCCTGATTTGTTAATTTTATAAAGCGCGGGGCGCACCGCACCCGCCGCTTTACCAACGGTTTAACTAAAAAAGACAGAATTATGAGCGAATACAACATCCCCACCCCCGAAGAAAAACGCCGCCAGCGTCTCGAAGAACGCGAGAACACTCCCGCCGCAGGCCACATCATGCGTACCATTTTCGGTATCATCATGATTGTGATTTATGTAGGCATGGGCGTTCTGCTGCTCATCAACTTCTTCAATTGGGGAGGCGACTGGGCATGGACGCGCTATGTGGTAGGCATCGTGCTTATCATCTACGGCCTCTGGCGTGCTTACCGCCAGGTGAAAGGTATTGACTGACAAACAAAGACACACTCTTATGAATTTCAGATTCAATTATATAGCAGCCGCATCCCTGACCCTTGCAATGGGTCTGGGTGCGACTTCGTGCCTGAAGTACGAGAAAGACCCGCACTCCTCTACCTCGGGAACGGCAACCATGGTGTGCGACAACACCTTCGAGAACATACTCAAGCAGGAGGTCGATGTCTTTGAATACCAGTACCCCGACGCCCACATCCTCGTGCGCTACGGCACCCAGTCGGAGGCCTTCGACTCGCTCTTCAGCCTCAACACGCGCACAATTGTCGTGAGCCGCGATGTCACTCCTCAGGAAAAATCGGCCCTCAAGGCTAAATATAAAAAGGAACGCGGAGCTAACATAAACGTGCGCTCGGCAAAAATCGCCGTCGACGCCGTTGCCTTTATTGTCAACCCCGCAAACACCTGCGAGAAACTCACCGTGAGTGAGCTCGCCGACATTATGTCGGGCGAATCGTCGCAGTGGAACGACCTCGAGCCCTCGAAGCTCGGAGCCATAAAAGTGGTGCTCGACCAGACAGGCTCATCGCTCGCCACCTTCCTGAGCGACTCGCTCCTGCAGGGACGCAACCTCGGCCCCAACGTTTTCGCCGCAGGCTCTATCCCCGAAGTATTCAAGGTTGTGGAAGAAAACCCCAACGCCATTGGTGTGCTCGGCGTTAGCTGGATCACATCAGACATGGACAGCGCCGACATGAGCCGTGAGGAACTCGCCGAAAGCGTGCTCTCCGACGGCGCCGTGATGGGTGCCACACTCACCCAGCGCGTGAAGGTGCTCAAAGTGAACCGCGACAACGAAGTAAGAGCATACAAGCCTTACCAGCAGTATATTTTCGACGGCTCATACCCCCTCTTCCGTCAAATTTACATGATTACCACAGCCTCGACATCGAATGTCGCCGGCGGTTTCTACTCCTTCGTAACCGGCCCTATCGGCCAGAAGATAATCATGAAGACAGGCATACTGCCCGCACGTGTGAGCGTGCAGCAGGTTGAGCTGCCCGAAACAGAATAACTATACACCCGACAATTCTCAAAGTAAACAGTAATAAACCAACATAAACCCAAACAGACACGATGAAGAAAACCCTTTTCTTTTCTCTACTCCTTGCCGCCGGAAGCCTTCTCGCCTCAGCGCAGACCCAGGGCTACAAAGACGGCATTGAATATTACAAAGCCGGTCAGCATGCCAACGCCCGCACTATCCTCGAGCGCACGCTGAACGACCCCACCACCGACCAGTCGCTGGCCAACTACTACCTCGGCCAGGTGATGCTCGTGCAGGGCGACAAAGCCGCTGCCAAATCGTACTTCGACAAGGGTCTCGAGCTCAATGCCGATAACGGATACAACTATGTTGGCCTCGGTGCCCTCGACCTCCTCAACGGTAACGCACAGGCTGCCGAAAACAACTTCAAGACTGCCAAAAAGCTTGCCAAGAAAGATGCCGAGGTGCTCGTGTCGATAGCACGCGCATACTACAACGCCGACCCCGTGAAATACACCAAGGAAATTCAGAGCTACCTCAACGATGCCCGCAAGACATCGAAGAACCAGGAGCCCTCTATCTACATCCTTGAAGGCGACATGCTCGCCGATGCACAGGACTTCGGCGCCGCTGCTGCAAAATACGAGAACGCTATCCTCAACGACCCCGCCAACTCTGAAGGCTACGTGAAATATGCCAACGCCTATTTCTATGTAAACAAGAACTACAGTATCCAGAAACTCGAGGAACTCCTCCAGCAGCAGCCCAACTCGGCAATGGCTCAGCGCGAGCTCGCCGAGAAATACTTCAAGGCCGACCACTGGAAGAAGGCTTCGGAGCTCTACGGCCAGTATATCCAGAACCCCAACCACTTCCCCGAAGATAAATCGCGCTACGCAGTGCTCCTCTACTGGGGTGAGAAATATCCCGAGTCGCTGAAAGTTGCCGAGGAAATCCTCGCACAGGACCCCAACGACTTCCAGTCGCAGCGCCTCGTATTCCTCAACCAGGCCAAGCTCGAAAACTACCAGGCTGCCGCCGACAACGCCGCCAAGTTCTTTGCAGCACACAAAGGTGAGCACTTCACCACCAACGACTACGTGACCTATGCCGACGCCCTCAACGGAATCGGTCAGGACTCCCTCGCAATCGTGCAGTATGAGGTAGCCGCCAAGAACGACCCCGACAACAGCGACCTCCTCAAAAACCTCTCCACTCTCTACTCGCAGAAGAAGATGTACGGCAAATCGGCCGAGGCTTACGACGCATACCTCAAACTCCAGGAGAACCCCTCGATCAACGACCTCTTCGGTGCTTCGGGCCGCTACCTCAACGCCGCCCTTAACGAAACCGACTCGCTCCAGGCCGTTCAGCTCGCCGACCGTGGCCTCGAGGTAATCAACGGCCTCATCGACCGCGCAGCCGAGGCAGTGCCCGTCTTCTACCAGCGTCAGGCCGGCCTCAACGTGGCCCGCAACGGCAAGAAACCCGACGCAGCTGCCATCGAGGCTTACGACAAGATGCTCGCAGCTCTCGACGCCGACCCCGAGAACATGAATCCCGCCAACCCCTCGAACGCTCTCAAGCTCTACCGCGAGGCCTACTCTTTCGAGATCATGTACTACGCTAACTTCAACATTGACAAAGAAAAGCAGGCTTACTTCACCGACAAATACAATGTAGTGAAAGACCTGCTCACTCCCAAAGAATAATTTCATAACTTTGCATTGTAAGGAGGGCTTCGCCTGCATTGGCGCGAGCCCTCCTTTTTCAAAAATACTACCGAACAATGAATCAGCCATTGGCAGAACGGCTTCGTCCGCAGACTCTCGACCAGTATATCGGGCAGCAGCACCTCGTCGGCCCCAACGGCATCATACGCCGGATGATAGATTCCGGCAAAATATCGTCGTTTATCCTCTGGGGCCCTCCGGGGGTAGGCAAGACAACCCTCGCCCGTATCATAGCCAACACCACCAAGAGCGCCTTTTTTACCCTCTCGGCGGTGACATCGGGCGTAAAAGACGTGCGCGAGGTTATAGAGCGCGCCCAGCGCGAGGCCGCCGGCATGTTCTCGCAAGGCAGGCCGATTCTCTTCATCGACGAAATACACCGTTTCAGCAAGTCGCAGCAGGATAGTCTCCTCGGCGCCGTCGAGAACGGCACCGTGACTCTCATAGGTGCCACAACCGAGAACCCTTCGTTCGAAGTCATACGTCCTTTGCTCTCCCGCGCCCAGGTGTACACTCTGCGCCCGCTCGAAGAAGCCGATCTGCGCACCCTGCTCGAGCGCGCCGTGAGCACCGACGAGATTCTCCGGCAAAATAATGTTCGCGTCGAAGAGACTACAGCCCTCTTCCGCTATGCCGGTGGCGATGCACGCAAGCTTCTCAACATACTCGACCTGCTCGAACAATCGACACCCATAGGCGAGAGCATAGTTATCAACGACAAAGTTGTCACCGAGCGCTTGCAAGAAAACCCGCAGGCCTACGACAAGAACGGCGAGATGCACTACGACATTATCTCGGCCTTCATAAAGAGCATACGCGGCAGCGACCCCGACGCCGCAGTCTACTGGCTCGCACGCATGATTGCCGGAGGCGAAGACCCCGAGTTCATTGCCCGCCGCATGGTGATTCTCGCCTCAGAAGATATAGGGCTGGCAAACCCCAACGCCATGCTCATTGCCGACACCACCTTTTCTATCCTGCAGAAGATAGGCATGCCGGAGGGGCGCATACCCCTCTCGGAGTGCGCCATTTACCTTGCCCAGTCGCCGAAAAGCAACTCGGCATACCTCGCCATAGATGCAGCCCTGGCCGAAGTCGAGCGCAGCGGCAACCTCCCCGTGCCTCTGCACCTGCGCAACGCCCCCACCTCGCTCATGAAGCAACTCGGCTACGGCAAGAACTACCTCTACGCACACGATTACCCCGGTAACTTCGTGCGGCAGCAGTTCCGACCCGACGAAATTGCAGGCAAACAATTCTGGCACCCTTGCGCCAATCCTGCCGAGGATGTAATGCTCCAACGTCACCGCGCCCGCTGGGGAGAGGACTCCAAATGAAACGGATAGGAATACTCAGCGACACCCACGGCTATTGGGACGACCGTTTCGCCCTCTACCTCAAGGATTGCGACGAAATATGGCATGCAGGCGACATCGGCGACTACGATATTGTGATGCGCCTCGAAGGCATATGCCCCGTACGCGCCGTGTGCGGCAACATAGACAGCGGCACTGTGCGACGCCGCTGCCCCGAGCTGCTCATCTTTGAAGTAGAGGGGGTTAAAGTACTTATGACGCACATAGGCGGCTACCCCGGCAAATGGCGCCCGGGCATGAAGAAACTGCTGCGCGACGAGGGCATACGGCTGATGATCGACGGACACTCACATATATTAAAGGTGATGTACGACTCCGAGCTCGGCGTGCTCCATATCAACCCCGGCGCCGCAGGCCAGCAGGGGTGGCACAAAACACGCACGCTCGTGCTCCTGACTATCGACGGTAGCGATATGCGCGACTGCGAGGTGATAGAGCTGCATTAACTCATATATTTAATGGCACTTTGCAAGCGGGCGGCAGCTCAACCCTAAGCAGGCCTATAACACACCTTACATATTTCCACAATTTTTTTGTAAAAAAAAGGTGATAAAAAATTTGCATTAGCCAATTATTTTGTATCTTTGCCAGTGTTAACCTAAAACTCAACCGTCGCCGATTGCGGCGGGGAAATGAAACAACAAGCAGATATGGAAATCAACTCAATCATGTCCGCCCTCGAGGCCAAGCACCCGGGCGAGAAAGAATACCTCCAGGCTGTCCGCGAGGTGCTTATGTCGGTTGAAGGAATCTACAACCAGCACCCCGAGTTCGAGCGTAATAAAATAATCGAGCGTATGGTCGAACCCGACCGCATCGTAACCTTCCGCGTTACATGGCTCGACGATAAAGGCGAAGTACAGAACAACATCGGCTACCGCGTGCAGTTCAACAACGCCATTGGCCCGTACAAAGGCGGCATCCGTTTCCACGCTTCGGTAAACCTCTCTATCCTTAAATTCCTCGGCTTCGAGCAGACTTTCAAAAACGCTCTCACCACCCTCCCCATGGGCGGCGCAAAAGGCGGTAGCGACTTCTCGCCCCGCGGCAAGAGCGACCGCGAAATCATGCGCTTCTGCCAGGCCTTCATGCTCGGTCTCTGGAAGAACCTCGGTCCTGACCGCGACGTTCCCGCAGGCGACATCGGCGTAGGTGGCCGCGAAGTAGGCTACATGTACGGCATGTACAAGCGCCTCGTAAACCAGCACGACGGCACTTTCACCGGCAAAGCCATGGAGTTCGGCGGCAGCCGCATCCGTCCCGAGGCTACCGGTTTCGGCGCTCTCTACTTTGTGCAGAACATGCTCAAGCAGCGCAACGACAGCATCAAAGGCAAGACCATAGCTATCTCAGGCTTCGGTAACGTGGCATGGGGCGCAGCCCTCAAGGCTACCGAACTCGGTGCCAAGGTTATCACAATCTCCGGCCCCGACGGCTACATCCTCGACCCCGCCGGTCTCGACAGCGAAAAGATCAACTACATGCTCGAACTCCGTGCTTCGGGTAACGACGTGGTTGCTCCCTACGCCGAGAAATTCGCAGGCTCTACCTTCTTCGCAGGCCGCAAACCCTGGGAGCAGAAAGTGGATATAGCACTCCCCTGCGCTACCCAGAACGAGCTTAACGGCGACGACGCCAAGGCTCTTATCGCCAACGGCGTTGAAATGGTAGCCGAAGTTTCGAACATGGGTTGCACCCCCGAAGCTATCGACGCCTTCATCGAATCGCGCACAACATACGCTCCCGGCAAGGCCGTGAACGCAGGCGGTGTGGCTACCTCGGGTCTCGAAATGAGCCAGAACGCCATGCACCTCCAATGGTCGGCCGAAGAAGTCGACGAAAAACTCCACACTATCATGACCGACATCCACGAGCAGTGCCTCACCTACGGCGTGGAAGCCGACGGCTACATCAACTACATGAAGGGCGCCAACATCGCAGGCTTCATGAAGGTGGCCAACGCCATGATGGGCCTCGGAGTTTGCTGATAAAGAACCTCCTCTAACACAAGTATCATTTACCCTACCGGGCACACCGCAGCGAGAGCTATGGTGTGCCCGGTTCGCGTACCCGTACGCTATTTATGAAAACATCAAAGAACCACCAAGTAGTAAAAGTTTTCCAAAATATTTTGCAATACGCTATATATTAATTATTTATGATTTTGGCAACGCTCCAAAGTTTTCCAAAACGAAAAATCACAAACAATTTTAAGCACAAAATATTTGCCAGCGCAGATAATTATGCGTAGCTTTGCAGTCAGAAAACTTAACCTTTTACCGATAATTCAACCACATTAGAAATATAACCCGATGATACAGGTAGTAGTAAAGCGCGACGGACGCGTTGTTGGATACAACGAAGAAAAAATCAAGGCCGCCATACGCAAAGCAATGCTCACCACAGACCTCGGCGAAGACGAGGCCCTCATACACAAGATTGCCGACCGTATTGGTGCCCGCGGTACCGAGCGCATGACCGTGGAAGAGATTCAAGACATGGTGGAACTTGAACTCATGAACAGCCCCCGCAAGGAAGTGGCAAAGCGCTACATTGCTTACCGCGACCAGCGAAGCATTGCCCGCAAGGCCAAGACCCGCGACATGTTCCACGAGATTATCGAGGCCAAGAACAACGACATCACCCGCGAGAACGCCAACATGAACACCGACTCTCCCGCAGGTATGATGATGAAGTTCGCCAGCGAGACTACCAAGCCTTTCGTCGACGACTACCTCCTCTCTGCCGAAGCCCGCGAGGCCGTCCGCCACAACTACATCCACATCCACGACAAAGATTACTACCCCACCAAGAGCCTCACCTGCGTGCAGCACCCGCTCGACAACATCCTTTCGTACGGATTCATAGCAGGCCACGGAGAATCGCGCCCGGCAAAACGCATCGAGACCGCTTCTATCATCGCCTGCATATCACTCGAAACCGCCCAGAACGAGATGCACGGCGGCCAGGCTATTCCGGCCTTCGACTTCTATCTCGCGCCTTTCGTTCGCTCTTCTTTCATTGAAGAAATCGAAACCCTCGAGCAGCTCACCGGCAAAGACCTCGGGCACCTCAAGAACGTAGAACTCAAAGATTATACAAAGAAAGAGCTCGACGGCCTTGAAGGCGAAGAACGCCTGCTGCAGCACGCCATTAACCACACCGTGAGCCGCGTGCACCAGGCTATGGAAGCTTTTATCCACAACATGAACACCATCCACAGCCGCGGCGGCAATCAGGTGGTATTCAGCTCCATAAACTACGGCACCGACACCTCGGCCGAGGGCCGCTGCATTATCCGCGAGCTCCTCAACTCTACCTACGAAGGTGTGGGCAACGGGGCCACAGCAATCTTCCCCATACAGATATGGAAAAAGAAACGCGGTGTGAGCTATCTGCCCGAAGACCCCAACTACGACCTCTACCGCCTGGCATGCAAGGTTACGGCACGTCGCTTCTTCCCCAACTTCGTGAACCTCGACGCCACCTTCAACCAGCATGAGAAATGGCGCGCCGACGACCCCAAGCGTTACCTCTACGAAGTGGCAACCATGGGTTGCCGCACACGTGTGTTCGAAAACCGTTTCGGCGAGAAAACTTCGGTTGGCCGAGGCAACCTCTCCTTCACCACTATCAACCTGGTGCGCCTTGCCATAGAGTGCATGCCTATCCAGGACCGCGAGGAGCGTCTCGCCCTCTTCTTCCGCAAACTCGACAATGTGCTCGAGATTGCCGCACGCCAGCTCAACGACCGCTTCAACTTCCAGAAAACCGCCCTCGTAAAGCAGTTCCCCCTCCTCATGTCGAAGCTCTGGAACGGCGGCGACAAGCTCAAACCCGAAGAAACAATCGAGCCGGTAATCAACCAGGGAACCCTCGGCATCGGCTTCATCGGTCTCGCCGAGTGCCTCATAGCTCTCACAGGCAAGCACCACGGTGAGAGCGAGGACTCACAGGCGCTCGGCCTCAAGATTGTAGGCCACATGCGCAGCCGCGTCAACGATTTCTGCGAACAGTATCAGCACAATTTCTCGGTACTCGCCACCCCCGCCGAAGGCCTCTCCGGCAAGTTTACAGCCAAAGACCGCAAATCGTTCGGCATCCTCCCCGGCATCACCGACAAGATTTACTACACAAACTCCAACCACGTGCCGGTGTACTACCACTGCAGCCCCCGCCACAAAGCCGAAGTAGAGGCTCCCTACCACCCTCTTACAGGCGGCGGACACATCTTCTACGTGGAAATCGACGGCGACGCCACACACAACCCCGATGCCATCTCGGCTATCGTAGACCTTATGGACGAGCACAACATAGGCTACGGCTCGGTAAACCACAACCGCAACCGCTGCATGGAGTGCGGCTACGAGGATGCCTCGGCCGACCTCCATGAGTGTCCCGTGTGCCACAGCAAGGCTATCGACAAGCTTCAGCGTATAACAGGATACCTCGTAGGAACCACAGACCGCTGGAACAACGCCAAACTTGCCGAACTCAACGACCGCATCGTGCATGAGTGACACTCTGCGCGTGATGCGCGTGGTAGAGGGCACGAGCGTCGACGGCCCCGGCCTGCGCACTTCAATATATCTCGCCGGGTGCAACCACCGTTGCCCCGGATGCCACAACCCCTCCACGTGGCCTTTCGACGCCGGTGAGCCTATGACTGTCGACGAGATAATGGAGAAAGTGCTCTACAACCGCTTCAATGTCACCCTCACCGGCGGCGACCCTCTCTACCATGCCGAAGCGCTGCTTTCGCTCGCAAAACGCATACGTGAGGCCGGCCTCGGCATATGGATATACACAGGTTTCACCCTCGAGGAGTTACAGGAGAAAAACGATGAGGCGACAGTGAACTTACTGGCTCTCACCGATGTTCTTGTAGACGGCCCCTTTATCGAGAAGCTGAAAGACCCGACGTTGATTTTCAGAGGCTCGTCAAACCAAAGGCTTATCGACCTGCGGGCAAGCGAGGCCCAAGGTAAAATAATTGAATACAACATCATATGAAAGCTTACTACAAATTCACAGCCATGGCGGCTGCAGCCCTAATGATAGCAGCTTCATGCCAGAAGCAAGAGACTCCGGCAGCTACAGGAGCGAACAGCACCGAAGCGGTTATCGAAAACATAATGACCCGCACGAGCATACGCCAGTTCACTTCCGAGCCCATTGGCGCCGATACTCTCGAAACTATTCTTAAAGCCGGCATGGCAGCCCCGACAGCAGTCAACAAACAGCCTTGGGCTTTCGTGGCCGTTACAGAGCGCGCCGTGCTCGACTCGCTCGATGCAGCGCACCCCATGGCACGCCTCTCCACAGCCACTGCCGCAATTGTGGTGTGCGGCGACCTCAACCTTGCTATCGAAGGCCCGGGGCAGGAATATTGGATTCAAGACTGCTCGGCAGCCTCTGAAAACATCCTTCTTGCCGCGCATGCCTATGGCCTCGGTGCCGTGTGGTGTGGCGTATATCCTACAGAGGAGCGCGTTGCCAACGTGAAAGCCGCCCTCGGTCTGCCCGAGAACATCATCCCTCTTAACATCATCACCATGGGTCACCCCGCTCAGAACCCTGAGCCCAAAGACAAGTGGGTGCCCTCCAAAGTACATTACCAGCGTTGGTGATGAACATGCTTAAAGCTATAGAAAAGAGGCGCTCGGTGCGTACGTTCACCGAAGCGCCTCTTTCTGCAGACGAGCTCGCGCAGATAGACCGGGCTATCGCCTCCGCCCGAAATCCTCTGGGTGGCAACTTCACTATCCGCCGCGCACACTTTGGCGACGGAGGCGTGAAGAGCCCCGGCAGCTACGGCCTTATCAAAGGCGCCACCGATTGGCTCATGCTTGCCGTGGCCCCCGGCGACAACGACGCCATGGCCGCAGGTTTTACTCTCGAGCAGATTGTACTGAACCTCACTGAAATAGGATTGGGAACCTGTTGGATAGGCGGCACGTTCAAAAGTGGCGACTTCGCGGATTTCAAAGACTGGCCCGAGGGACAGAAACTCGAAATTGTAGTACCGTTCGGCTACAGCGCAGGCACACGCCTTTTGGAGCGCATAGAGCGCTTGGCAGCCCGCAGCGACAGCCGCAAGCCCTTCGTCCGCCTCTTTTTTGACAATGACTTCGCCACACCGCTCGACGAAAATTCCTCGTTCGGGAAATCGCTCGCCGCGGTACGTCCCGCCCCCTCATCACTCAACTCCCAGCCATGGCGAGCTTTGGTGAAGGGCGACACCGTTCATTTTTACTCAAGTATGCACAGACGCATGTCGCTGTTTGACATGGGTATAGCCCTCTGTCACTTCAAGGCCGGAGAAGAGGCTCACGGCTACGATGGGGCCTTTTTCACAGGTTCCGAAGCTCCTACGGCGCCCGACGGTTGGCGCTATATAATGTCGTACACACGGAAGAAAGAAACGGATGTCTGAACAATAGAGGCCTGCAAATTGTACTAAAGTCGGGAATTTTCTGTAATTTTGTACGATAATATATATTCACCGACAATAATGCTTGACCTCTTCGTCTCCTGCTCAATCACCGACTACCTCAATGCGGCGTGGTTTTTCGACTGGTTCGTAAACAACGCCAGCTATCTCTTTGTCTTCATTTTCATGATGATAGAGAGCTCTTTCATACCTTTCCCCTCTGAAGTCGTGGTGCCTCCCGCGGCCTATCTTGCCGTACAGCGCGGCGACATGAACGTGTTCGTTATAGTGCTCGTGGCTACCGCCGGAGCTCTTGCCGGAGCACTCATCAACTATGTACTATCGCTGCTTATCGGTCGCCCGATAGTCTACGCTTTCGCCGACTCGCGTCTTGGCCATGCCTGCCTCATTGACCGTGCCAAAGTAGAGAAAGCCGAAGCATACTTCGACAAACACGGAGCCGTATCCACTTTTATCGGCCGCCTCATACCCGCTGTGCGTCAGCTCATTTCTATCCCCGCCGGCATCGCCCGCATGAACATTTGGGTGTTCTGCCTCTTCACCGCCCTCGGCGCAATGGTGTGGAACGCTATCCTCGCCGGTCTTGGCTGGTGGCTTGCACAGCATGTGGCACTTGCCGACCTCTACGAAACGGTAGAGAAATACAACGGCTACCTCACAATAGCCGGTCTCTGCCTGCTCGGCGCCTGCATAATCTACATTCTCTATAACGCTTTCAAAAAGAAACACTGATGATAGTAGCCCCGTCGATACTCTCGGCCGACTTCGGCCACCTTGCCTCCGACATCGAGATGCTCGGACGCAGCCGCGCGCAGTGGATTCACTGCGACGTGATGGACGGAGTCTTTGTCCCCAACATATCTTTCGGCTTCCCGGTAATCAAGGCCGTGTCGAAGCTTACCGACATGCCCCTCGACGTGCACCTCATGATTGTAGACCCCGACCGTTACGTGGGTGTCGTACGCGATTGCGGAGCCGCGATAATGAACGTTCATTACGAGGCCTGCACACACCTGCACCGCACCGTGCAGAGCATACGTGCGGCAGGCATGAAACCCGCCGTCACCCTCAATCCGGCAACTCCCGTAGCCATGCTTCAGGATATTATCGAAGATGTGGATATGGTACTCCTCATGAGCGTCAACCCCGGCTTCGGAGGCCAGTCTTTCATAGAACATACAATCAAGAAAATCAAAGAATTGAAGAACTTGATTTCAAGTACATCTTCTAAAGCTTTGATTCAGGTTGACGGAGGTATCAACACTACTACCGGACGCCTTGTGGCCGAAGCCGGAGCCGACTCTGTGGTTGCCGGTAGCGCTGTATTCGGCGCCCCCGACCCCATTGCCGAAATCGCCGCTCTCGCCGCTCTCTGAGCACCACCTTTTCAAGCCACTCTCCAATCATTATCACCCGATGCGAAACACTATTTCTGAAACAGACGAATATCTCGGCGGCGAGGCCGGAGCTCCCGTTCAGCCCCGCACGCCCCGCCCCCGCACAGCAAAGGCAAAACAAGGCACACCCCGCCCCGTTCCCGACCCGGCAGGCCCGCGTCCGCGCCGCAAAGTGCGAAAAGAAAAATCATATACCTTCATAGATTTTCTCAAAGACTACCGCACCCACCTGGGTGTTGGCATCTTCCTGTGCCTGGCCGCAATAGTTATGGCCGTATGCGGCATTTCGTTTATCTTCAACAGCGCAGCCGACCAGAGCGTTATCCACGGGCGCACTATCCAGGAAATGGTTGAGTCGGGCGATACGGTAAGCAATGCCGGAGGCCCCTTCGGCGCCAAGCTCGCCGAGCTTCTGCTTGTCAACACCTTCGGCTTAGGCTCCTTTATCCTTGCCTTCTACGTGTTCATGCTCGGCCTTGCCGTGATGCGTGTACACCGCATAGACTTCTTCTCTTTCACCTTCCGCTGCCTCTTCTCTACGGCGGCAGTATCGGTTATCGTAGGCCTCTTCTCAATGAACCGTGAAGGTATTTTCAATCTTGGCGGTGGTCACGGCCATTATATCAATTCGTGGCTGATGACATATACAGGAGCCTTGGGCACCTACTGCGTGACCCTGCTCTTGGTCGGACTAATGGTTGCTGTCTTCCTGCATCCTCTCAAGCGTTTCTTCGCTCTTCTTGCCAAAGTCTCGCGGCGCAAACCCGCTCAAGCTCCTATCATAAGTGAGACAATTGATAATGAGGAGCGTACAGAACCGTCGCCCAGCCTTGATAATCTCAACACTCCTGAAGAAGAGGAGGAAGAAGAAAGCGAAAGCTTCGGCACCGGCGACGAACTCGACGACAGCGAAGAGACCGCCGAAGAGGAACCCGCGAACCCCGAGCGCTCACCGTTCATGCCTGCCGTGGCACTCGACGACTTCGAGGTGCACGACGAAGAGCCCGAGCGCGTGGCAGCTTTCGCAGCAGAGACACAGACACCTGTGGTCTCGGTCCCCGCTGACACGCCTACCGGTGAGCCTGAGCTCATTATCGTAAACAAATCTGCCGAAGAAGAGCCTGCCGAGGAGCCCCGTGCTGAAATTCGTCACGGCGATCACATTACCCTCGACCAGCCTTACGATGCCCGCGCCTCGCACTCGAACTATGTTTTCCCGCCCACCGACTTGCTTGTAGAGCGCTCGAAGACAGTTGAAATCAACGAGGCCGAGCAGCTTGCCAACAAGAAACTCATCGTAGAGGCTTTGCGCAGCTACAATATTGAGATTCAGCGTATCGAGGCAACCATTGGCCCGACGGTGACTCTCTACGAGATTGTGCCTGCCCAGGGTACCCGCATAGCAAAAATCAAGAGCCTCGAAGACGATATTGCCATGAGCCTCTCGGCCCTTGGCATCCGTATCATCGCCCCTATTCCCGGCAAAGGCACCGTGGGTATCGAGGTGCCTAACCGCAAGCCGCAGATAGTGTCGATGCGCTCGGTGATAGAGTCAAAAGCCTTTACCCACACCAACATGCGCCTGCCCATGGCTCTCGGCGCCACTATCTCCAACGACATCTATATGGCCGACCTCACCAAGATGCCCCACCTCCTTGTAGCAGGTGCCACAGGCCAGGGTAAGTCGGTAGGCCTCAACTGTATAATCACCTCACTGCTCTACTCCAAGCACCCCGATGAGCTCAAATTCGTGCTCGTCGACCCCAAGGCTGTCGAGTTCTCGCTTTTCGAGACCATAAACAAGCAGTTCCTTGCCAAGTTGCCCGAAGAGGAGAAGGCCGTGATTACCGACCCGCAGAAAGTAATCGCTACCCTCAACTCGCTGTGCGTGGAAATGGACAACCGCTACAACCTGCTCAGCGCGGCACGAGTGCGAAACCTCGAGGAATATAACGAGCGCTTCACCCAGCGTCGCCTCAACCCCGAGGAGGGTCACCGCTTCCTGCCTTACATCGTGGTTATAGTGGATGAGTATGCCGACCTTGTAATGGTTGCCGGCAAGGATGTGGCACACCCCATATGCCGCATTGCCCAAAAGGCGCGCGCCGTGGGCATACACATGATTATCGCAACCCAGCGCCCCTCTACCGACATCATTACAGGTATGATCAAGGCCAACTTCCCCGCCCGTATAGCCTTCAAGGTAACGCAGGGCGTCGACAGCAAGACGATTCTCGACCGCCCCGGCGCACAGCGTCTTATCGGTCGCGGCGACATGCTCACAATGATGAACGGCGTGGTAGAGCGCGTGCAGTGCGCCTTCGTCGACACTCCCGAGGTTGAGGGCATATGCGACCACATCGGAGGCCAGCAGGGCTTCATCTCGTGCTACGAGCTTCCCGAGCCTCCGGCAGAGGACGGCTCCGATGCACCCTCCGGCGACTTCGGCGCTGTTACCGAGGAGTTCAAGCGCTGTGCACTGTTTATCTCCTCGCAGTCGCAGGCGTCCATAACCATGATGCAACGTAAATTCGAGATAGGCTTCAACAAGGCCGGACGCTTCATGGACCAGATGCAGCAAATGGGAATCGTAGGCCCGGCCAAGGGAGCCAAACCGCGCGACGTGCTCATGACACCCGATGAGGTGGCACGCCTATTTGAATGAACCCCTCGCGCACGTGCGTGTTATAAAGTTATGAGAACCTCTTTTCGCTATACAGCAGTACTTTTGGCACTATTGGCCGCCTTTCATTGCACGGCGGCTGTAACAGCCACGCAGCTCCTCGACAAGGTTAGAGCCAAATTCAGTGCCTCGCCCTCGGTGGAGGCCGTATTCACCATTGCCGGAGAGCATCCGCTGCAGGGCAACGCCCTCATGGCAGGAAATGCCTTCACCCTCAACACTCCGCAGATTGAAGTATGGTTCGACGGCAAGACACAGTGGACGCTGATTAAATCGTCGCAGGAAGTGAGTGTTACCGAGCCCGATGCCGAAGAGATGATGGCTGCCAATCCGTTTGCCATACTCACCTCCCCCGGCTCGTTCTACACTGCGCGGCGCCTCTCCGACAGCCGCGGACGTGCCCGTGTCGAGCTCACTCCGCGCGACAAGACCTCCGGCATCGAAAAGATAATAGTGCACATCGACACCGCCACCTCATGGCCAAGCGCCGTAGTCGTGGACTTCGCCGACGACCGCCGCATTGAGCTCATGATTGATAAAATCACACCCTCAACGAAGAAGAGCGCCGGAGCTTTCCGCTACGATGCCTCGCGCTACCCCGCCGCCGAAATCATTGATTTGCGGTAAGCCTTTACATAGAAAAAAACATAACCCATAGAACGATATGAGCGAACTCGCCACCAAATGCCTCATAATAGGCTCAGGACCTGCCGGATATACCGCAGGTATATACACCTCACGTGCCAACCTCAACCCGATTCTGATTGACGGCGTGCAGCCGGGCGGTCAGCTGACCACCACCACCGATGTGGAGAACTTCCCCGGCTACCCCGACGGCGTTACAGGCCCCAAGATGATGGAAGATTTCAAAGCCCAGGCCACCCGCTTCGGCCTGCTCACTATCAGCGGCGAGGTAACGTCGATTGATTTCAGCAAGCGCCCCTACATGGTCAAGGTCAACGGCGGTGGTCACGTCATAGCCGCCGACACCATAATCATAGCCACCGGTGCGGCAGCCCGCTACCTTGGCCTCGACGATGAGCAGAAATACCTCGGCATGGGTGTATCGGCCTGCGCCACCTGCGACGGTTTCTTCTTCCGCAAGCGCCCCGTGGCCGTTGTAGGCGGTGGCGACACAGCCTGCGAAGAGGCTATCTACCTTGCAGGTCTTGCATCAAAAGTGTATATGATTGTTCGCAAAGACTATCTGCGCGCCTCAAAATACATGCAGCAGAAAGTACACGATAACCCCAAAATCGAGGTGCTCTTCAACACTCAGACCATGAGTCTCTTCGGCACCGACATGCTTGAGGGCGCACACCTTGTGAGCAACAAGGGCACCGAGAATGAGAACGAATTCGACATTGCCGTCGACGGCTTCTTCCTTGCCATTGGTCACAGCCCCAACACAGCCTTCCTCGACGGAGCTGTGGAGCTTGACGAGGGCGGCTATATAAAGACCGCACCCCACTCCACCGCCACCAATATCCCCGGTGTATTCGCCGCCGGCGACGTTGCCGACCCCGTTTACCAGCAGGCAGTATCGGCGGCAGGCATGGGTTGCCGTGCAGCACTTGATGCCGAGCGCTTCCTCATCGAAAACGAATAATGGCCAAGAGCAAGCACCCCAAGACCAACGCCGTAAGGCTGCTTGAGGCCGCCGGTATCGGGTTTGACACCGTCCCCTACGAGGTCGACGAGGAGCATCTCGATGCCGGACATGTGGCCGAACAGCTTGGCGAAGACATAAACTGTGTGTTCAAGACCCTCGTGCTGAGGGGTGAACGCACAGGTCTCTTCGTATGCGTTATTCCCGGCAACCGGGAGGTCGACCTGAAGAAGGCCGCCGCCGTAGCCGGTGATAAAAAGGCCGAGATGATAGCCGTGAAAGAGCTTCTGCCCCTCACGGGATATATACGAGGCGGCTGCTCCCCTATCGGTATGAAGAAACCGTTGCGCACATTTTTCCACAACACGGCCACAGATTTCGACGCCATATATGTGAGCGCCGGGGTGCGGGGGCTTCAGATTAAAATAGCGCCCGAAACGCTGATTGACTTCGTGGGCGCGAGCACAGCCGACCTCACCCAATGAATACGTTCGGCAACATACTGCGTTTCACCGATTTCGGCGAGAGCCACGGCCCTGCCATAGGAGGCGTGCTCGACGGTTTTCCCGCGGGGTTGACCGTTGATTTCGAGCATATCGATGCCCAGTTGCGACGTCGTCGGCCGGGGTCATCACAGCTGACGAGCAGTCGCCGCGAGAGCGACGCCGTGAACTTCCTATCGGGAATCTTCGAGGGGCGCACTACCGGCACACCCATAGCCTTCACCATTGCAAACAGTGATGCACACAGCGCCGACTACGATGTGCTGCGCCACTCGTTCCGCCCCAACCACGCCGACTATACCTACACTGCCAAATATGGCTTCCGTGACCACCGCGGCGGAGGCAGAGCCTCGGCGCGCGAAACGGCGGCCCGTGTTGTGGCGGGAGCTCTGGCTATGCAGTTGCTTGCGAAAGAGGGCATAAGCATAAAAGCCACCTGCCCGCCGTCTATTGCCGACGATATACGCAGGGCCAAAGCCGAGGCCGACACCATAGGTGCCGTAGTGGAGTGTACCGTGAAAGGGGTGCCCGCAGGCCTGGGCGAGCCTGTATTCGGCAAATTGCAGGCAATGCTCGCCTTTGCCATGATGAGTATCAACGCCGCCAAAGGCTTTGAATACGGACTCGGTTTTGGCGCAGCTTCGATGCGCGGCAGCGAGTGCCTCGACACCCCTTACCGCGACTCTGACGGCCGGATACGCATGCGCACCAACCACTCGGGCGGTATTCAAGGTGGCATAAGCAACGGAGAGGACATCAATTTCAGAGTAGCCTTCAAACCCATAGCCACCCTCCCCCTCCCCGTGACTACAATCAATGACGAGGGAGAGACGGTTACACTTAATGTCGGCGGACGCCACGACCCGTGCGTAGCTCCGCGCGTTATCCCTGTGGTAGAAGCCATGGCGGCCCTCACCATAGCCGACGCCCTGCTTATGGCGAAAGCCTCGCGCCCGCTATGAATCCCTACTACCGCGAATACTCCGATTTCCTGGCCGAACGCTTCGAAGGTAAGGTGCAGAAAATATCTATAGACCTTGCCTTGGGGTGCCCCAACCGCGACGGCACCCTCGGCCATGGCGGCTGCATATACTGCAATAATGCCGCATTCAGCCCCGATGCCGCAAAAAACGCGCTCGGCGTTGCCGGTCAGCTCGCCCGCGGCAAGGCTTTCTTTGCCCGCAAATATCCCACGATGCGCTATTTGGCGTATTTTCAGTCGTACACAGGCACCTACGGTCTTCACTCCAAACTTATTGAGGCCTACAGGGAAGCCTTGGCCGACAGCGAGACCTTAGGCATAATAATAGGCACGCGCCCCGACTGCCTGCCCGACACACTCCTCGACCGGCTTGTGAGGCTTAGCAAAGAAAGCGGTAAAGAGATAATGATAGAGTTCGGGGTAGAAAGCATGCACGACAGCACACTCGAACTCATCAACCGCCACCACAGCGCCGCCACAGCCGCCGATGCCATACGCCGTGCCGCCGCAGCCGGGTTCGCCGTAGGAGTCCATCTGATTCTCGGATTACCCGGCGAGACAGAAGAAATGATGACGGCTACCGTCGACGCTATAAATGCTCTCCCCGTGTCAACTATCAAATTCCACCAGTTGCAGGTGCTACGCGGCACGCGCCTGGCGCAGATGTATGCCGAGGGGCTATCGCTCACCCTCTTTACCCCTGATGACTATGCCGCACTCTGTGTGAGGCTCTTGAAACGGCTGCGCCCCGAGATTGCCCTCGACCGCTTTGTGGCGCAGGCTCCCGCCGACTTGCTCATAGCACCCCGCTGGGGACTGAAAAACTACCAGTTCCGTGAGATTCTGCTGAAGAAACTCGCGGAGAGTTAGGGGTTAGGAGTTAGGAGTTAGGAGTCGTTAGAGGATAGAGCCGAACACCGCTGTCTATGTTAGCGATATACGCCCTCGACAGGTCGAGATTACAAGCGCGATGGCGGGACGGCGCGGTGTCGCAGGAACACAAAAAGAAAATCCCCGACAATCGCTGCCGAGGACTTCCTTTCTTGCATGAATTATTTGTTTCGGGTTAAAACATTGTTATCGCCAAGTCCCTTTTAATATAGCAACCTTGAACTCCGCTTCCTTTCCGTTAATGCTTAACTTGATGATAGGATTTGAGAACTTTGTAAGGTGCTGAAATGTAAGCGTTACCTTTGCAACGCCGTCGGTGACGTTGGTGTCTGCCGAGTTGGCTTCATAACCCTCACCACCCTCTATGGGGTAAAGCATGACATCAGAGATTATGTATTCTCCAACAGCATCTTCATCGGTGAAGATTATGGTTACCTTATTCCCTTCATTACTAAAATAGCAACAATGAGGAGCTGCATTTGCAACCACACCTGCGATAGTCAAGACTATTGCGACGATTAATTTTTTCATAGTTGTAAACAGATATTATTAGAAACGATTCTTTTCATTTGCACCTGCGCCACGACCTTTGTATCGGTCACGGGTGGAATTGAACGTGTATTGAAGTGTCAGGTAAAATGAACGGCTTAAATCAGTGACACATACATAACGGGTTATGTCACGGCTAAATGTTGTCACACCGTAATTACGCTTGTTGAAGATGTCATTTGCCTCTACTGTGACACTGAAACTATTGTTAAAGAAAGCCTTGTAAAACTTTGCGTTCATATATGAGCAGGATTTGCGTTGCATATTCCTATCGTTGCCGGCACTTTCCCATGCCAAATCCACATTCAACCATATATCGTAAGGCAAATGGATTGCGTTCTGCCATTGAACCATACCCTGGGGATTGTTAAGGTGCTTACGCCCTTGCCATGTATCTATGGTGAACCATTGCTTAGTTATGCCGAGGTTTATTCGCGGCTCCCAAATTCCTACGTTGAAACTGGTGCCGATAAAGGCTCTGATTGAATGTATCTCGGGGAAGTTATCAAGAGTCATAAGCTTGATTTCGCCGGTATCTCCGTAAGGCTTTGTGGTGGATATGATAGGGTCTTTTTTGAGCGTGTAAGATAGCTGTGCGAAAATTCTTTTCCATGCCCCTGTAAGCTCAACGGTATGCGTTTTCTCCGGTTTGAGATAGGGATTGCCCCCTTGGAGTGTAAAACGGTTGATGTAGTCAATGGTGCCGTCCAAATCGCCATAATTGGGGCGTTGAGTCTTGCTTGTGTAGCTCAATGAAAGCTGCACCTGACCTGCCGTTGTCGACATAAAGAAAGAGGGAAAGAGGTTGTTATATGTCTTGCTTTGGTCTTCATTCCTCTGCCCGTTTTCAAGGTAGTCAAATTTCACATGCTCGTATCTCAATCCGGCGCCGAGGCTGAACCTGCCGAAAGTCTGCCGGAGGTCGAGAAAACCGGCGATATTGCTCTCGTCAACCCGTGTATCGGCATTATCTATTATTTCGGCATCAGTCATATAATCCGATGAAAAGCGTGACGACACAAATTCTTCGCCGACCTCTATACCGCCTTTCCAAAGCGGATAGCTTAACACAAGTTTTTCGGCGAACATTCTGCTCCTGTTGGTGCCGAAAGATGAAATTAGCGCACTGCCCTGATTAACACTGACTTCGTCAACGGTGACATTAGACCTTGATTTCCGCCACATATAATCCGTGTTGAAGTCAATGCCCAAATCTCCGACTTTGCCATTATAATATAGATTAGCCCCGTGTTTGGGTAATGTCTTTGTAAGCCCGGATCTGGTGCTTGTCGCACCATCGAAGAAATCACCGTTGACTGAAAGGTCTGTGAGGTAAGTATGATGCGTCTTGTCATTAGAGAGGCCGTTGGCATAGTATGCACCAATCGAATGCCTTTCGTTAAACATATATGAGAATCCCGCTTTGCCGAAGCAATCGGTTACGTTTCCATAGCCGGTCTGCGTGATTTTTTCTTCCCAGTTAAGAGATGAATTAGATACACCGTATTGGTTGCTTTGGAATTTGGCAGTGGCCTCACCGAAATTGGCGAATACTTCCAAGCCACCGATTCTGTATTTGAAGTTCGCTTGATTTGAGTTAACAAAATATTTGTTCTCCTTCAGAACGGAGCGCAAAAGGCCGCTGAATCCCTCTCCCTGCGGTCGCTTGGTGCTTATACGGATTACCGATTTTACCGAGGCGTCATATTTGACGCCGGGATTAGTGACAACCTCGACGTTCTTAATATCAGCCGAACTTATCTGCATCAGTTCGTTGGAGTCCCTAACCAAACGGCCATTTATATATATTGCAGGTGAACCTTTGCCGAAAACCTCAAAGGCACCGTCGCGGCCAACCACCATAGGCACCTGAACTAATACGTCTTCTGCTGTTCCGGCGTGTTCAAGTTGCGAACCTGCAACGGTTGTGACAAGAGCATCGCCCTTGATCGCGGTAACAGGGCGGTCAGACTTAACAACCACCTCACCGAGCATCACGCTTTCGGGAGTCAAGGTGACTGTTCCAAGCTTGCCTGTCGGGGGTATATCCCTTGAAATGGTGGCATAGCCGATAGATGAGAATTTGAGAAAAGCCGGAACATTAACAGCGTCCTCAAAAAGAAAATTGCCGTCTTCGTTGGTGATTGTGCCCGAGATAAATGTTGAGTCATTCTTATTTATAAGAACAACATTTACAAAGTCGAGAGGCGTGTTGTTTTCATCAATGACCTTGCCGGTAATACCTTGGGCCTTAGATGAAAGGAGCGCTGTAAGTAGAAGTATTGATATGAATAACCTTGCCATAGTTGCGATTACTTTTTTGCTCGGCAAAGTTAGTCCAAAGATACTACTTTGGCGTAAAACAAAGTTTATGAAGGCGTCATTTGCCCAATTTTTTCCGTATGCGGCTTAAATAAATTGGTGTGACAAGAAGATAGGAAGCAATGTCACGAAGCGTAACTTGCTCTATAAATTCGGGGTATTTCTCGACAAGTTCAAGATATCGCTCTGTCGGCGTTTTTTGATAGAGCCTAAGATAACGGCTGTATGCCTCCTCCAGACATACAGCAGAAATATGTGATATCAGACCGGGAACGGCCTCCGAGATATAATCCCTTAATTGCTTTAACGGCACTTGTAGCACTTCGGCATTACATCCGGCAACTATTGAAATTTTGGAAGGCTTATCAAATAAGAATGACTGAGTAAAGTCCACTATACATTCATCCTTAAATGTGAATCCCGTTACAGCATAATCTCCTTTCGCAGTCAGTACACAATATTTGAAATAGCCGGAGGTCACAAAGCCAACGTACCTCCCTATTTGCCCTTCTTCGACAAAACGATCTCCTTTTGCATAGCGGACGGACTTGCCGTTTGCCATGCAATAGCCGCGCATTGCCTCAAAATCAATAAGTGAGAGGAAATCGTTAATTTGAGCCATACTTAAAAGCTATTATCCAACGGTAACTATTGGTTGTCCGAAAAATGAGGAGAGCATACCGAGGGTGGCGATAGTGAAATTGTGCTGTCCGCTCAACCATTTGGTAATTTCACTCGGACGGCGACCGAGAGCATCGGCAAACTGCTTCTTTGAAAGTCCGCGCTCGTTCATCAGCTCGTAGATACGGTCGGAAATTTCAAATGAAAGTTCGGTTTCATTCTTTATCGGCTCGGGGATTTTACCGAGCATTTCATCGAGAGATTTGGCAGTGCGTTTCATAACTCAAAAATATTGTCGGTTTCTATTGTTGACTCGGTGATTGTCACCGAGCCGTCATTTGCACCCTCTTTTAGAAGTTTCTCGAACTTCTGTAAGGTCATAACGTATGCTTTCAAGTTGGCATCTTCCTCGTAGGTGCGAGTTTTCTTAACGCCTCCGTTTCCGAGAATTAATATTTTATCCGAAAGGCGCAGACAGTATAGCCGTAGTTTTGAAGCAAGTACCGGCAACGCCACAACGGAGTCGTTAACCTTGCCCTCGCGCCGGAAGTATCGCTCCTGTGCCCCGGTACGGGCAATTCGTGATACGACCGCTGCAATACGAGAGTAATCTTCGCTGTATTCAGCATTGTTTATGAATTTGGAAATAAATTTTTCAAATTCACTTTCCGTATCACGGAGGAATTGCAAAGTGTATATTGTGCAATTCTCGCCCTCGTTAATAAGGTAGAGTTCAACTTCGTTCATTTTGCGTTATGTTTCTTATATAACGCAAAGGTACGATAAAAATTTCACTCGCGAGTGAAATTTTGAGATTTTTTTAGAGCACCCCCGACATCGAGAGGTTGAACGCATCGCGGTAAGGGAATTTGGCTATCGCCCAAGTTCGGCTGCAGTCGGCATAGTTTGAGCAAGCTCAACTCTGCCCTCATTGGCACGAACAGTCTCGCAACCGATGTAGAGGGTATCGAAAGCGTCGGGGCCGTCGGTGCGGTGTTCGAGCAGGTGTTCTTGCAACGAAAGCGACTTCGTCGATGACTTCGCTCTCTTTATCTTATTGCCCGAACTGCTGATGATGCGCCATAGAATTGCAGCCTTGTGTCCTGTGCAGCCGGAACACCGCTGTCAATGTTAGCGATATACGCCCTCGACGGGTCGAGCTTACAAGCTCGACGGCGCGGTGGCGCCGAAACACAAAAAGAGTTATTTATAATAAATCAAATGGTTGTTAGGGTCAAGAATAACAATTTCGTTTTTGAAAAATGAAGGGCCAACACACCCTAATTCATCGGTATCCTCAATTATATTTGTGATGCCGATTGAAAATCCCGTATTGGATTTATCACCTATTTTGCACCAACCTGCAAAAATACCCTGACCGATGATGTTGCCGGACTTATCTCTTGACGTCTGCAACTTGAATTTATTCTCTTTCAGTACAGGGAGCATAGTCTTTCTAAAAAAGAATACACTTGAACCATTGCCAAGGTCAAAATTAAACTTGCCGGATTTAGTCAACTGGTGGCCTGATGCATCGGATAGCTCCATTGTCGCCTCAAAAATCGGCATCGGGTCATTTTCCACAAGAGTATAAGTGCGCATCTTGTTAAGATTGACTTCTTGTCGTGAAACAAAATCCAGCACATTCTTCTTGAAGTCAAAACGGATTAATGATTTCGTGGTGTCGGTCTCGTTTTTAAGAAGATTCACAGGCAAAGTAATATATTCCTCGTCTGTATCAACCACAAAGATACGTCCTTCGTAAGTCAAATCGCCAACGGGCACTTTGCCTTTAAGCAGTTTCGCTATTCTTCGCGTAGTTCTGTCAGTACGCAGGTGTTCCTCCTTGTCGAGCGTGATTTCGTAGAGCGGCAGCGAAGCGAGCAGCTTGTTGTAGCAGTCCTCGCTGACTACCATGCCGTGAAAACCTGTCTCAACAAATATGGGAGTAGAGGCATTACCGTTTACGGCAGTTTCAGTGTAGTAATGCCCGTTCTTCTTAACCAACTTAAATGATGATTGGCAAAGAGCTTCGGGAGTACAACATAATATGGCAAATAGCAGAAAGGGGACAAGTTTGAATAATTGCCCTGTGGTTGTTATGTAAGTGCAGTTATTCAGCTTCATTTCCTCTTATGTAGATAGCACCCGGCTCTCTGAAAGTTATAGGCAGAGTATAACCTATGCGGTGCTTCTTCGGTGTAAAGAATTTGACACGGAATTTCGGCAGAGTATTTACGAGTCTCAGAGCCTCGGCATTGGCAGCTTCATTTTTGCTGGGTCTAACAATTTTCGGGTCGGTAACAGTGCCGTCTGGTTGAACGTAGAAGCCATTATTTCTTGTCTTTGGGAGGGAATATAAAGGCACGCGACTTGCGGAGGAACTCCGCAATCTGGGCTTCCCGTTCTGCCGACAAGCGAGGCGTTGGCAACTTGCCGTTGCGCTCAGCCTCTTCAACGAAAGCGCGAGCCGATTCCCCAACAAGTACAGGGGATGAGTTAATAGTCATTGCCATATATTGAAGTTTTTAGACTACAAATTTACATCTTTATAACAAATTATACAAGGCTTTGAGTGTTAACGGCCTAAAAAATAATTTTATGACCTTGAGGCGGCGGCCTCGCGGCTGACCGGCGACAATCCAGTTGATGTTGGCGTTGGAGTTCATACCGATGCAGATAGGCGCATCAACGAGAACAGTTAATAGGGATAAGAACTGAAGAAAATAATCAGAAAGTGAAGTGGAGGGCGACGCGCACGCCGTGGCGGTCGATTGTATAGGGGACATTGAGGTAGCTGAGGCGCCACACGTAGTCGATGCGGAGGATTTTGAAGATGTTGTCGATGCCTGCCGAGAGTTCCATGTAGGGTTTGTTCATGCTCACTGTTCCGCAGTTTTCGGGGAAGAGTAGAAGCGAGGTGTTTTTGAGCGGGTTCGATTTATCGGCGAGGTGCCCCCACATGCCGCTGAAGTTCACCACCTCGCGGAGGCCGAGGCGACGGACGCCGGGAATGAGGTTGAAAAGGGCGCCACGGAGCTGCCACGTGGCGTGCCACCCCACGTAGCTGGAGTTTATAAATTCCATGGGGTTGAGGAGGGCGAAGCTGCGGGGTTGTATTGTGTACGAGAGGTTGGCGTTAGGGATTAGCAACTCTGTGAAAGGGGCGCTATCCCACACGTGACCGCCTTCGAGGGCAACGTCGAGGGAGCCGAGTATCGAGAGGCGGAAGCGTTTTGAAAGAGTCAGCTCCGTGCGGTTTACGCCAAAACCGGCTCCGAAGAGGCCGCTTGGCATATAGCGGTGACGGAGGGTGATAACGGGCGCATCGGCATTGACGGGTAGGCGGTACGATTTAGCCTGATAGAAGCGCTCGCCGGGAGCGAAACGGAGCTCAACCTCAAAGGCAGTACCGCTGAAATGACTGAGGATCTGCCCGTTGCCCCGCACAAAGGGCAGCGTTGCGGTAGCCTCCTGCCGCGAGTGGGTGGCCGAGGCGCTTATGCTGAGGTTGTTGGCGAGCTCGAGGGTGTAGAGCAGGCGTGTGTCGCGGCGATAGGAGAAGCGACGGTCCGACATGCGGGCGAGCGAGAGCACAAAGTTGTCGGCATTGGTGTAGAGGTAGTGCGAGCCGAGGCGGTCGATATCGTAGCGGTGCGAGAGGCGGAGCGAGTGCACGGGCCACTCGCGCGAGTGGTAGTGTTTCTCGCGGAAAGAGTATTCGGCTTCGGCGTTGTATTTCCATTTGCGGTCGTGGAAACCGTAGGCCACATAAGCACGGCCAAACCAGTGGCGCGAGAGATTTGCCGTTGTCATGCCCCCGGCACGCAGACGCAGCCCCTCGAAGGAGTTGTAGCTCACGAGGGTATTTACGGGCCCGAGGTCGAATTTGCTGTCGCGCCCCGTGGCTACGTATCCGTTGACAAGAATCTTGAGAATCTTCTCACCCCAATAGAAGCCCTTGCGTGCGCGGAGACGGTCGACGAGCAGCCCCACGCGGTCTTCTGCATCCTGCACCGGCTCTACCCTCTCGGCGAGCCAGAAGAGCGAGTCGCGGCCCTCGGCTCCGGCCTGGCGGTGAGTCTCGCCGAGGTCGGCAAAGAGACTGTCGGCAAGCGCCGAGTTCTCGAAGCTGTGGCCGGTGTACGCTATCTTGCGCGAGACATACACTTCAGGGGTATTAGGCATGGCTCTGAGTGTAAGCACCATATCGTCGCGCTCCTTGAGCCGGGAGCCGTCGGGAGCCTTTGTGTAGGTCTGGAGTATGTTGAGGTCGCGCACAAAGTTGAGGTTAATATCCTTGGGGGCGTGCATCTCTATGCGTGAGATGAACATCGAGCTGTCGGCCGCCGGCACATAGACGTGGCCCGAGAAGCCGAACGACGATTTATTGCGCGGATAAAAGGCGAGGGCTATATGCGGGTCGGGGCTGCCGGGCACGACCGCTGCGCTATCCACGAGATAGAAGCGGTAAAAGTCGGGGGCGAGTGGCGACAGCGGACTCACGAAAGTGTTGCGCATGAGTTTGATATCGGCCTGATATAGATCGACCTCGCGGAGGACGTCGGAGAGCATTGTGTGCACGTTTTCCTGATCGATAAACTCGTCGACACCCTCCGAACGGGAGCCTCGCAGGAGAGTGCGGTGGCGAGAGCCACGCCATAGTTCGGTACTCGCCGACTCCTTAAGCGAGAGCGTCAGCACGGGCTTGCCCGAGATTTCGGAGGTATCTACGTGCTCGATGAGGAAAGGCAGCTTGCGCATGGCAAAGCTCTGCGCCGTAGTGTCGAAATCGTGGAGGCCAAGCACTATACGCTCATAGCGGTCGTAGGAGTACTCGGGGTGCCTTTTGGGGTCGGAATCCTTACCGCTCTCTTTGAGGCGGCGGGCGAAGTCGACGGCAGGATTATTCCGTTTGGAGTAGCGCTGTTTCTTTACGGTAAGTTCTTTAAGTTCGGTAGCCTGCGGCACGAGCTGAATATCATAGAGGTTATGACTCGAAAGCACTACAGGCACCGTTTTCGGGGCATAGCCCTGCGAAGAAGCTACCATCGTCCGGGTGCCCTGCGGGATGAGAAACTCGAAAATACCGCGGCTGTCGGCCACGGTTGCCGTACCGCTCGGGACAGCCGTAACCGAGGCATAGGGAAGACCTTCGAGCGAGAGGGAGTCCCGCACAATGCCGCGCACGAGAGTGCTGCCTACAGTCTGTGCCGAAGCACAGAGAATAGCCAGGAGAAGAGCATTAAGAATTGCAGAGAGTCGGGCGCAGGTCAATTGGAATCCGTAATTTTTTATTAATTTTACAGCCGATATGGCACAGGAAATAGAACGTAAATTTCTGGTGCGCGACGATAGTTACCGCACCATGGCTGTGGCGAGCATAGAACTTGCCCAAGCATATCTGAGCACCGACCCCGACGCTACCGTGCGTGTGCGCGTGTCGGGCGAGCGAGCATGGCTCACCGTCAAGAGCCGTAACGAGGGAGCTGTGCGCGGCGAGTGGGAGTATATGATACCCCGCGCCGACGCCATGGAGATGCTGCAGAGGTGCTGCGGCTCGACCCTCGTGGAGAAAACCCGCTATATAGTACCCGCCGAGGGAGGCCTCCGGTGGGAGGTGGACGAGTTCCACGGCCGTCACAGCGGCCTTGTTCTCGCCGAGATAGAGCTGCCGTCGGAAGATACGCCTTTCGCTCTCCCCGCCTTTGCAGGCGAGGAGGTTACGGGCAATGCGGCTTACTATAATTCCACGCTTGCCAAGGGCTGAGCGCGGCGCACGAGGCGCACCACGTTCTCGACGTGCTGCGTGTGGGGGAACATGTCGACGGGCTGCACGGCTTCGACGGCGTATTTTGAATCGAGAAGCGCGAGGTCGCGGGCCTGGGTTGCAGGGTTGCAGCTTACGTAGACAATCACCGGGGGCTCGGCACGCATAATGGTGTCGACCACATCGGCGTGCATGCCTGCGCGGGGAGGGTCTACTATCATCACATCGGGGTGGCCGTGCTCGTCGATAAAAGCGTCGGTGAGCACATCTTTCATATCACCGGCAAAGAAAATGGTGTTGTCAATGCCGTTGACAGCCGAGTTTATGCGGGCATCCTCGATAGCCTCGGGCACATACTCCACACCCACCACCTTGCGAGCACGGCGGCTTACGAAATTGGCTATAGTACCCGTGCCTGTGTAGAGGTCGTAGACGAGTTCAGAGCCTGTGAGACGGGCGAAATCGCGCACCACCTTGTAGAGCTCGTAGGCCTGCAGCGAGTTGGTCTGATAGAACGATTTGGGACCTACGCGGAAACGCAGACCTTCCATTTCCTCTTCTATATATTCCTTGCCTGCGTAGAGCTTGATGTCGAGGTCGCCTATAGTATCGTTTACCTTGGTGTTTACCACATACATGAGCGAGGTAATCTCCGGGAACTCCTTGAGGAAAGCATCGAGAAGCTCCTTGAGCTCGTCGGGGCGGTCTTCGCCTACAGAGAGAACCACCATAATCTCGCCAGTGGAGGCGATGCGCACCATCATGGTGCGGAGGAAGCCGCTCTGGCCCTTGAGGTCGTAGAAGGGGAGGCCGTGAGCCTTGCCGTACTCCTTGACGAAGTGACGCATGCGGTTGGAGATATCGTCCTGGAGATAGCAGCGGCCGATGTCGAGCACCTTGTCGAAAGAGCCGGGGATGTGGAAACCGGCGGCATCGCGGTCGGGGAATTCCTCGCCCGAGCGGAGCTGCTCGAAAGTGAGCCAGCACTTGTTGGAGAAAGTGTACTCCATTTTATTGCGGTACTCCCAGATCCTGTTGCTGCCGAGCGCTTCGGGAATTTCGGGAAGCTGCACTTTGGCTATGCGCTCGAGGGCGTCGACCACCTGCTGGCGTTTGCATTTGAGCTGATAGTCGTATGGCAAGTGCTGCCAGCGGCAACCGCCGCACACCGTGAAGTGCTTGCAAGGCGGCTCCTGACGGAGGGGGCTCTTGACGCGGAAAGCCTCGATGCGCCCCTGGGCGTACGATTTCTTTTTCTTTTCAATCTTGATGTCGACACGGTCGCCGGGAGCGCCGAAAGGCACGAATACCACCATGTCGTTGACGCGCGCCAGGGCGTTGCCCTCGGCAGCCACGTCGCTTATCTCTACATCTTCCAGCAGGGGAAGTTCTTTTCTTTTACGGGCCATTTTCTATTCAACGTAAAGCACGAGACCTTTGAGATACTCGCCTTCGGGATGATAAATATTCACAGGATGATCGTCAGGCTGCGTGAGCTGATGCAGGATGCGCACGCGGCGTCGGCTCTGTGCAGCGGCGCTGAACACGGCAAGGCGGAACTGCTCTTTGGTAACGGCCTGCGAGCACGAGAATGTGAAGAGGATGCCACCGGGAGCAATTTTCTCGAAAGCCTTGGCATTGAGCCTGCGATAGCCCTGGAGGGCATTGCGGAGGGCGCTGCGGTGCTTGGCGAAGGCGGGAGGGTCGAGGATAATGAGGTCGTGACGCCCGGCCTCCATGTTGTCGAGGTATTTGAATGCATCTTCGGCGCGCGATGTGTGGCGTGAGTCGCCGGGGAAGTTTAGCTCCATGTTGGCGTCGGTGAGCGAGATAGCTTTCGCCGAGGAATCGACCGACACAACCTCACGGGCACCGCCTGCAAGGGCATACACCGAGAAACCGCCGGTGTAGCAGAACATGTTGAGCACCGAGCGCCCGGCGCTGTAGCGGCCCACAAGGGCTCGGTTATCGCGCTGGTCAACGAAGAAACCGGTCTTTTGGCCACGAAGCCAGTCGATACGGAATTTCAGACCGTTCTCAAGAGCGGTATCAGATATGAAATCGCCGATGAGATAACCGTTTTCGGGGTCGAGATGCGCTTTGTAGGGGAGAGTCGTCTCCGATTTATAATAAACGCTCTTCACGCCGAGGTCAGGCATATCGACGAGGGCCTGCGCTATGGTCTTGCGTGCGAAGTGTATGCCCGGCGAGTGCGCCTGCACCACAGCCGTGGCGCCGTAGATATCGACAACGAGGCCGGGCATGAAGTCGCCCTCGCCATGCACGAGGCGGAAACCGGTAGTAGCCTCCGAGGGTAAACCGAGGGCGCGGCGTAGCGCGAAAGCCTGCTCGAGGCGGCGGCGCCAGAAGGCATCATCGATAGCCTCTTCGGGGTCGAAGGTGAGCATGCGCACGGCGATGCTGCCAATCTGAAAGTGGCCTGTTCCGATAATACGACCATCGGCAGCAGCCACGGCCACGAGGTCGCCCTCCTCTATTCCCTCGTCTTCGCGCGGCATGCGTGTGAGGGCTCCCGAGAATACCCAGGGGTGGAAGCGGTCGAGCGATTCTTCTTTACCTCGCCGCAGTGTGAGTGTCTTAATCATAGTTACTTAATGAAGAAACGGTAGATGTCGTTGCCGTTGGCATAGACCAGCAGCAGGAGCAGGAAGGCGAAGCCGCACATGTTGGCCACCTCAAGGAAGCGGTCGGAGGGCTTTCGGCCGGTGACAATCTCGACGAGGAGGAAGAGAGTGTATCCGCCGTCGAGACCGGGTATGGGAATTATGTTCATGAAGGCCAGGATAATGGAGAGGAAGGCCGTAATCTGCCAGAAGGTGTACCAGTTCCACTGCGTGGGGAAGAGATCGCCGAGGGTACCGAAGCCGCCGATGCTTTGGGCGCCCTCTTTAGTGAAGACGAGTTTGAGCGACGACACGTAGCTTGCGAGGCGGTCGGTGCCAATCTCCCAGCCTCGGGGAACGGACTGGAAGATATTGTAGTGGATAGTCTGACGGTCAAAGATTTCGAGGGGCGAGAGCATCTGTATGCCAATCTTTCCGGCCTCAGAGACGGTGATGTCGGTGAGCGACGAAGAGCCGTCGGCATGGAGGAGGCGCATCGGCACTGTCTGCCCGGCGTGAGCCTGCAGCGAGGGCAGGAACTCGGTGATAGTGGGCACGGTGTCGGCACCGACGGTGAGGATACGGTCGCCGGGGCTTATGCCTGCGGCAGCTGCGGGCTCGCCGTTGAGCACCTTGGCAGCGAAAACGGGGATTCGGGCGGCCATGGGCACATAGTCCTTGCCCTTGGTGGCAACGGTGCGCAGGAGGGTTTCAGAGATTACTACAGTGGCCGTATCGCCGTCGCGGAGTACGTCGACACGTGCGCCGGGCTGCATCATATCCCATGCAAGGGAGTAGTCGGTAGCATCGAGGGGCTCGCCGTTGAGAGCGAGGAGGATGTCGCCGTTGCGGAAGCCGGCATCCTGCAGCTCGGGACTGAAATCCATGCCCTCGGTCATAGCCTGATAGGGAATAACATCGTCGCCCCAGTGGAAGGCTATACCTATATATATAATGATAGCGAGCACGAAGTTCAGGGTCACGCCTGCCACCATAACGCACAGGCGCTGCCATGCCGGTTTGGCACGGAGCTCCCAGTGCTGTGGCTCGGAAGCGAGGTCGCTCGCGCTCTTGGTCTCGTCGACCATACCGGCAATGTCGCAGTAACCGCCGAGCGGCACCCAGCCGAGGCCGTAAATGGTGTCGCGCCAGGTGGTCTTACCGTCGGGGCGCGGTTCACGGGGTTTTCCGGCGCGGAGGGTTATGGCACCTTTCTCGCCGTTGCGGGCAAAGAGGTCGACGGTGCCTTTCATGGGGTCGTAGCGCAGGAGCGAGAACCAGGGGTTGAAGAACAGGTAGAAACGGTTGACCTTCACACCGAAGATGCGTGCGAAGATGTAGTGGCCGAACTCGTGCACCGTGACGAGAATCACGAGGGCGAGAACAAGCTGCAGGGCTTTGATAAGGATGTCCATTAAGAGATATGTTCAAGTGCTTTGGCTCGCGCTTCGGCATTGACGGCCACATAGTCGGCATAGTCGGGCGAGGCAACAAAGCTCGTGTTAGCAAGAGTTTTTTCGATAGTGCGGTATATGTCGCCAAAGGCAATCTGCCCGCGCAGGAAGGCTGCCACGGCAATCTCGTTGGCGGCGTTTATGGTGCAAGCTGCAGTCCCACGGCGCTCGAGGGCATACTGCGCCAGACCGAGGCAAGGGAAGCGCACGGGGTCGGGCTCCTCGAAGGTGAGGGTGGCGTAATCGGTGAGGCGCAGCGGCTTCGAGGCAGCGGCCAGACGGGTGTGCTCGCCCAAGGCGTAGGCTATGGGCAGGTGCATGTCGGGCACGCCGAGCTGGGCTTTGACGGCACCGTCGGTAAACTCGACCATGGAGTGCACTATCGACTGCGGGTGCACCACGGCCTCGATGCGCGAGGGAGCTATGCCGAAGAGGTGGTGGGCCTCGATAATCTCGAAGGCCTTGTTCATCATCGAAGCGGAATCAATGGTGATTTTCGCACCCATGTTCCAGTTGGGATGACGGAGGGCGTCGGCAGCGGTGGCCCGGGCTATGCGGTCGGCGTCCCAGGTGCGGAAGGGTCCGCCTGAGGCTGTTATGAGCAGCCGCTCTACGCGCGAGATATCTTCGCCGCAAAGGCACTGGGCTACGGCAGAGTGCTCGGAGTCGACGGGGAAAATGCGTGTGGGCGAGTCGGCGAGCATGCGGTTGACGAGCTCACCGGCCACAACGAGGGTTTCCTTGTTGGCCAGCGCGATGTCTTTGCCCGCGCGTATGGCGTGCACAGTAGGCTCAAGTCCGCTGTAGCCTACGGTTGCTGTGAGAACAGTATCGACGTCATCTGCCTCCACACAGCAAGCGAGGGCTTGGGGGCCGGCGGCGGTTTCGATGCCGAGGGGTGCAAGGGCTTCGCGCAGACGCTGCAGGAGGCTTTCGTCGGCGATAATCGCCAGACGGGGCCGGTGGATTGATGCGAGCGATATGAGGTCGTCGACCCGACGGCCGGCGGCAAGCACCGTGGCCCGGTAACGTTCGGGGTGGGCAGCTATGATGTCGAGGGCCTGGCGACCTATAGAACCTGTGGCGCCAAGCACCGCTATGCGTTTGGGAGTGTTCACAATTGCAAGCTGATTGGTTTTAACGTGCAAAAATACGCTTTTAAACCCTAACAGCCAAACCCCGAGGCCGAATTTAGCTATTTTTAGAGAGGGCTCGAAATCTTTTGCCGCAAGCAAAGCGTTATAATTTAGTACATTATAAAATGGAATGACTATGAAACGTTTACTATTTATTCTCTCGCTCATCGTGGCTGTCACAATCGGCGCCCAGGCACGCGACACCTACGCGCACGACGACTCTGTGCTTCCCGAAGCTGCCAAAGCTACTCTCAGCCAGAACTTCAAGTCGAAAGTCAGCCTCGTCAAAATTGAAAAGGAACTCGGCCGCATCGACGAGTATGAGGTAATTCTCACCGACGGTACCGAGGTATCGTTCGACCGCAACGGCAACTGGAAGAACGTGGAAACCTCGGCCAGCAAGGCAGTGCCCTCCTCTCTCGTGCCTGCGGGCGTGAGCGAATATGTGAAGAAGAATCACCCCGGCACCAAAATCGTAGGCCTTGAAAAAGAACGAAAAGGCTACGAAGTGGAGCTGTCGAACGGAATCGACATGAAATTCGACCTATCGGGAGCTTTCCTGCGCTACGACAAATAGCATGACGGAAGCAGGCGGCTGAAAATTACCGCCTGTTTTCGTCCACGGGCTCAAAATCAGAGGCAAAGATGATTGTTATTTGAAAAAAAAATCGTATCTTTGCCCCTGATTTTGAGCCCAATTGCGCGCAGAAGCGGCTATTGAGCTGATTGTTAACGAAATAGATATGATACAGATCACATTTCCCGACAATACCGTCAAGGAGTTTGAAGCAGGCGTAACCCCGCTTCAGATTGCTCAATCCATATCCCCTCGCCTGGCGCGCGAAGTGCTGGCCGCTTCGGTAAACGACGCCGAGTGGGACCTTACCCGCCCTATTGAGAGCGATGCCGCCATCAAGCTTTTCAAGTGGGACGACCCCGAAGGCAAACACGCTTTCTGGCACAGCTCGGCCCACCTCCTGGCCGAAGCGCTTCAGGAGCTGTACCCCGGCGTGAAGTTCGGCATCGGCCCGGCTATCGAGAACGGTTTCTACTACGACATCGACCCGGGAGAGCACAAGCTCACATCTGAAGACTTCGCCAAAATCGAGGCCAAGATGCTCGAGCTCGCCAAGCAGGACCAGCAGATTGTGCGCGCCGACATCAGCAAGGCCGACGCCCTCAAACTCTTCGGCGACCGCAACGAGGAATATAAGTGCGAGCTTATCTCCGAGCTCGAGGACGGCACCATAAGCACCTATAGTCAGGGCTCATTCACCGACCTCTGCCGCGGCCCACACATCCCCTCGACAGCTCCTATCAAGGCTGTGAAAATCACAAGCCTCGCAGGCGCATACTGGCGCGGCGACGAAAAGCGCAACCAGCTTGTGCGCGTCTACGGCATCACCTTCCCCAAGAAGGCCATGCTCGACGAATACCTCGCGCTGCTCGAAGAAGCCAAGAAGCGCGACCACCGCAAGCTCGGCAAGGAAATGGAACTCTTCGCTTTCTCGCAGAAAGTGGGTGCCGGCCTGCCTCTGTGGCTTCCCAAGGGCGCCGCTCTCCGCGACCGCCTCGAGCAGTTCCTCCGCAAGATTCAGAAGAAATACGGTTACCTACAGGTAATAACCCCGCATATCGGCAACAAGCAGCTCTATGTAACTTCGGGTCACTATGCAAAATACGGCAAGGACTCGTTCCAGCCCATTCATACCCCCGAAGAAGGCGAGGAATACCTCCTCAAACCCATGAACTGCCCTCACCACTGCGAGATTTTCCGTGCCCTGCCCCGCTCTTACCGCGACCTGCCTCTGCGTCTTGCAGAGTTCGGCACCGTGTACCGCTACGAGCAGAGCGGCGAGCTCCACGGCCTGACCCGCGTGCGCGGCTTTACGCAGGACGACGCACACATCTTCTGCGCCCCCGACCAGATTAAAGATGAGTTCCTGAAAGTAATGGATATCATCCTTTATATATTCAAGGCACTCAAATTCGATAACTACGAGGCACAGATTTCGCTGCGCGACCCCAAACATAAAGAAAAATACATAGGCAGCGACGAAAACTGGCACAAGGCCGAGCAGGCTATCATCGAGGCCTGCGCCGAAAAAGGCATCAACGCCCGCACCGAGCTTGGCGAAGCCGCTTTCTACGGCCCCAAACTCGACTTCATGGTGAAAGACGCCATCGGTCGCCGCTGGCAGCTCGGCACAATTCAGGTAGACTACAACCTGCCTGAGCGCTTCGAGCTCGAATACACCGGCAGCGACAATGCCAAGCATCGCCCCGTGATGATTCACCGCGCGCCCTTCGGCTCGATGGAGCGCTTCGTGGCCGTGCTTCTTGAGCACACCGCAGGCCGCTTCCCGCTTTGGCTCGCTCCCGAGCAGGCAGTAATCATCCCCGTGAGCGACAAATATCTCGACTACGCCCGCAATGTTGCCGCCGAGCTTGAGAAGGCCGACATACGCCTCACTATCGACGACCGCAACGAGACTCTCGGCCGCAAAATACGCGATAATCAGCTCAAGCGAGTGCCCTATATGCTCGTTGTAGGCGAAAAAGAAGCAGAAAATGGCGAAGTTTCGGTAAGAAAAACCGGCGAAGGTGACCTCGGTTCGATGAAAATTGCTAACTTTGCAGCGCATTTGACCGACGAAGTCAATCAAATGATAAATCAATAACTAAAAACCTCATATTAATTAAAGGCTACCAAGCACCCTGAATGGATAAAAAACCGCCCTACAACCCCGGAGCTCCCCGCCCCGCCAACAACGGACCCCGCCCGGCAATGCGCCGCGACCCGCGCCAGCAGAAGCAGGCGCCCAACAACATCAACGAGCACATACGTGCACGTGAGGTGCGACTCGTAGGCGACAACGTCACCCCCGGCATCTACTCCATTCACGAGGCCCGCAAGATAGCCGAAGAGCAGGAGCTTGACCTCGTTGAAATCTCGCCCAATGCCGAACCGCCGGTGTGCAAGATTCTCGACTACCAAAAATATCTCTACCAGCAGAAGAAAAAAGCCAAGGAGATCAAGGCCAAGTCGACCAAAGTCGTTGTCAAGGAGATACGCTTCGGCCCCCAGACCGACGACCACGACTACAACTTCAAGCTCAAGCATGCCATAGGCTTCCTTCAGGAAGGCGCCAAGGTGAAAGCCTACGTGTTCTTCAAAGGCCGCTCGATACTCTTCAAGGAGCAGGGCGAGGTTCTCCTCCTCCGCTTTGCCAACGACCTTGAGGAATACGGCAAAGTTGAGCAGATGCCTCAGCTTGAAGGCAAGCGCATGATTATCATGCTCACCCCCAAAAAGAAATAATCGGCCACGAGCTGGCCACACGGTTATACAACTCGAATTAACATTTAACAAACAAAACAATGCCAAAGATTAAAACTAACTCCGGTGCCAAAAAGAGGTTCGCCCTTACCGGATCAGGAAAGATCAAAAGAAAACACGCGTTCAAGAGCCACATCTTGACCAAGAAGACCAAGAAGCAGAAACGCAACCTTACCCACGCCGGTCTGGTAGCACGCGTAGACGCCGCCAACGTAAAGGCTCTTCTGGGCATGAAGTAATCTTCGCCACAGAGAAGAAACGCACCAAGTTTAATTCGTGATTCTATAATTTCATTATTAACCGAGTGTTTAGCCCGAAGAGCAGCAAAATGGCGCTGCCGCTAACATTCAAAAACTTCTGAAATATGCCAAGATCAGTCAACCACGTTGCATCGCGCGCACGCCGCAAAAAAATCCTCA
>CANPGB010000011.1 GCA_947573485.1 uncultured Porphyromonadaceae bacterium | reverse complement strand
CGCCGTCGAGGCGCTTTGCGTAGTTGTGGTCGAATGCTGCGGGGAGGGGCTTGATAGCTTCGAGTTCCTCACGGACGGGGTTGATGTCTTTTTCCTTGAGTACTTCAGCGTTGATAGCCGATTCGTAAGCGTTTGCGGGGTAAACGTCCCATGCTGCGAACTCAATGTCCTTGAGGTCGGTGATAGGAACGATTTCGTTATATTTGAGGTATTTTTTGTCTGCACCTTCGCCGACACGGATGCGGTCGTACTGGGTCATTGAACCGACGGGCTTGGCAAGACCTTTGCGGGTCATAAGCACACCTGTCATGAAAGTTGTGGTAACGGCACCGAGGCCTACTACCATCACGCCGAGCTTACCGGTTGCCGGCTTTGCGATACTTTCGCTCATTTTTAATAGATTTAGTTATTTTACTTTACTGATTTTCCAATGTTTAGAGAAGTGAAATCGCGCAAGGCCGCAGAGCCTCGCATTTTCACGGCTCAAAAGTAGTAAGTTTTAGGCAGACTGCAAAAAAATTCTTAGCACAAAAAAGGTGAAATATTGTGAATTATCGCTAATTTAGCCCGATTTTTGAAAACACATGTTAAAATCAAGCCCTTATAGCCCATTTTATGTAAAGATAGGTTAACAAGGCAAGAGCAGTTCTTTTAGCGATTTGACAGCTTTGCACCTTGCAGTTTGCTCTTTCTCATAAAACCATGGCTCTCCTTTGATAAGCACGGCCTCGCAACCGAGACTTTGTGCCGGAAGAATATCTTTGCTCACCGAGTCGCCCACCACAAGAGCCTCGGCAGGCTCGATACCCAAAGCCTCGAGAGCGAGACCGAAGATGCGAGGGTCTGGCTTGCGCACCCCCACCGAAGCACTTTCAACAACCACCGGGAAAAATTGCAGAAGACCAAAGTCGGCAAGAACGCTCTTTAGATTGCCATAGAAATTGCTCACTAGAGCAAGGCGGTAGCGTTCGCCCAGCGCCTGCAGCACCTCAGCGGCCTCGGCTGTACACTCGCGGGCGTGGCGGTAGCAGTATTGAGCTATGGCCTCGGCAAGCTCTTCGGAATAAAGCCCGAGGCACTCAAGCTCAAACGCGGCCTTGCGCCGCATGAGTTCAAGGAAAGTGTCTGTCGGAGCCACCACCCCTTCGGCGGCAAGCGCCCGCTCACCATATATATAAGCGCGGCAGAAGTCGTCGAGCGGCACATCAAGGCCGGCAGCCTGCCACGCACGGCGGATAATCACCGCCCAGTGGTCGCCACGGCAGTCAAGAGTGCCTCCGTAATCGAAGATTATGGCTTTCACTACAGAGCCTTGCATTCGGTAGCCGTGATAACAGTCTTGCCGTCAAGCAGAAATTTTATAACGGTTTTCTTTTTCACGGTCTTCACCTCAAGCAATTGCAAGGTGACAGGTGTAACAGCCACATCTTTATAACCCTTGGTAAGAGTGAGCTTGCTTCCGTCGTAGTCACCACTCCATGGCCCGGCCACAGGTACAATACCGCTGCTGCCGCTTTTCTTGCCGTAAAAAGTGACAACTCCATAACCCGAATGGTTTACATTGATTTTGATACCCTTATCCTTGACCGTTTTAGCTGTACCCTCCCGGCCATTAGCATACTCGGCCTCGGTATCATATTTATATGTGTGCGCTATATTTCGTCCGATAGAAAGCCACGACTGCCCGTCGGCGACAGCCACCTTCGGCTTTTCAACCTGCGCAGGCGCCTTATCGTCATCCCAATAAGTGATAGTGCGTTCCTGCCGACGGGCATAGTTTCCGTCTACATACACAGCACGGCTCACCCAGTTGTCATGTGAATCAGTCTTTATATCCCTATACTCGCATGTATGAAGATTATTGGGGTCTCCATTTGGGCCTTTGTCGGGATAAGTCTCCTTAATCACATTTTTACCGGAATAATAATAGTCGGTGTTGATAACATACCTCGCATCTGTCGCATCATATCGTTCCTGTGAGAGCCTGTCAAACGCGTCAAAATAATACTTATATATTTTACGGGTGTTCGTTATGGTCACTTCTTCTATTTCCATAATATAACCCACATTATTCCGTCTGACCGTAATGTTTCGACCGAGCGATGCAGCCTCAAGCACAGCACCGTCAGTACCAAATTTATACTCTACAGGTGTGTAGCTCTTGCTTTGTCCATAATAATTTTTCTCCAAGGCCTCCTTCACATGCCCGTAGAAGCCGAAAGCCGCAGCATCATGATAAGTGCGGCCAAGAGCCGAAAGAGAGCTTATAAAGAGAGCCGTCAAAAGAAGCGATCGCAGTTTCATAGCGTTTTGAGTTGAGAGCAAAGGTAGCGGCACATAGCCTCATGCCGCTGCACCATATATATAAGGAGGTTGTTCAGAATAACGAGCTCAAACACGAAGTAGAGCCACGGGTGGCCCGAGAGAACGGCCACAAAAAGGGCTATCGAACGCCAGTTGAAAGTAAGTATGTTGGTATACTTCATCAAAGGCAGGCTCAGGTTACGGAACTCGCGGCGGAAAGCTGCCGGAATCTTGCCGTCGGGGTAGCGGCGGTGCAACTCGGCGCGGAGCCGCTGCATGGCAGGCGAGGTTATCTCCTGGTTGGCAGTATAGTTGGCATAGAACCAGAGCGTGAGTTTGGCAAAGAAATCACACCGCCACGAGAGGGTGCGCAGCCGCGCGCGCAAGGAGTCGCACGAGTCGAGCTCGCTGCCCTCCTCTCCCCTTATGAAATAGAGGTGGAACTGGCGGTAGTAGTCGGCCATACCCGCCTGCTTGGCATGGCACACACCGGCAACAACGGCTATAAGCCATATCAGCCACGGGTGCGCGGCAAAGAAAGGCGACGAATAATTCTCGCGCAGACATATGGCAACGTATATGGTCACAAACCATATGTCGCCCGAGAGCCCGTCGAGGATGCGACCGAGGCGTGAATATTGCCCTGTCATGCGCGCGAGCTGGCCGTCGGCGCTGTCAAACGAGTTGGCCCACACCAGCAGCACTATGCCCGCCACGTTCACCCAAAAATCGGTGAAATAAAAGGCAACGCCGGCACCTATGCCTAAGAAAATCGAGGCAATGGTAATGGCGTTGGGTCCTATGCCGAGGCGCCGCGCCAGCCGTGCCCAGGCATAACCTATCGGGCGGTAGAAGGCCAGGTCGATGCGCTCTTCGGTATCGAGCGATTTAAGCGATTGTTTATATGAGGAGTCGGAGTTTTTCATTATTTATTTCAGGTCGCGCAGAGCGTAGGTTTTCTCTCGCAGCATGGCGCCGAGGGCTTCGGGGGTCGCATATTTGGCCTGTTCCTCAACCGAAATCGGCTCGCCTATGCTCACGTGCATGGTGGTGCCCACCTTGCGGAAAACCTCGGCAGGGAGGCGCAGCGAGCGTGCAGGCCAGCAGGCATGCCCGAGGAAGTTGCACCACCAACTGTTGCCTCCGTGGAAAAATACGGGTATCACAGGCACCTTGGCGCGCTGTATTATCTGGAGCACCGAGGGTTGCCACTCGCGGTCCTGGAGCCCGTTGCGGAGCGTGGTCTTGCTCATGGCGCCCGCCGGGAAGAAGCCCACGGGCTGACCTTCCTTGAGTTGCTTGAGCGCCGTGCGTATGCCCGCAACTGATATGGCGCGCTTGGCAGGGTCGTCGGAGGCCCAGGCGTCGACGGCGATGAAGTTGGGGCGCATAGCCGTTATTTTATTGAGAATCATGTTGACCATGACCTTGAACTCAGGCCGGCGCTGCCCTATTAAATCTATGAGGATAATGCCGTCGAGGGCGCCGAAGGGGTGGTTGCTGACAGTTATGAAAGCGCCTTCGGGGAGGTGGTCGAGAATTTCCTCATTGTCGATGCGCAGCTTTATCTTGAACTGCTCGTCGATAAGCCTCTGCGCAAAGCGCGGGCCGGGGGTGTCGCAGCATGCACGGTGCACGGCGTTCACCTTATCCACCGAGAGGAAGCGGAGCAGGAAATTCACGAGCTTGGGGTGCCCGTCGAGCTTGGGCACCATTTGCCTGATGTCGTCGTAGTTGAGCACATCGGGCTTTATTTCATATTTGGAATAATCTTCCACTTTATCAATTCTTTGAGGGAGTGATATAGGCAGTGTATTTTTCTATAAATGAGGCAAAAGGCTTGATGCGCATAAGTACGCACTCAAAGAGCAGCGTGCCCGCTACGGCCGTTGCTATGCCCGCCATTACATCTATAATATAGTGGTGCGACGAATATACGGCCGTAAACCAAATGCCAAGGGTAACGACGCCGAGTGCCACTTTCCATGCCACGGTGGTGCGGTAGCGCACGGCATAGATAAAGGCCACGAGCGTATATGCCGAGTGCAGCGACGGCAGCGCGGCAAACACATTGGAGTTGCGCGCATAGAGGGCGTCAAAGATGCCCAGGCCGGTCAGAGCGTCGAAGCGACCGAGGCCTGCCACATCGCCGGGAGTGCCTTCAACGGCCTCGAAGCCATGCAGAGCCACGTACCATGGCGGAGCGGCGGGGTGTATGTAATAGAAGGTGAAGCCTATGAGGTTGACTAACAGGAACACCAACGCGAAATGCAGGTAGGCATTGCGGCGACCCGTGAAGAAGAGCCACAGCCCGAAGATTATGGGCAGGGGCACCCAACACAGGTAGAAAAGGCCTGCGAAGATGTCGGCGAGAGTGCAGTGGTGTATGGCGAAGAACTCGTTCGGCGTGAGCACGGTGCCGGCAGCCGTACTTATACCGAAGAGGCTTTTCTCGGCATTGTAGAGGCCTTCGACATCCACAGGGTTTACCTTGTAGTTAGGCACAATGTTCATCCAGTCGTACGAAATCCCGAAGAGGGCAAACGGCACGAGCGCCACAATAAGCCTGCGCGAAGGGCCGGTGAGGAAAAACAGCGCGAAGATAAGCAGCGCCATCACAGGGTGCTCCGGACGGAAACCCACAAAGAGTGCCGTAATCACCAGCCACACAAGCAGCAGCATGCCGCACCATATGGCTTCGCGACGCGCGGGGAGGCTCAGTTTCATAGCGCTTTCTTCTGCAGCTCGCGCTTGCTGTGGCTTAGACGGGCAAATGCGGTGATATTGGCGAAGACGGCGATAACGCCCATGGCGACAACCAGTATGAGGTTGGGGTCGAAAGTCGAAGTCGGGTCGAGGTTCTGGCCGGTAATGCCGGTGGCGAGGGCGGCGAGGCTCGTTACCACAACACGCTCGGGGCGCTGCATGAAGCCCATTTTGCACTCTATGCCGAGGCCTTCGGCACGGGCACGCACATAGCTCACCATTATCGAGCCCACGAGGGCAAGGAAGGTGATGACGGCACCCGCGAGGTTGCCGCAGCTGATGAGGTAGAACGAGATGCCGCCGAGGGTGAGAAGCTCGCAGTAGCGGTCGAGCACGGAGTCATACATGGCGCCGAAAGTGCTCGCCATATTGCCGAGGCGCGCCACCTGCCCGTCGAGCATGTCGAAGAGCGAGAAGCCGATGATAAGCGCACCGGCGAGGGTAACCCGGCTGAAATCGATAGGTGCTCCGGCGGCGACGTCGGCGGCAAGCCAGATGAAGACGGCGGCTGCCGCAAGGTTGCCTAACAGTCCTATGGTAGTCACGGCATTAGGTGTCACTCCCATACGTATAAGGAGGCGCACAAAGGGGTTGATAACGGCATAAATGCCTTGCTGGAGGCCATCGCGCGCCTCCTTGCTGCTTTTCTTTATATCCATGCTTATCATGTTATTTTTCTGTATTTGTTTTACCGCCAAGGGCAGCGCTTATATATCGGTCGAACGACATGGGGCGGTACACCACGTAGCGCTGGAGAAGGAAGTTCCAGAACCACGATACCATGAGGCTTATAAAGAGGCGTGAGCCTATGAAATAGACGTTCTCGGGCAGGTTGAACGACTGAATCCACTGCCAGTTCATGACCACGCCATAGAACCACTCGGTGCCGTAGCTGTTCAGCAGCAGGCTGCCACACCACACCACGGCGTATTTCACAACCACGGCGCGCCAGTCGCAACCTTCGGCACGGAAAGTGAATTTATAGTTTATAATGCAGTTTACCACTCCGCCGCAGAATGCGCCCGCTGCCGTGGCCCAGAAAGAACCCAGACCGGTCAGCGCGAAGAGCAGGAAGCACACTACATAGTCCACCCAGCTCGCAGCCTGCGACGAGACCATCGAGCGCAGGTAGGTGATAATGAAGTTGTTGCTCGTGAGAAGCTTCTTGCCTATACTTTTCAATTCAGCCATAACTATCAGAGCACAAAAAGGTTAAGAGCCAGGATGATGAGCGCCGAGTAAATACCGGCGAGGATGTCGTCGGCCATCATGCCCCAGCCGCCGGGAAAGCGCTCCATTGAGCGGATACCCAGAGGTTTGAAAATATCGAAATAACGGAAGAGAGCCAATGAGAGCAGAATCTCCCACCAGGGGCAGAGTCCGGTCACGGGCAGAAGCGAAATCCACTGGCCAACAGTCTCGTCGGCACAGGCCACAACGGGGTCCTTGCCCCAGTATTTCTCGCTCTCGTTGCTCGCCCACGTGCCGGCGGCGCAGTAAACAACCGTGGCTATGGCGGTGACAATCACGGTAGTGGCAGGCGATGCCCATATGTAGAGCGGAAGCCAGAGTATTATGGCAACTATGGCACCCCACGTGCCGGGGGCTACGGGCAGAAAGCCCGCGCCGAACGACGTTGCAAGGAGCTTGGGCAGCAACGGAAATTTCTCAGCGCCCTCGGGCAGCTGTGTCGATTTGCGGTACTTGTTCATCGGGCCTGGCGTTCGTTGATTTCACTTATCACGCTCTTGGCAATGGCTGTGGCGGCCTCTGCACGGCAGGGGGCATAGCTGGGCCAGTCGTTGAAGTCTATTATCGTAATCTTGCCTTCGGCATCGACTATGCAGTCACCGCCGTAGATTTTCACGTCGAGCAGGTCGGCGGCACGGGCGCAGAGAGCTTTCAGATAGCCCTCGTCGAACAAGGTGTGGCGCGGCGAACCGTTCACGTTCTCGTTACCGAACTTGCTGTGGTGGCTCTCGAAGGGGTAGAACCAATAGAAGAAAGGCGTACCGGCCACGCCGTAGAACTTCAGCAGGTCGCCCTCAAGGTGACGGTTGATCACAGCACGCTTTATGCCGCGCAGAAAATACTCCTGCAGCACTTCCTGGGCCTCCTGGCGGTGGCGCACCTGGCTCACATCCTCTTTGTGCATCGTGTGCGACTCCCCGCGCTTTATCCAGCAACGCTCCATGCCGGCCTCGGCAAGGGCGCCCATCACACCTTCGTCGGTGTTAACTATCAGACTGTCGGGATAAGGGATGTTCGACCCCATGAAAATGCGCGCCATGCGCTCGCGTATGCAGTTCTCTATGCCGTAGCCCGAGTTTATTACGAGCGCACCGTCGTCCTCAAGCTCCTGTAGCAGAGCTATCGAACGCTGTTCGCGGCACATGTTGAGTATAATACGTTCTTTGACGGCTCCGGCCATAAACTGCTCCTCATTATATACTATGACCTCGCACCCGCGCTTGCGCAGTTGCTCGGCCACGCCGTTGAAGATAGTGGCGTCGTTGCCTATATGGTTAGGCGAGAAAGCGCCTGCGCGCATTATTCCCGCTATTTTTATATCAGCCATGTGATATTTTAGATGATTGGTATTCTATTGAGGTGCAAAAGTAAGCATTTTTTTCAAAACCCGAAATATCTCAGGGCAAGAGAGTCGCCCTCGGCCACCACAAGCATGCCCGCCACATCGGCGCGGCGTAGCACAACCCCGGCACTGTCGGGGTCGGCGGCGGCCATGCACGCCGTGGCAACGGCGTCGGCATAGGCGCAGTCGGCTGCTCGCACCGTGGCGGCAAGCACCCGTCCTGCCACAGGCCTGCCCGTGAGCGGCGATATGGTATGCCCCATGATATTGCCCGACGAATCGGTGCGGAACCGACGGTAATTGCCCGACGAGGCCACCGACATGCGGTCGGGACCGAGTTCGAGCACCCCGAGCCGCTCATGCCCCGAGCCCGAGGCGGGCGAATCAATCTGTATGCGCCACGGGCCCTTGCGCGGACTCTCGCCGCGGGCAGTGACCTCGCCGCCTATCTCCACCATATAATCGGTCACACCGTGCCGCTCAAGAAGCGAGGCAATGCAGTCGATGCCATAGCCCTTGGCTATCGACGAGAAATCGAACTCGGTGGCCCGACTCTTCTTATGTATCACACCCGCCGAATCAATGCTGCACTCAGCGATACCCACCGAAGCGAGCACACGCGCCACAGCGCTGTCGGCAGGGAGTTCCTCGCCGCCCTTGCGTCCGAAGCCCCACAGATCGGTAAGAGGCGCCACAGTAGGGTCGTAGACACCGCCCGAAAGTTCGGCAACTCGTTTAGCCAGCGTGAAAACAGCGGCGAAATCCTCGGTAGCCTCAGTGAGCTCGCCCGAATTAACCGCCGACACCGTCGAGGCCGGGTTGAACATCGAGAGCTCCGAGTCGATACGCCTCAGCTCCTCAGCTATTTCGCTGTCGAGAGCGCGCTCCGAAGCATAGACAATGTGGTAGCTCGTTCCCCACGTTTCTCCGTCGCTGGTAAAAAAAGTTTTGCCACAACTTGCAAATGTCAAAATTAATGCCGAAATTAGCGGCACAATAACCAAGTTTTTATTCATCGCTTTATTTTTCACAACACAAAAATAATAAAAAATCCTTTTTACCCACCGAACCTATCCGCTCTTTTGTTGTTTATCGAATTATAAACACACCGTGCTCTCTCCCCGAGAATCCGACACTTAACCTATTACAACCTATCTGACAATGCGTAGCTTTATTTTCCTGGCCGAAGGTTTTGAAGAAATCGAGGCTCTTACGGTAATCGACGTCATGCGCCGCGCCGGCATGGACGTAAAATCAGTATCTATCACCTCCGACCGCCAGGTGACCGGGGCGCACGGAATACCCGTGACTGCCGACCTCACCTTCAAAGAAGCCGACTTCGGCGGCTCGGAATGGCTCATTCTCCCCGGCGGAATGCCCGGTGCTACAAACCTCGCTTCCGACCCCGCACTGTGCGACCTCCTCAAAGTTCACAAAGGTAAAATCGCAGCCATTTGCGCTGCCCCCGGTGTGGTGCTCGCGCCCCTCGGCCTACTCAAAGGCCGCGAAGCAACATGCTACCCCGGCTTCGACATAGCATGCACCGAGCACGGCGCCATCATGCGCGACGTGCCCGTAATGGCCACCGAAACCCTCATCACCGGCAACGGCCCCAGCGCCGCACTCCGCTTCGCCCTCGCTATCGTAGCCAACTCAATGGGCGACAGCGTAGCTCAGCAAGTAGGCGCCGCAATGCTCTTCTACCCCAAAACCATGAACTTCTACTTCTAATAGGAGAACAAGCCTCCGGCCTGTTAGGAGCATAAGCCTCCGGCTTGTGCACGAAGAATTGGAGCATAAGCCTCCGGCTTGTGCAACCAGCCCCGGGTGAACACACGCATCACCCGGGGCAAATCATATCAATAGCTAACCCGTGTATAATTTTCATTCCACCTCACAACCTCTCTTTATCCGCATTACCAGCCCCGGCACCCTTATATCGCGAGTTGGCAGCATTGAATTTGCACCGGATTGTCAGTGATAAATCGCGCGTATCATAAATTTTATTGACACTCACGGCGCTTAAAGCGTCGTACGAAGTCAACTGCTGACTATCGCTACCGAACACATCGTTGAGCTGAAGTTTCACGCTCCACGCATCCTTGGCAAACGATTTATAGATTCCAAGGTCGCAGTGCCAACGACTCCTTACACGGGCATTATCGGCGTCACCCGAAGTCTGCGCCACAAAATCCACGTTAAACCACACATCCCAAGGCAAATGTATGGCATTGTTGAACCGGAAAACGCCCAAGGGTCTGTTCAGTATCATCTCAGCTCCATTATGCTCCAGTTTGAAATCCTGCGCTACGATTCCGGCCATAAACGTCGTATTCTGACGTAAGAGGGGTCTATTGGCGTTACAACGGCACGGCATTGTTGTTTCGGGGCCGCCCCCGGCGCAAGCTGCGGGGGTTAACGATTTTTAAGGCCTCCGGCCTATCGCCGACGGCTACACATAGGTCTGTCTCTATTATCTTATTCTTCTCTATACAGCTTCGTGTCTACAAAATAGCCCGGAGGGCTTGAAGTTCGTTAACCCCGGGTGCACGCCACCCGGGGCGTATCATATCTATAACTTAAGCCGTGCCGGAGGTACGGTATAACTCCTTCTTCGGGTATGCTTATATGGAATTCGGGGATTCCTTTTATTTTAAGCCTCACCATTTTATATATAGTCGTGGTTACGGTCATATCTTATGCCCCGATAGTCTCGTTTTCGCAACCACTCTTGGAGAGTAATATGGTACCCGAGAAAATTATATAGGTCATACGACATGGCGAAGCACACTCCGGCCAGTTCTACAGCCTCATGTTCTTTTCCCTTTACCGTAAGGTTGTGTCCCACCATAATATCATCCGTTCCTACCCGCATGATATAGATGGCATCGGCGTTCTCATCGTCCTTCATGAGCACATCATTGCTGAAGGCTGTTTCATGAAGAATCTTATGTCGGAGCTTTTCAAAGAACTCTCTTTCATTATCTGAGACTGAGTTCTTTATTGCAGCATCGAATTCTTCAGGCGAATCTGCAAGATTTTCCCAGTCTTCAGCTGTTTCTTTTTGTTTCATAGTTTTCTAAGTTTAGAGATGAAACTTGGTTTGACTATCACCGGGACACCGGGGTTAAAGTCAAGCGGGGCGCCGAAAACGATAAGCCCCAACGGTCTTTTCCGATCCACAAGTGACTGTACTTCCTAAGCCGTCAGTTACCACAACAATCCATATTTGCAAAATTAGTGCTTATTTGGATTCTTGCAATAGCTTCCTAATGATTTAGCAAGCTTAACCACGGTTCTTTAATTTAAAATCCACTGTTTATTTCGTCTACAACCTATTTTACAGCCCGTTCTCAAACACCCCCGCAGCCAAATTTGCTCTTGTCGCAAATAATTCGTAAATTTGCCGTAATTTTGTAAAGAACAACCGCTAAATAACGCAGAGCGTGGAACCTAAATACATCTTCGTAACAGGCGGCGTAGTGTCGTCGCTCGGAAAAGGAATCATCTCATCGTCGCTTGCCTGCCTCCTCAAGGCCAGGGGCTTGCGCGTCACCATTCAGAAATTCGACCCCTACATCAACATCGACCCGGGCACACTCAACCCCTACGAGCACGGCGAGTGTTATGTGACTGAAGACGGCCACGAGGCCGACCTCGACCTCGGCCACTACGAGCGCTTCACAAACGTGCGCACTTCAAAGGCCAATAACGTAACCACGGGCCGCATTTATCAGAGCGTTATCGACAAGGAACGCCACGGCGACTACCTCGGCAAGACCGTCCAGATAGTGCCTCACATCACCGACGAAATCAAGCGCCGCGTGAAGTTCCTCGGCAACACCGGCAACTACGATTACATCATCACCGAAATCGGTGGCACCGTAGGCGACATCGAGTCACTGCCCTACCTCGAAGCTGTGCGTCAGCTCCGCTGGGAACTCGGCCAGAACAGCCTGTGCGTGCACCTCACCTACGTGCCCTATATCGCTGCCGCCAAAGAGCTCAAGACCAAGCCCACTCAGCACTCAGTGAAAGCCCTGCAGGAAGTGGGCATACAGCCCGACATCCTCGTGCTCCGCACCGAAAAAGAAATAAGCCCCGAGATGCGACGCAAAATCGCTCTCTTCTGCAACGTTGCACCCGACTCCGTAGTGCAGTCGAAAGACGTCGACTCTATCTACAAAGTGCCCCTGATGATGCACGCCCAGCACCTCGACGAAATCGTACTCCGCAAGACAGGCATGCCCATCGAAGGCGAGCCCGAAATGGGTCCCTGGATGAACTTCATCGAGAAGCTCGACAGCGCCACCGACACCGTCACCATCGGTCTCGTAGGCAAATACGTCGAACTCCAGGACGCCTACAAGTCAATCAACGAGTCGCTCTTCCACGCCGCAACATACGCAGGCCACAAACTCAACCTCATCTACATCCACTCCGAGAAGCTCAACGATGCCAACGCCACCGAGCGCCTCTCAGGCCTCGACGGCGTGATAATAGCCCCCGGATTCGGCCAGCGCGGCATCGACGGCAAGTTCGCAGCCCTCAAATGGTGCCGCGAGCACGACGTGCCCACCTTCGGCATATGCCTCGGCATGCAGTGCATGGTAATTGAATTTGCACGCAACGTACTCGGCCTCGAAGAAGCCAACTCAACCGAGATGAACCCCACCACTCCCGACAATGTCATCGACCTCATGGAGGAGCAGAAAAACATTTCGAACCTCGGTGGCACGATGCGCCTCGGTGCCTACGACTGCCGTCTGCGCCACGGCTCAAAAGCCGCCGAAGCCTACGGCAAAGAACTCGTCAGCGAGCGTCACCGCCACCGCTTCGAGTTCAACAACGACTACCGCGACCGCTTCGAGGCCGCAGGCATGCAGTGCGTCGGCGAAAACCCCGCCACTCACCTCGTTGAAGTCGTAGAGATGCCCTCAAAGCGCTGGTTCATAGGCACACAGTACCACCCCGAGTACTCCAGCACAGTCCTCTCGCCCAGCCCTATCTTCGCATCTTTTATCGAAGCTGCCATAAAATATCACGACGAAAAAGATCAATAATCCCCCACACCGTTTAATATAAATGGATAAAAACACCCTTACCGGCCTTGTGCTCATGGCCGCTGTGATGTTTGGCTTCTTCTGGCTCACAAAGCCCTCCGAAGCCGAAATCCAGGCACAGCGCGAGCGCCAGGAGCAAGCCGAGAAAGCCCTTGTCGAAGCTGCTCGTCAGCAACAGCAACAGGTACAGTTCACCACAGCCGACAGCAGCGCACTCGCAGGTGCCGTCCGCGCCATGGGCGTGGCTCAGCCCGACGGCTCCTACACTTTCAATGACGACCGCCTACACCTGCGCTACGACACCGTGGCAGGCCTCAGCGGCACATATGCCGACGGCGCCGCCGACATCCCCGTCACCGAAATCCTCGCAAACCGCAGCACACTGCCCGCCGCAGCCCTCTCACGCGCCATGCAGGCCGTGCGTCGCACTATCGACAACGCCGCAAAATACGAAGGATTCGCACGCTACCTCGCAGGCCCCAACAAGCAGTACGTCCTCGAGAACGACCTCGTAAAAGTCACCCTCGACACCCGAGGCGCAAAAGTATCGCAGGTAGAGCTCAAAAAATACAAAACCGAAGTAGGTGAAGAGCCCTCGAACATACTCCTCTTCCGCGACGAGACCGACGGCTACAGCTTCCGCTTCAACACCGCCGAACAGCGTATCGACACCCGCGACTTCAACTTCAACGCCGTAGCCCAGGGCGACACCACAATATTCATGACCCTCGAACCCGCAGCCGGAGCCAAGTGGGCCATACGCTACACCCTCGCCCCCGACTCATACAACGTGCGCATGGACATCATCCAGAAGGGTATGGCAGCCCTACTGCCCGCAAGCACCTCGTCGATGGACTTCGAGTGGCACCAGAAAATGGCACGCAACGAGCTCGGCCGCACCTTCGAGGAGCGAAACAGCGCTATCTACTATAAATATATAGGAGAAGGCGTCGACGACATGAAATCGACAGGCGACGACCACGAGAACCTCACCGGCCGACTCCGCTGGGTAGCGTTTAAAAACCAGTTCTTCTCTTCGGTAATCATAGCCCGCGACTGCTTCACATCGGCAGAACTCACCTCTACCGACCTCAAGACAACCGACTACCTCAAAGATATGACCATGCAGGCAACACTCCCCTACAACGTTGCCGACGGCGTGGCCGCATCTTTCGACTTCTACTTCGGCCCCAACGACTACCCCCTCCTCTCCCGCCTCGACGACACCCTCGGCTACGACGAAGGCCTCTCGCTCACCCGCCTCATACCCCTCGGCTGGGGCCTCTTCCGTTGGATCAACACCATTATCGTTATCCCCGTATTCACCTTCCTCGGCTCCTTCATAAGCAACTACGGCATCATAATCCTGCTCCTCACAATCTTCATCAAGCTCATCATCTTCCCCTTCACATTCAAGAGCTTCAAGAGCCAGGCTAAGATGCGCGTCCTCGCTCCCGAGATTAAGGAAATCAACGACAAATACCCCGACCAGGCCGACGCCATGAAGCGCCAGCAGGAAACCATGGCCCTCTACAGCCGTGCCGGTGCAAGCCCCTTCTCAGGCTGCCTCCCCATGATGCTGCAGATGCCCGTGCTCATCGCCATGTTCTCCTTCTTCCCCTCGGCTATCGAGCTGCGAGGCCAGTCGTTCCTCTGGGCGCACGACCTCTCCGCCCCCGACTCCGTGCTCACACTACCCTTCTCAATACCCTTCTACGGCAACCATGTGAGCCTCTTCTGCCTCCTGATGACGATTATCAACATCGTCTACATGAAAATCAGCATGCAGAGCCAGCCCCAGAGCGCAGGCATGCCCGGCATGAAGATGATGCAATACATTATGCCGATAATGTTCCTCTTCATCTTCAACGACTACGCCTCGGGCCTCAGCTACTACTACCTCCTCTCGCTGCTCATCACTATCATCCAGACCTACATCTTCCGCAAGGTTATCGACGAGAAGAAAGTGCGCGAGCAGCTCCTCGCCAACGCCCGCAAGCCCCGCAAGAAAAACGGCTGGATGGCACGCCTCGAAGAAGCGCAGAAACAGGCCCTCGCCGCCCAGCGACAGCAGCAACAGCAGCAGGCTAAAGGTGGCAAAAAACGTCGTTAAGTCAATAAAACCAACACTTATATTATTATGAGTCAGATTTCAGCCCGCATACAGGCGCTCGCCGTATCGCAGACACTGGCAATGTCGCAGAAGAGCGCCGAGCTCAAGGCTCAGGGCGTCGACGTCATCAACCTCTCCGTAGGAGAGCCCGACTTCCACACCCCCGACCACATAAAGGCCGCAGCCGTAAAAGCTATCGACGACAACTTCAGCTTCTACAGCCCCGTGCCCGGATACATGAGCCTCCGCAAGGCTATCTCCGACAAGCTCTCACGCGAGAACGGACTCAGCTTCTCGCCCGAGCAGATTGTTGTGGGCAACGGCGCCAAGCACGCCCTCTGCAACGTGATTCTCGCAACCGTAGACCCCGGCGACGAAGTCATCATCCCCACCCCCGCATGGGTAAGCTACGTCGAAATGGTTAAGCTCGCCGAAGGCAAATCGGTGTTCATCCCCACAGGCGTAGCCGACAACTTCAAGGTCACACCCGAGAAACTCGAGGCTGCAATCACTCCCCGCACTAAAGCTATTATAATCTGTTCGCCCTCGAACCCCACCGGCAGCGTTTACTCCCGGGAGGAACTCGAAGCTCTCGTCAAGGTGCTCGTCCGCCACCCGCAGGTGCTCATCATAGCCGACGAAATCTACGAACACATTATATACACCGGCGGCGAATTTGTATCACTCGCCTCCTTCCCCGCAATCGCAGGACGCACCGTAGTCATCAACGGCGTATCCAAGGCCTACGCCATGACAGGCTGGCGTATCGGCTACTGCGCGGCTCCTATCGACCTCGCCAAAGCCGTAACCAAGCTCCAGGGCCAGTTCACCTCAGGTGCATCGTCGATAGCCCAGAAAGCAGCCGAAGCAGCCTACACCGGCCCGCAGGATTGCGTCGAAGAAATGCGTAAAGCCTTCGAGCGCAGGCGCGACCTCGTTGTGCGTCTCGCCCGGCAGATACCCGGACTCGTAATCAACGAGCCCCAGGGCGCATTCTACCTCTTCCCCGAGGTATCGTCGTTCTTCGGAAAATCGGCACACGGCTACAAGATTGTCAACTCCGCATCGCTGGCCATGTACCTCCTCGAAGTGGCTCACGTCGCCACTGTCGATGGCGCCGCATTCTGCGCTCCCGGATACATCCGCCTCAGCTACGCCACCTCCGACGAAAACCTCATCGCAGCCTTCGCTCGCATCGGCAAAGCCCTCGGCGAACTCAAATAAGCCCTGCCCGGCTCACATCTCGCTGCAACCCACACACTTATAGTCATCAGTCTTAGAAGACGCAAACGCGTCTGAAAGACGCCGATTAACCCGGTAACCCCGTACGCCGTAGCTTTAGCGAAGGCGTGCGGGGGAAAGGCAATACTCATAAAAGCGTCTGAAAGACGCAGATTAACCCAGTAACCCCGTACGCCGTAGCTTTAGCGAAGGCGTGCGGGGTTAGCTATGCCCTCACGGGTGGCGTCCGCCAGGACGCCGATTAAAGAGGGTCTCGAAACGCACGACAACACTAACTCCGCCCATTTGAACCTTTACCCAGGTAGTTCGTTTTATAGATGTAAGCAAATTTTAAGAATACCGCTTGCAGATAAACACAGCATAACTAACCGAAATTCAAAGAATATGAACTACGCCCCTCTTCAAGGAATCAAAGTGGTCGACTTCACCGAAGTGCAGTCAGGCCCCTCGTGTACACAGATGCTCGCATGGCTCGGCGCCGACGTTATCAAAATCGAACGTCCCGGTGTTGGCGATGCAACCCGTAAAGAACTTCAGTTCAACCCCGACCTCCCATCATACTACTACCTCCAGCTCAACTCCGACAAGAAATCGCTGACCCTCGACGCCAAGACCCCCGACGGCAAGGAAATCCTCACAAAGCTTCTCAAGGAAGCCGATATCTTCGTTGAGAACCTCCACCCCGGAGCCATGGATAAACTCGGCTTCTCCTGGGAAGTGGTACACGCCCTCAATCCCCGCTGTATCTACGGCACCATCAAGGGCTTCCCTGAATCTTCGAAGTACAAAGACCTCAAGGCCTACGAGCCTATCGCACAGGTAACAGCCGCTGCTGCCTCTACCACCGGCTGGTACGAAGGCGAGTATAACATCCCCACGCAGTCGGGTGCCGCACTCGGCGACTCCAACACAGGCATGCACCTCCTCATCGGCCTCCTCGCAGCTCTCGTGCAGCGCGAGCACACAGGCGAAGGCGTCTACGTTTATCAGTCGATGCACAACGCATGTCTTAACCTCTGCCGTATCAAGACTCGTGACCAGCTCACACTCGACAAGATCGGCTACCTCACACAGTTCCCTCAGTACCCCAACGGCAAATTCGGCGACTGCGTGCCCCGTGCAGGCAACATCGAAGGTGGCGGCGTGCTCGGCTGGACTTACAAATGTAAACCCGCCGGCGGCTATGACTCCGAAGTCGACGCCAACAACTACGTATACATCGTGCTCCAGCGCGGCGCTAAAGACTTCGAACTCTTCTGCAACGCCGTCGGTTTCCAGGATTGGCTCACCAACCCCGACTTCAACACCGCCGACGCCCGCGACCGTCACAAACAGGAAATCTACCAGCGCATCGGTCAGTGGACCGCCGACAAAACCAAATTTGAAGTTACCGAAATCCTCGGTAAGGCAGGCGTACCCGTAGGACCCGTGCTCTCTACCAAAGAAATCATGACCGACGAATCGCTCTACGACGGAAATACCCTCGTGAAGATCAACCAGGGCGGCGAAATCGGCGAATTTGTAACTGTAGGCTGCCCCTTCACCCTCTCCAACTTCCAGCCTACCTACGGCCCCGCACCCGCCCTCGGCGAGAACACCGACGAAGTGCTCACCGCTCTCGGATACACCCCCGAGCAGATAGCTTCCTTCAAGACCAACGGCACTACAGAACCGCTGCCTAAACCCGCTGCAGGTTCAGCCAAATAACATAACGCGGGGGCCTTGGCTACTCTCTTCAAAGATAGCCTCTGCCCCCGCGTTCATTAATGCAAAAACTGCTTTCGCTCCAAGCCTTCTACACAAGTAAACGTAAAACTATTTAGAACAGAAATTATTATGGCAACAACAACTCCCGGCACCACTGCACAGGCTCCCCACTTCCCCGAGCAGGTAACCGGCATGTATATACTCGCGCAAGCACTTCACCGCCTCGGCCTCGACGACGTCTACGGCCTCGTGGGCATCCCCGTTACCGAAGTGGCCTACGCCATGCAGAAAATCGGCATGAACTACTACGGCTTCCGCTTCGAGCAGCAGGCCGGTATGGCCGCAGCCACTCACGGCTACCTCACCAAGAAGCCCGGCGTGCTCCTCACAGTATCGTCGTTAGGCTTCCTCAACGGCCTCACCGCCACGGCCAACGCTACCGTCAACTGCTACCCTATGATCCAGATTTCAGGCGCCAGCGACCCCACTATGGTCGACATGGATATGGGCACCTACGAGCAGCTCGACCAGCTCAACACCGCACGCCCCCTTGTCAAGGCAGCCTTCCGTTGCTCGCACGCTAAAGATATTCCGCAGGCAGTGGCACGCGCCTACCGCGCAGCCGTCAGCGGCCGACCCGGTGGCGTGTACATCGACATGACAACTCCGGCTCTCGCCGAAATAATGGACGCCGCCGACGCCGAAAAACTCTTCTACGAGCCCGTCGACGTTGCCTCAACCGTAGCCCCCACACAGGCTGCTGTCGACCGCGCTGTCGAGATGCTCGCAGCGGCTAAACGCCCCGCAATTCTCCTCGGCAAAGGCGCTGCCTACGCTCAGGTCGACGACAAAATCAAGACACTCGTCGAAACATATAAAATCCCCTACCTGGCAATGTCAATGGCCAAAGGCCTCATGCCCGATGCAGGCCCCTACAGCGCTCTCAGCTGCCGCTCAACTATCATGGAGCAGGCCGATGTCGTGGTAGTTATAGGTGCCCGCATCAACTGGATGCTCTCCTTCGGTCGTGGCAAATGGAATCCTGCCATGAAGTTCATACAGCTCGACGTCGAACCCCGCGAAATCGACCGCAACGTGCCCGTCGCAGCCCCTGTAGTAGGCGATATGGGTCAGTCGCTCGACATGATTCTCGCAGGCCTCAAAGGCAAGACAATGAGCGCCGACCCCGCTTGGCTCGCATCGCTCCAGGCCGAAAGCAAGACAAAGAACGCCAAGTTCCAGACCCGTCTCGCCGACGCCGCCCCCGCAATGCCAATGAACCACTGGACAGCCCTCTCGGTTGTAAAACCCGTCCTTGAAGCCAACCCCGACGTTATCCTCGTCAACGAAGGCGCCAACACCCTCGACGACACCCGCGACAGCGTCGATATGTCGCTCCCCCGCCACCGCGTCGATTGCGCCACATGGTCAATCATGGGCATGGGCATGGGCTCATGCGTAGGCGCCGCCGTCGCCACCGGCAAGAGTGTCGTGGCTATCGAAGGCGACTCCGCCTTCGGATTCTCAGGCATGGACTTCGCCACTATCTGCCGCTACAAACTCCCCGTGACTGTTGTAGTATTCAACAACGGCGGTATTTACAACGGCATCGGCGTCAACCCCTCGGGCGGCGACGCTCCCGCGCCTACAACACTCGACATCAACGCCAAGTACAACCTCATCGGCGAAGCTTTCGGAGCCGACAACTACCGCGTTGACAACCCCGCCGACCTTCGTTCCGCCCTCGAAGCCGCTATCGCCTCCAAGCGCCCTACCCTTATCGACGTCCAGCTCGGAGCCGACTCAGGCAAGGAATCAGGCCACATCGGCTACCTCAACCCTACCCCGCTTATCGATTACACCGTCTGACCCCGTAGTGCAATCCGCGGTTCAACTTATTTATTAACCCACAATTCCGTTTTACTATGGGCTTACAACATGTAATTCTATACGCGATAGTCCCTATAATCGTGGTAATGCTTGCCGGCTTCATTGCCGGCAAGAAAGGGGCTTTCACGGGCGCCGACGCCAAGAAATTCAATAAAGTTGTGCTCGACTTCGCCCTCCCTGCCGCACTCTTCGTCTCTATAGTGCAGGCATCACGCGAAGATCTTGCCCGCGACGCCAAACTCACCCTCGTCTCCACAATTGGCATCATGGCCTGCTTCATGCTGGTCTACTTCATCTTCAAATACTGCTTCAAGAAGAACACCGGCGCCGACGCCGCCGTCTCGGCCTTGATCAGCGGTTCGCCTACTATCGGCTTCCTCGGCTTCGCCGTCCTTGAGCCTATATTCGGCACAAGCCCCTCGGTCGCTCTTGTGGTGGCTATCGTAGGTATCGTTGTCAACGCTATCGGTATCCCCGTGGGCCTCTCGCTCATGAACGCATCGCTCGAGAAGCAGAATCCCGGCTCCACAAAGAAAGAAAGCGCCTGGAAACCTGTGCTCCACGCTCTCGCTCAGCCTGTGGCATGGGCACCTATCCTCGCAGTGGTATGGGTACTCGCAGGTATACCCTGGCCTAAAGAGCTCAGCCCCTCCTTCAACCTCATCGCCAAGGCTAACGCCTCTATGGCAGTGTTCTCGGCAGGCGTGACTCTCTCGGCTATCAAGTTCACCCTCAACTGGCAGGCAGTTCTCGGCTCTATCATGAAAATGGCAGTTATGCCCGCCGTGGTACTCGTGCTCGGCATGCTCTTCCACATGGATCCCCTCAACCTCAAGATGCTCGTTGTGGCTGCAGCCCTGCCACCCGCCTTCTCTGGTATCATCATCGCCGACGAATACGACACCTACGTTGCCACCGGCACTTCGTCGCTCGCCCTCTCTGTCATCCTCTTCATAGGCTTCTGCCCACTCTGGATTTGGCTCACCGACGTAGCCCTCGCAGCCTTCTAAGTATAGCGCTTTAAAATAAATTTGTATCCTGACCCGGGCTTCAGCCCGGAGTATAAGCCGCCCCGACAATCACTTGCCGGGGCGGTCTGCTTTGGAGGAGAGTGTCAAAACCCAATTACTAATCTACCTTTTAGAGTCTAATCTACCTTTATGGGTTGTGTGAGTGCCGATTCCTTATTATCGCGGTTCACCGCCGATATAGCATAGCTGCCTGCCTTCGTCGCCGTCCAAGTAGGCTCGTTTACAAGAGCCGTGAGCGAAGCCTTGTACACGCCCTCAGTCGACGACGGCTTCACGGTATACACGGCATAGCGCATACCCTCGCCCTGCGACGCCCAGCTTATGGTGCGCCCCTCGGCGGCCTGGCCGCTCACTTCGGCAGGTGCGGCAACGCTCTCGCGGCCCATTTCGGGTATCAGCGCCTTCTCGGCATACATCTGCTGCAGGCGGCTCAGAATATTGATTTTGTTCTCGTTGAAGCAGGTGGCGTTGAAGAGGAAGCTGCCTATTGACGACGTCGCACGAGATATGCGGAACTGCTCGCTCAGCTGGTCGAGGGTCTGGTAAGGAGCACCCTCGGCAGGAACACCGAAGCGGTAGAGTGCGTGGCCCACGGCATAGGCTGCCTCAAAATGGTTGGTATCCCACCACTGGCACATCTTCGTGTAGTTCATGGCGATGTTGGAGGTGGAGTTGTAGAGCTGAGGCACTACGAGATCAATCCACCCCTTCTGGCACCACAGACGAACGTCGGCATAGAGGTCGTCGTAGTTCTGCAGACCGCTCGAATCCGACCCGTAAACAGGGTCGCTCGCGCGGTTACGCCATATGCCGAAAGGCGCAATCGAGAATACCACGCCCGGCGCTTTCTGCACCAAGAGATTGTGGATGCGCTCTATCACATCATTGACCTGCGCACGCCTGAAGTCGCCCACATTGCTGTAGCCCGCGCCATATTTGGCATAGTCGGCGGCATCGTCGATAGCGACGCCCGACTTCGGGTAAGGGTAGAAATAATCGTCGAAGTGGATGCCGTCAACGTCATATTTCGATATAAGATCGTCGATTACCGCCACAAGAAGGTCTTTCACCTCGGGGAGTGCCGGGCGGTACATCAGAAGGTTGTCGTAATTCATGGTCCACTCGGGGTGTACCTTGGCAGGGTGGTTGGCAGCACCGCTGGTGGCAAACGATGTCGCGCTGTTCGATATGCGGTAGGGGTTCATCCATGCGTGGAACTCCATGCCGCGCTTGTGAGTCTCCTCTATCATCCAGCCAAGCACATCGTAGCCGGGGTCATTGCCTTGTTTGCCCGTGATATATTCGCTCCAGGGCTCGAGCGGAGAGTTATAGAAAGCATCTGCACAAGGCCGTATCTGCATTATCACGGCGTTGGCGTTATATTTTTCAAATTTATCGAGGTAAGATGTAAATTCCTCTTTCTGTATTTTTTCCACGTTGGCTTTAGGCCAGTCCATACGGCCTACAGTCGCAACCCATATGCCGCGTATTTCTTTGTCGGGCATGGTGTAGGTAACTATCGTGGGTTCATCAGGAGTCGGATTCACAGGTACAACCGGCTCCGGGTCGGGAGTTGGAGTGGGCGAGGGGGTAGGTTCGTCACCTCCACACGAGGCAAGAAGAGCTGCGGCGAGTATTATCGGGGCAAGCATATTTAGTCGTTTTATATTCATCAGTATCAGGAGAGGGTTAGTGAGGCGGTGTGCCGGTGGCACGGCGCACCGCCTCTTGGTCTAATTATCGCTTATTATTTTGAAATCTTGAGAGTGGCGGCGCCGCTGCGTACGATATATACGCCGTGGCCCCAGCCCGTGGTGTCGATAGTGGTACCTTCGGCAACCTTGGCGCCGGTAGCGCTGTAAACTGCGGCACCCTGCTCTGCGGTGATTATACCGCCTGCATAGTCAATTTCAGCGGCTGCAATCTGCGAGGCAACGCTCGACGAGCCTTCGAGATCGATTGTCGAGTTGGCGGGGGTGGTATATTCGTTCTTCTCTTTCGGGAGTGCCCATGCGGCGATACCACCGGCCTGGTCGGCATTGTTGAACACAATGTAGAGGTTGTCGGCAGCGTCGAAAGCTACGTCGAAGGGGCGTTTTCCGGTATAGGGAGCCTCAAGCGTTACATCATAGAGCTTGGTGAGCGCAGGAATTCCGTCCTCGCCGAATGCTATCGAAGCAACAGTGAAGCTGAGGCCCGTATCACCACCGGCTACACACATAAGGCTGCCGTCGGCATTTACGCCCATGGCGCCTACGATAGTCGAGCCGAGGAACACGCTCTTGTCGCCGGTCTGGAAGTCGAGCTCTCCCTTGTCGTTGAGGTGATATACGCAGGCATTGGCTGCCGATTCCTGCCAGCGGTACTGCGAGAGCCACAGACCGCCGCGGCCGTCAGAGGCAAGGCGGTGGTTAGCGTTTACATAGCCGTCGGGGTGACCCCAGTCGGCTGTAGGAGCCTTGGCCCAGGGAGTGGCGAGGGTGCCGATGTTATAGGCCATGATGTCGCCGGCAGTGCCGTGCATATCCTCGTCGGAGGTATAGAGCATGCGCGCATCACCGCTGCCGTAGAGAGCGAGATCCTGAACTGAACCGTGGATGTCCACGCCGTCGATTGTCACGAGACCGTCGTCGTTACGCTCGCCTTCGGCGAATACTGAGGTCCAGTTGGCAGAGAGGTCTTCCGGGCTGAGCCAGTAAACACCGCCCTGCGGGTCACCCCACACGCAGATGAATACATCGCCGTTATCGGCTACAGCCACGTTGTTAGGTGTCGACGAAGAGCCTGTTTCCAAATCCAGGCCGCCGGTATATGCGGTTTCATTGATCGGAGCGAGAGCCGCATTGAAAGCGTAGAGACCGGGTTCTGTGCGGGCACCTGCCTGACCGGGTGTTGCCGGGCTGACAGCATAGATATTACCGAACGCGGGGCTTGCAGGGTGATTATCCACTGCTATACCGCGGGCCGAAGAGGTCTGAAGGTTGGTGTCGGTGCCGTCGGTGAGGCGTGTAACCTCGGTGATAGCGGCTGCCGATGCGGTAAGCGACCAGTTGTAGGTGCCGGCTTCGGCTTCGATTTCGGGGATGTCTACGGTGTTGAGGCCCTTGCTGCCCGCGCCGAGTGCGGCGGTGGCTACAATCTTGCCGTCTTTGAGGATGTTGAGGGTTACTGCGGTAGCGTCATCGTTGAGGATAAAGCTGATTTTGCCGTTTTCTGCCTTCAGTGCCGAAGCATAAACATTGGCACCGGCCATTGCCGGAGCGGCGCCCAGCAGCAAGGCTGCCAAGGGAAGTAAAACTTTCTTCATGGTGTTGGTTTAGTTAAAGGGTTAATAGTTACTTTATTATTTTGATATAGTTGTTTGAAGAACGTGCAATGTATACGCCTGCACTGAGTGCCGAGGTATCGATTGTGGTGCCGCGGGCTAGCAGGGCGCCGCTTGCGGTGTAGAGCGATGCGGGCTCGCTGCAGCTTATTGTACGACCGTCATAGTTGAACTCGGGCTCGGCGGCGGTGAGGAGTGCGCCCGTCGGAACCTTTATCTCTAACGGAAGCTCGGCAACAAAAGAGTTATCCTCCTTGGGCAGAGCGCTTACCGATATGCCATTGTTCGCTCCGGTTGAGAGTTGACCGATTGCATAGATGTTGTCGCCACCGTCGATAGCCACCTGCCAGAGATTGTCGGTAACAGGCACGGTAACAGAACCGCTCTCTGTGAGGGTGATTTCATCTTCGAAGTTCACATCAAATACCACAACCTTGTCGGTGGTGCCTACAAGCAGGCGCGAACCGCTGTTATCGGTTGCTATACCGCCCTTGTTGGTGATGCTGATAAGGTCGGAGGGGCTCTGATAGTCAACAGTGCCCTCGGCGGTCATGTGCATTATAAAAGGTTTGGTGCACTGCGATACCCAGAGGCCGCCGCGCTTGTCGGAGATTATACAGCCGGTCTCATCTTTAAGAAGACCGTCCAAATTTCCGTAATCGTAGGTAGGAGCTCCGGGCCAGGGGGTCGTGCGGTCGCCTATCTTATAGCCAAGCACGCCGCGGCCGCCGTTATATGCCTCATCTATCGTCCAGAGTACGCGCTCCTCATCGGTGCCCGTTATAGAGGCGCACGAAATGGCCGCGTTGGTCGTAACGCCGTCGACACTGCCAACGAGAAGCTTCTCGAAGTCGGCTGTCGGCTCGCCCGGATTCATCACTGCAGCTGCTCGTGTGCCGCTTGTCCAGTCGCAGATTACCACATTATGGTTCTCATCTACTGTAACACGCAGAGGCGACGAGTTGCCGCTGTAAGCGATGCCGCCCGTATAACCCACAACAGTAGGATTGGTGCGCTCAAGCAGGTAGTTATAGATAAAAATACCTCTGTAATTGTAGTTGGCGAACCCGGTGCCGGTAGTGCCGCAAATATAGAGGTTGCCGTAGTAGGGGCTTTCAGGGTCATTGTCAACAGCGATACCGCGGGCTCGCGACCAACTGAAAAGCTCGTCGTCGGTGGCGGGCGATGCCCATGCCTCGGTCTGCTCGGCAGTCGACTCGCCCGTAGCGGTAAGGCGTATGGTGAAGACGCCCGAAATATCGCCGGGAATTGTCACTGTGCAGCTGTTCTCACCGGCTGCCCCGGGGATACCTTCGCTGTAGGTAGCCACGGCCTCGCCGTCCTGCACAAGTTCGATAGAGACACCTGCCGTAGCCTCGGTATTGAGTTTATACGAGCAGCTGAGCTCGGCACCCGTCCGTTCGGCTGTGAATCCAAGCACATAGATATTGGGCACGGCTGCCACGGCGGCAAGGTTAAGACCGGCGGCGGCACTTAGAAGTAAAAATTTTTTCATCAAGAGAAAAAGTGACTTTAATGGTTGGAATCAGGTGCACCGCCCTACCCGCTGAGGCGGGCGGCGCACCCGAAAGGGAGCTGTTTTATTTGATAACTTTTATCGACTGCTTGCCTGCGCGGGCAATGTATACACCCGATGCAAGACCGCTTGCATCAACAGTGTAGCCCTGGGCTACCTTCACACCCGATGCGGTGTAGATTTCGATAAGTTCGCCACCGGCAGTGAACGTTGTGCCGTCGAAGAAAATCTTGTGGTCGGCAACGGTGCTCTCGAAGACACCGGCTGCTACCTTCACGGGCTCGTTGGCAAGGGTGGTGAACTCGTTGTTCTCCTTAGGCAGAGCCCAGGCGCCTACACCACCGCCATTGTCGTTGAAAGCGACATACACGTTATCGGCTGCGTCGAAGTCTACAGCGAAGGGACGAGCGCCGTAGGTCGAGCCAATCACATATTTGAGAGTGAGGGTGGGCTTGCCGGCTGCATCGTAGGTAGCCTCGGCAATGCGTATGTCGGTCTTGCCGGCAACGGCAACAAGCGAACCGTCGTTATTCACGCCCAGTGCACCGAGAGGTGTCGAGCTCTTGAAGATATTCGCATCACCGCAAGTGTAATCCCACTCGCCTGCTGCGTTGAAGTGCAGAGCCGAAGGATACTGCTCGGAGTTGGTGTCGCGGTTATGGCCTACCCAGATACCGCCGTGGCCGTCGGGGGCTATCGACTGGTTGATGTTGGCGAGCTTGCCGCCGCAGTTGCCATAAGTCTTGTCGGGAGCTTTTGTCCAGGGCTCGGTGGTGGCGCCGATGTCGTAGCGGAGCACGAAACCCTTGTCGCTGGGTGTGCCGGTGGCTACGGTTGTGTGGTCCTCGTCAAGAGTGTAGAGCTTGGTGTCGGCGCCGGTGCCGGTAACGCACATATCTGCTATTGAACCATGGAGGAACTCGCTGCCGTTGGTATAGATACCGTCCTTGTCTGTGTAGGTGCCACCGAACACGGGGCGGAAGTCTCCCTGAGGATTCTCGGGATCCATTACATAGACTCCGGTAAGCGAAGAGTCTGTCCAGTCGCAGATATAAACCTGACCGTCGGGAGCTGCCTCTACGCGCATGGGGCTCGAAGAGCCGTTCCATTTTATGCCGCCTGCATAGGGTTTGTTGCCCTGGCCGGTGACATCGGCGAAAGTGGGGTCAAGAATATACACGCCGGTGCCCATACGTTCGCCCTTCTTGCCGTTAACCTCATTGGAGGTAACATAGATGCGGCCGAAAGCGGGGCTGGCAGGATTGCGGTCGATCGAGAGGCCGCGCGCATTGGCAATGTCAAGCAGAGGGTCGCCGTTGACAGAGAACTGTTTGGGCTCACCCGTGAGTGCCTCGGCACGTGCGGTCACAGACCAGGTGTAGTCGCCTGCGGCAACTGCGTCGTCGGGAAGTGTGAGTGTCACTGTACCCATGGCCTGGGGGCCGAAGTCGAGGGTCTTCACAACCTTGCCGTCTTTGAGCAGGTTAACTGCCACAGAGGTGGCATCGGCGTTGAGAAGGAAGCTCACCTGGTTGCCGTCGAGAGCCTTGAGGGCCGAAGCATAGATGTTAGGCTGGGCAATGTCGGTGGCGGGGTCATACGAGGGGTCGTTGAGCATGGCAATGGGGCCCTGGCACTTGGCGGCCACGCACTCCACATCCTCCTCATACTTGTCGTAACCGGCAGCCTCGATAGTGAGGTGATAGGTGCCGGGCTTGAGGTCGGGGAAGAAGAAGAAACCGTTGTAGTACTGGTCGGTGGTATAGGTCTCGTTCACGCCGTTGCCGGTGAGGGTCACGGTAGCACCGTTCACAGGCTTGTACTGGTCGTGGTCACCGTAGGTGGCACCAAGGAAGAGCGGGTCACGGAAAATGCGCTTGCCGTCTTTGGCAGCACCGGCAATGACACCTACCGAAGGCTGATCTGCGCCGAGCGACTCGCAGGTAGCAGTAAAGAGTTGGAAAGCAACCATTTTGCTATAGTCCTCGTTGAGCATACGGTGTGTCTCGGGCTTATAGTCGTGGAAAGCGATTTCGGCAAGATAGCCGGGCACCCACAGCTTGCGCAGAACGCCAAGGTGATAGCCGTCGGTCCAGCTGGAGTAGAACGCCGAGTCGGCAACGGCATAGGGGCTCGAGGGGTCTTTGAGCGACTGCCAGCAGGTTACGGGGTTGGCATGCAGATGCTTCCAACCGGTGCGGGCCATTTCTTTCGACTCGGGCAGGTCAGGGGCATTGATATCGAAGGGCTGACCGGGACGGGGGTCGGCGCTGCGGAAGATAGTCATCAGGTAGTTGGCACCGTTACCGTTGGAGTGGATCGACAGGAACATGTCGGCACCCCATGCGGTAGCCTCCTCACCGATTTCCTGGAGGATACGGTCATCTTCGGGGCGGTTCTGGGTGCGCGACATCTTAACCGTGGCTCCGGCCTTTTCAAGCAGACGCTGCAGCTCAAGACCGCGCCACAGGTTGTGCTTCGACTCCCAGCATCCTTCCTCACACACCGTGGGGAAAGGAATCGATGGGTTCCAGCGGTCGGTTGACACCGAACCGTCGGAGCGGTAACCGTTGGCAAACTCGCCGGGGATACGCACTCCCGCGCTGGCCTCAAAACCACCGTGACCGGGATTTATATACACTTTCTTGCCCGTCAGATTCTGGGCATTGGCTCCCGATATGGCGAGTGCCATACCGGTAATAGCCGCGATTGCAAGTTTTTTCATGTGATATAGGTCTTAGGGTTATTTCTTTTTGGGAACCTCGCAGAGTATGAAACCTGCGCGCGGTGCGGCCGCCATTATGCGGAGGTTGCCGTCGGGGCCCACAGCTGCGCCGGTGTTGGCCGAGAAGGCCGAGCACTTGCCGCCGCTCAGGCTGTAGCTCCAGAGAACATCGTGGTTGCCCTCGCTGAAATCGGAGAACGCCATGGTGGTGTTCATGCCAGACGAGAGGTCGTAAACACGCAGGGTCTGCGCGCCGTTGTAGCTCCACGAGAAACAGTTGGTGGTAAGCATATAGCGCTCGCCGTTGAAGTTGATAACGCGGGCGTCGGCCTCGGCGGTAACGGGGAACTCGCAGCCCTCTTTGGGGTCGATGCGGTTGAGCAGCTCAAGGTTCTGGTCTACAAGCAGTATGGTGCGCTGGTAGGTAGAGGTAAGGGTATAGAGACCGTCCTCGCCGATAACAGGGTTGATCGACGCATAGTAGCCTACGCTGTAGGGAGTCGCAAGCTTCTCGGGCTCAGCCGATACGCTTGTGAAGTTCTCCACGCGGAAGCGCACGGCCTCATCACCTGCCACGTGGGCAAAGAGCCAGAGGTAACCGTTGCCGTTCTCGTCGAGGGTTACACTGAAGTTATCGCCCCAGCGACCCTTCACATTGGTGTCGTCCGAGAAATCAACGAGGGTCTCACAGGTGGCATCGGCATCAGCCCAGTGATAAATCTTCAGGGGCTGGTCGGCGCCGAGGCCTGTGGTGAGGTTGCAGGCGTAGAAATGACCGTAGGCAATGCCGCCGGCACTGATTTCAAACGTACCGCCCGAGATACCCGTCTTGTCGAGCTGGCGGCTCACGGGCGAACCGGCCTTGACATCGTCCCAGCGGATGATGCACGGATTTGTTCCGCCCTCACGCGAGAGTATGAAGAGGTTTTCGCCGTCGAACTGCGTCCAGCGGGTGTTCTCAGCCTCATAGTCGGCCCAGATAGTGGCCGTTGCCGAGTTATCGAATACAAGCGCGCTTGCAAAGTCTGCACCGAAGGTGGGCACACCGGCAAACGAGAGGTCGTAGGTAGTGGTAAGGCCCTCGAAGTCGAGCTCAATCTTGCCGGGATTCGAGGCATAAACCTTGCCGTCGGTGCTCTCGGTGAGAGTGTAGCTTGTGCGGCGAGGAAGCACATTAACCGCGGTTATCGAAGCCGTGGCTGAGTTCTCGCAGTTGAGGTATACAGTACCCGTCACATCGCTCACAAAGCCCGTGCAGGTATTACCCTGGTCGTCGATACACTCTATCGAGCGCACAATGGGGTGCTCGGTGGCCGGCAGGATATTGAACGTGGCGTGATATACGCTGCTGTTCATATTGTTGACAACGGTGATGTCGGCGGCGCCCGTGCTCACATCGTAGCTCTCCTTGTCGAGCGAGGCGCCCAACGAGAGCTTGGTGGTGAAGCGCACTGCCTCGATGTCGGTTTCGGCGGGGATGGTGAACTCCACGCTGCGGGTATCCTCATCGAGAGTACCGTTTATGGTTTCGGCGCCCGTAAAGCCGCCGTTGCTCACGGCGATTGTGAAGATATAAGTCTCGCCCGACGGATTGTCGTACTTCGTATCGTCGCTGCACGACGCTAAGCTCGCAAGCGCCATGGCTCCGAAAATCAGACCTGATTTATGGTGTATTTTCATAATTTTAGAGGCGGTTTAAGGTTATTTCCATTCCGGGTTCTGCTCAAGAACGTAGCCGTTCTGCTTGAAGAGCGTTATCTGGTCGGTGGGAATAGGACGGATATAATCGCGTGCCTGCGGTGCCGGGCGGCGGTTGGCAACGGGAGTTACCACGAGGTAGCCCTCGGTCTCTCCGGCAGGAAGTACAGCCTTGGTAAGGTCAGCCTTGGGGAAGTCGGCAAGCTTGATCCACGCTCCTACCTCGATAGCAGGGTTATATTCGCTCCAGCAGTAGATGAGCTTCTTCCAGCGCTTGAGGTCGTCGAGACGCGAGCCCTCGAAAGCAAGCTCTACGCGGCGCTCGCGGCGTATTTCCCAAAGCATTGCGGGCACGTCGGAGTCGCGGTTGGGGTCATCGTATACGTTGCCGCCAACAGCAGGCTCGCCGCCTATAATCTGCAGCGCGGGCATCTCTACACCCTTGCGGGCACGGAGAAGGTTAATCGACTTGTCGAGGTCGGCCTGGGTGAGCGAACCTAACTCATAGCAGATCTCGGCATACGACACCAGAATCTCGCCGAGGCGGTACTGAGGGCAGTCGGTCACGTTCTTGGCATTGGCGGTATAAAGCTGGTCAGAAGTGCCTTCGAGGCTGCGGTCCATATACTTGCACATCGAGAAGCCCGAGCGCGAGTAGGCTGCGCCGGTCACATCCTCACCGGCAATATAATATTTGTCGGGGCGGATAATCATCGAAAGGCGCGGGTCACGGTCGGTGAAATACTCCTCGGCGGTAGCAGGGCAGTAGAACACATCTTTGGCGTACACGGGCAGACCGTCCGAGGCAAGGAACGAGTCGGCAAAGTCGCGGTTCGGGCCGGCCTGAGGCTGCAGATAGTTGTAGTTGAGCACACTGTGGCCGGTCTTGGTATCGATATAGCGCTTGTAGAGGATTACCTCGGGATTACCGGCGAGGTCATCAGAAACGAAGAGCGAAGTATAGTCGGGAGCAAGCGAGTACACGCCCGAGTTCATAACCGTAAGGCACGCCTCCTTGGCAAGCTCAAGGCACTTGCGCGAGAGCTCGGCGTCGCGGCCGTGATATTTCAGGAAAGTACCTTCGCGGAGCATGGCGCGCGCAATCATGGCAGCGGCAACATACTTGTTCACCTGCAGTTCACCGTCGGCCTCGCGGATATTGGCGAGGGCAAACGTGAGGTCGGCGACTACGTTGGGTATAACCACTTTCTCGCGGCTGTCGCGGGGCTTGTAGAGAGAGTCAAGCTCGGTGCTGTTGATACGGGTGGTGTACCACTGCGTATCGCCGTAGTTGAACGAGAGGTTGGCATACTCTATGCCGCGGAAGAGGCGTCCTATACCGCGCCAGTGGTCGCGGGTGGCGTCGTCGAGCGAGGGAACGCGCTCTACACCGGCAAGGAAGTAGTTGGCACGCAGCACATTGGCGTAGGTATACGAGCCGTCGGTACCGCTCACAACAAGGTAAGGCCAGTTGGTCTGGGTAACGTCTGAGAAGTTGTCGGTCACCTTCTCGTTGTAGCCGTAGTTGCCGGCATAGCCCGAGAAGTAGAGCGGGTAGAAACCGTTGGCATAGATTCGGATATGCTCCTCGGTGTTCCAGTATTCGGAGTCTTCAATCTGGTCCACAGGCGCAACGTCGAGGAAGTCGTTGCACGAAGCGAGGCCGAGCCCGAGGGCGAAGACGGCGGGGAATATTTTATAGATACTCATATCTTAGTGGTAATGGGGAGGTTAGAATGTGAGTTGGAGACCGAAGGAATACTCCTTGGAGAAAGGATAGCTGCGGCCGATATAACCGCCGTCGCCGGTTGCTACAACCGTTTCAGGGTCGATAGGCACTCCGTTGAGGTGGTCCCAGGTGGCGAGATTCTCGAGCGACACATAGAGGCGCACGCGCTGCAGGCAAAGCTTGCGGAGTACGTTCTGAGGCAGCGAATAACCCACGGTGAGGTTCTTCAGGCGGCAGTATGCCATGTTGAGCAGGTAGCGGCTCTGAGTGCGGAAGTTGGGGTTGGTGCTCTGGTAGTTGAGAGCCCAGGGACGCGGATAGTAGGCATCGAGGTTCTCGGGCGACCAGTAGTCGAGGTGGTGCTGATAGTAAGCCTCACCGAAGTGCCAGCCGGGAATCACGAGCTGACCGGTGCCCCAGTAGTCGCGTTTGCCCACGCCCTGGAAGAAGATACCGGCATCGAAGCCCTTGTAGGTAAGGTCGAGGCGAACGCCATACTGGTAGCGGGGTGTCGTGTTACCGATTACCTTCATGTCGCCGTGGTTGTCGAGGGTAGGCACATTGTTGGTCTTGCCGTCGTCAATCTCGCCGTCGCCGTTGAGGTCTACATACTTCACGTCGCCGGGGCCGAACTTGAACGACTGGCCGTACTGGTCTTCGAGATACTTCTGCGAAGCCACGCCGTCGGCATAGCCGGTGATATTGCCGGCCTCGTCGTAGGTGAAATCGTCAACAGTAAAGAGGCGGTCGGTCTCGTAGCCCCAGATTTCACCGTAGGTCTTGCCGTTATAGGTATAGTTGCAGCGGCGTTCGGTGGGGTTGACGTTGCTGTAGGTACCCTTGGCATCGCTGAGGTTGGCGGCGATGTTCACGCCAAGGCCGAAAGCGAAGTTGTGGTGGAAGTCAAGGGCAAGTTCCCAACCCTTGGTGGTGATGTGGCCGAAGTTGGTCATAGGCGCGGTCTGGCCGAAGGTCGACGGTACCGACGCGCCCGTATTGATAAGGTCGGTGGTCTGGCGGTTGAACCAGTCGAACGACACGCCCAGGCGGTTGTTGAAGAAGCGCAGGTCGACACCAACGTCAGTCGTGGTAACCTTCTCCCAGGTGAAGCCGTTGGCAAGTGCTTTGGGCAGCCCGAGGGTGTAGAGGCCGTTGTCGTCCACAATCCATGCGCTCTCGCTCATGGCCATGATAGCGCGGAAAATATTGTTGGTGATACGGTCAGAACCGATCTTACCCCACGATGCACGGATCTTGAAGAAGTTCCATGTAGGGCTGAGGCTCTCCATAAATTTCTCGTTCGACACAATCCAGCCTGCAGAGAACGAAGGCAGGGCGGCCCAGCGCTGGTCTGAGGGGAATTTCGACGAACCGTCGTAGCGGAAGTTCGCCTCCAGAAGGTAGCGGCTCTGATAGTCGTAGTTCACACGGGCAAAGAAACCAACGAGGTTGTTCTTCTCATTGTAGCTCGTGGCGTTCATATCGCCGGTGGCAAGCGAGATTTCAGGCTTGTCGGTAATGAGGAGGTCGAGCTTGCGGGCGGTGTTGCCGTAGGTGTGGTTGCTTTCGATGTTGGTACCCACAAAAGCGCCGATGTTACCATATTTCTCGCTGTCCCACTTGTAGCGCAGGAGGGCGTTCACCACATGGTAGTCCCCGAAGTCGGCGGCCTTCACCGAGCGGCTGGCCGAAGTGGCTGTCCACGTCTGGTATACAAAATCGTTGAGGTTCCAGAAATCCATACCCGAAGCCTCACCGCCGTTGGTCTGCGTGTAGCGGTTCACGTGGGTGAAGTTATAGTCGGCCTCGAGGGTAAGACCTTTGAAGATGTCGAGGGTGAAACCGAGGGCTATACGCATCCAGTTGTTATTGATTTTATTGCGGTTGGCCTGGTCGCGTTCGGCAACAGAGCTGCGGATAGGCACCCCGTTGAGTGTGCCGTAGGGGTAGGTGGCAGGCCAGCGGTAGAGGTAGTAGAACTCGTCGTAGGTAGAGTTGTACTCGTAGGGGTTCTCGGTGTCGGTGCGCGTGTAGAGCAGCTTGGTGTGGAACTCGAACCAGTCTTTGAGCTGGCTCCGGGTGCCGAACGACACATTGTAGCGCTGCTGCTTGTCGTTGTTAACCTTGATCATACCGCTGTTGCCGGTGTAGCCGAGGCCTACATTATAAGAGGTGTTGCCCGAGCTGCCGTTGATCGAGAAGTTGTGGTTCTGCATGAACGAGGTCTTCTTCATCATCGCGTCGTAGGGGTCCCATGTGCGGTAGAACTGCAGGTTGCCGTTGAGTTTCTCATAGTCGCGGCCATACACGAGTTCGGGCGAGAGGTTGTAGCCGCCATAAACACGTTCCCACTCTTTCATGCGCTCTACGGTGTTCCAGTCCCAGTACATGCCGATGTCGTTGGTCACCGACGAAGTGCCTTTCGAGCGTTCTACGCCAAGGAGGGCCAGCGTAGCGCCTTCGGAGCCTACTGCAAGTTCGGGCTTCACCGTGGGCGATTTCCATGCGAAGTTGTCGGAGTAGCTTATGGTGAATTTCTCACCGGCCTTGGCCTTTTTGGTGGTGATGAGGATAACACCGAAGGCACCGCGCACACCATAGATAGAAGCCGAGGCGGCGTCTTTGAGCACCGAGATGCTCTCGATATCGTCGGGGTTGATGAGGCTAAGGTCGTTGATTTCAACCTGGTCTACGAGGATAAGGGGCTCGGTAGAACCGTTGATTGAGCCGAGGGCCTGGCGGATTTTCATGCTCGACTTATTGCCGGGCTTGCCGTTGGAGCCGGTTACTGTAAGGCCGGGGACTGCGCCCTGCAGTGCGGTGGTAACGTCGTTCACGGGGCGGCTGTCGAGGGTCTTGTTGACATCGACGGTCGACACGGCGCCGGTAAGGTTAACACGCTTCTGCGTGCCGTAACCTACGGCTACCACTTCGTTGAGCACGTTGGCGTCGGATTGAAGCTTGATAACGAGGTCTTTGCCGGTGCCCACACGTACCGTTACGGGCTTCATGCCCACATACGATACCTCGAGCTGCGACTGTGCGGTGAAGTCGCCCTTGAGCGCGAATTTACCGTCGACGTCAGTGGGAGCGCCTACATTGCCGCCCTTGAGGCGGACGCTGGCACCGATAGCGGGCTCGCCGTCCTCTTCATATACCGTACCGGTGATTTCGGTAACCTTGGCGGCGGCTTCGTCGGAGCCTGCAAGCTTGCGGTTGGCCGTAAGGACTATCGACGAGCCTTCAATGGCATAATAGATGTTCTTGCCCTCGAAAAGGCGGTCGAGCACCTTCGTCACGGCCTCGTTTTCGGCCTTGACACTCACATTGATTTTGGTGTCGACGTTGTTGTTCACTACAAAAAGATAGCCTGTCTGGCTCTCTATTTGCGATAGTACAGCAGTCAGCGGCTGATTGCTCACTGCCATTGTCACGGTCTGTGACTTTACTTTGCCGGCAGCCTCGGCCTGGAATCCGGCTGTGCCGCAGCAGAGCATGAGCACTGCAAGCAGTAACCCTTTGAGTAAGGTCTTGGCGGGGGCACCGTCGTGGGGTGCCTCTTGCTTGTAATTCATAAAGTGATAGATTTTTCCGGTAAGTGGTTGGTTTAATTCAGTTTTCGCGCTTTTGCAAGCGCAGGGTCAGGGTTGTTTTCAGATAGAGATGTGCATTGGCAAGGGTTCCTTTTAGTTTTAGGTGTAAATATTTATTTTATAGTTATTGTTCTGAAATCGCGGTCGCCCTCGTAGTCGAAGCGTATGTCGTGGCGGATAGCGTTGAGGGCGTGCTCTATGCCGTCGTCGAGGTAGAATTTGCCCGTGAAACATACTTCGCCTATCTCGGGGCGCTCGAAGTTCACTGTCACACCGTAGTACTTCTCGAAGCGGGCTATGATGTCGCGCAGAGGTTGCTCGCGGAAACTTATTATGCCGCGCACCCACTCGAGCTCAACGCACTCAACCCGGCCTTTGCTGTAAGTGTTGCCCGTGAGCGAGATGTTCTCGCCCGGAGCAAGTGTGCAGCAGGTGTCGGGGCTCACAAAGTTCACCGAGCCCTCAACGAGGCTGAGCTTGAACTCGCCGCTGCCCGGGTAGTCCTCGACGTTGAACTCCGTGCCCGTAACTACCACATCGCCGTGTGCCGTGCCAACCGAGAAGGGGCGCGAGGCATCTTTGGCAACGGTGAAATAAGCCTCGCCCTCTACCTCCACACGGCGGCTGTTTTCGGCGAAACTGTCGGGGAAGCGGAGCGTGGTGTTGGAGTTGAGCCATACCGTAGAGCCGTCGCTGAGCTCTATGTGCAGGCGCTGACCGGCAGGAACCGTCATCGCCGTCAGAGGAGGCACGGGAGCGGCAGGTGCCGGTGTGAGGGTATGCTCGGCAACAAGCGTAAGAGCCACAAGCACCACCGCTGCGGCAACACGGCCAAACCAACGGATGAAAAGCGGGCGCCGGCGCTCGGTGCGCTCAGGGGCGGCTTCAGGCTCGAAGTCCCCCGCTATCATCGAGGCCGTGTCGTAGAACTTGCGCTCGGCAAGAAAGACACGGTAATTCTCGGGCGATGCCTCCACCCAACGACGGATGTCGCTGCGCTCGGCCTCGCTCGCTGCATTGGCAAAATATTTATAGAGCTTATCTTTTTCCATGGATAGGTTTAAAGGTAATCTGAACCGGTGTTTTATTTCCGTCCTTACCTATAAAGCGATTCACATCGCCGATACCCTATGGAAAATCACACTTTATTTTGGAGTTTTTTATTTTTTTTTGGATAAATCCCCTCAAGCCGCCATTATACAACTATTTGTAGTGACTCACGACCAATGCGCACTCCTCGCGCTTCTCAGGTCCCCCGGAGGGGGTCATAGCTCGTTAACCGCGGGCGCTTGCCGCCCGTGACCAATGCGCACTCCTCGCGCCTCCCAGCTCCCCCGGAGGGGGTTATAGCTCGTTAACCGCGGGCGCTTGCCGCCCGTGGTAGTGGGGAATAAAAAGAGAACCCGTGCCGGAGGTACGGTACCAGGCTCTCACCGCAGCAAATTCACCGTAGAGCCATCTCGCTAATCACCCCACTATCACTCAGCACATTAGCACACTCAAGCAATAATAACACAAGCACGGGGAAGTAATCGCCGAGGTCAGCTCTCAGAGCCTTGAGGGCGCGGCTCATGTGTGCCTCCACGGTTTTCACCGACTCGCCCAGGCGTGCCGCTATCTCGCGGTAGGTAAGCCCTTCGTGGCGACTCATTATAAAAATTTGGCGGGTGTGATCGGGCAGAGAGTAAACGGCGCGGCGGATGCGGGCATGCACCTCCTTATCGTAAAGCCAGTGGGGGTCGAAAGCGCTCAGGGTGGCTATACTCATATCGAGCTCCCACTGCGCGTCACTGGCAAGGTTGGCCTCCACGTCCTGCCGCCGGCTCATATGCTGCAGATAATCGAGGCAGCGGTGCTTGACCATGGTAAACATATACGCCTCCACATTGCCCGTGAAGTCGATCTCGGCGCGGTGCTCCCACACATAGGCATAGCACTCCATGAGTATATCCTGCACTGCGTGCGAATCTCGCACATAGAGCAGGGCGAAGCGCTCGAAGCGCTTCCGCGAACCGAAAAGGCGCTCAATAATCTCAAGGGGTGAATAACTTTCCGACATAACTTCTGTAGTTGCGGTTGCAAAAGTAATCACAAACTTTTACTTTTCAAAAAAAATTTAAAAAGCCCCTCTGAATATTCCTGCCGCGCTTCTGCGTTTTGTAGTCTCAAATCTTTTTCGTAACTTTACAACTCCAAACGAGATTCTACATACTTAATATAAACACTTACCGTATCATGAACAAACTCCGCACAGCGGCTATAGCCGCACTGGCTGCCGCTTCGGTAATGCCCGCATTGGCTGCCCGCCCTGAAAGCCCAAAAGACAAAATTATTCTTCACGCCTGGTCGTGGAGCCTCGATACTATCGCCGCCAACATGAAGCAGATTGCCGACGCCGGCTTCGACTTCGTGCAGACTTCGCCCGTGCAGACTTGCTTCGTGGGCGACAACGGTGGCATGGCCCTCTTCAGCAAGCCCGGCGACGAGGTGCAAGGCAAATGGTACTACTACTACCAGCCCACCGACTGGAAAATAGGAAATTACATGCTCGGCGACCGCGACGACTTCAAGGCCATGTGCGACAGCGCTTATAAATATGGCGTGCGCGTGATTGTCGACGTTCTCCCCAACCACACCGCTATCGACCACACAGCCGTACTCCCAGGCCTCGACAACGCCGTGGGTGGCCATGAGAACCTCTATCACGCCAACGGTTTCAACCCTATCCGCGACTATAACGACCGCTATCAGTGCACCACAGGCGAAATGGGAGGACTCCCCGACGTAAACACCGAGAACCCTGACTTCCAGTACTACTACCTGCAGTACGTCAACGACCTCATCAACCTCGGCGCACGCGGTTTCCGCTACGACACCGCAAAACACATCGGTCTCCCCTCCGACCCCCTCGATGCCAAAGCCACTCAGAACGACTTCTGGGATGTGGCCACAGGCCGCAAGGGCGTAAAAGGCCTCTCGCTCCTCATGCCCGACTCGCTCTACATCTACGGCGAAGTGCTCCAGGACCGCAACGTGAAAGAAGCCGAGTATGCCGAGTATATGGACCAGACCGCAAGCTCCTACGGACACGTCCTCCGCGAAGTGCTCGCATCGGGCGACGCACGCAACCACGACCTCGGCAACTGGCGCCACGCCGCTGCTCCCGAAGCCCTCGTAACATGGGTTGAGAGCCACGACACCTACTGCAACGCCCACGAGTCGGCAGGCCTCACCGACGACCAAATCCGCACCGGTTGGGTATTCCTCACCGCCCGCGAGGCAGGCCGTCCGCTATTCTTCAGCCGTCCTGAAGGCAGCACACGCGAGAACTACTGGGGCACAAACCGCATAGGCAACCGCGGCAACAGCGAGTTCTTCCACCCCGAGGTTGTGGCTGTCAATAAATTCCGTCACGCCATGGCCGGGCAGCCCGAAGAACTCATCATCAGTGAGAACGGCGCAGTAGCCGAAGTCGCCCGCGGCAATGCCGGTGCCGCACTCATCAACTTCTCCGATAAAAAACAGAAAGTGAAAATCAACACCACCCTCCCCGACGGCGCCTATACCGACGCCGTTTCGGCAAGCGAGTTCAAGGTGAAGAAAGGCATCCTCGAAGGCACTCTCGCACCCCTCGGCACATATATCCTCTACGCCGAGTAAGAATTGCCAAAACACATAAAGCGGGCACGCTCAGGCTTATTGGCCGAAGCGTGCCCTTTTATTGTACTCTGCCCTACTCTGCAACCGTGTCGAACACAATGCAGCCCTCGACTGTCTGCTCCTTGCGGGCCATATAACTCTCGCTGCTGAGAGTGAGCAAGCCCGAAATGCCGCGCACGCCCTCGCTCACAATCTGCCTGAGCAGACGTCCGCGCAGCGTTTTGAGCATATTGGAGTTTGGTGTGCGTTGCGCTCCACCCGGAGCCGTCTCCACAAAATCGGCCTTCACAACGCGGGCCACCGCGCCTATCCGCTTCCAATCGAAGCAGCGGGCGGCATCTCCCGGCAGCAGATTCAGAATCTCACGCTCACCCGTAGCAGCAAGTTCATCGAGCAGCGCATCAGTAACACGGCTCTGCCACCACGAGGCCAGCGGAACACGGTCAGTTCGGCAAGCATCATCGCCCCCTGCAACATAACCCCCTCCCCCTGCGGGGAGGGCCGGGGTGGGGCCAACCTTCGACGTAAAATCAAACCGGTAAGGCTTGATAATATCATCGGGCCGGAGCCACCCGTAGAGCGACGACACCAGGCGCACCCGCTTCACCGCACGCCTGCGGGCGGCTTCGGGCAGCGACCCATAGTCGAGAGCCTTGAACACCACACCCGTAAAAGCCTCAATGGCACGGGCGCCGTGCCGCTTGTCGGGAAACTCGCAAATCATGCCGCAAAGCCGCGAGGCAAGCGGCATGCTCAGTTTCACCTCCCGCGCAAGCTCAGCGGCACTCAAGCCATCGAGCCGGTGCATTATCTCGCCGGCCTCCGCATCAAAAAGCGGCCTGTGCCGCAGGGCAGCGGCAGCACTCACAGCGCCGTCGCACCCCGTCATAGTCTTCGATTCTGCTATCAATATAATCATACACAAAGGTAAAAATAAAATCCCATATCGCGATAAAGAATTACAATACGTCAAGTTTCACTTCGCTGCGATTGGGGCGGGGCAGCTGCCGCTTACCCATGCAAGAGCAGTGGGTGGTTAGGAGTTCCGAGGTAGGGGTTAGGGGTTGTAAGGCATGAGGGATTGTTTGGGGGCGGGTCGGGGTCTGCTTCTATTGACTCGGGGCGGTCGAAAGGGATGTGAGGGTGGAGCTGCTTATATTCGCGTATAGTAGGCTGCGGTATGAAGGCGGGAGGGAGCTCGGGCCGACTGGTGCCACTGCCTGTGTGGTAGATAATGGCGCAGCCCATGCCGTAGTCGGGTATGACGGGGGCAAGGGCTGAGTTGACTGTACGCCAGTCTTTATTTGAGAGATTATGTATGAGGCAGATGTGGAAGTTGCAGCCTCGGAGCCGGTCGGCCTTGCGGTGGGAGGCTGTGAATACCTGCTTGCGGTCGATGCTTTTGGCTATCTCTTTTGCCTCTTTTGTGGTTTTTGAGACAATGGCGACTTCGGCCCACTCGGCTCGGGTGAGGAGCCAGTTTATGTAGGCTGTTAGGACGGGCGTGGTGTCGGTACCGGGCCAGTCGATGATTTGTGCGCGGATTGTGAGGCCTGCGCGGCGCTGACGCTCGAGGGTGTAGATTGCTTTGCGCTCCCACCAACGTAGTGCACGACCGAACCACCGCTGAAATTCGGCGGTGATGTCGGGGCGTGGACGCCTGCGGCGGAGCCTATGTGGGAGCGGAGATTTTAGCAAAAGGGTGAAGGCCTTCGGCCTTAAGGCAAAAGGATAAAGGATAAAGTTGCGCTGCAAAGATAGCATGCGGCGGTTTGTGGTAGTACGCGAGAAACCCGAACTCGGGCTTTCCGCCCTCGCACAACTTCAAAGCAGGCTGCACCTGCGTGGGGGCTTAGGCGGTGGCTGAAGCCACCTTGCTTGAACAAATTTTGTGGCGGGGGTCTCGGGCTTTCCGCCCTCGCACAATTCCAAAGCGGTGAGGGCCAATGTAGTAGCAGAAGCCTCTACGCTTGAAAAACATTCTCTTCATAGGTGCCTGCGGCAAATTATGCGACATATCAAAGTTGTAACATTGGATAAAAACAAGATGACTGTTGTTAATATATGTTATTTATTACAAACAAATTTTGCAATCCGTAAAAAACTAATTATTTTTGCGACAAGCGAAGCAATCAAAGCCTTGAACTCTCTAACAACTAATGCTATGAAACGACAACTATTCACACTTCTGATGATTGGGGTTGTACATCTTCTCGCTTTCTCAAATTTGGTTTTGGATATAGACACCAAAACTATATCAGAATGCGCAGAGATGCCCCAAGTAAAAAAAACAGTCGAACGCCTTTCAAATGGCATTAAAGTTACGTATGAACTTGATTCTATAACTTTAATTCCCGACTCCATTAAGAAAGGAGCTTTCTATCCAATACTTAAAGGATTCGGACAAATCGATACAGAGACCAGACCTTGGCTCCCTATCTTTAATGATCGATTTGTGGTCGGAGAAAACTCCGATTGCAATGTAACTATACTTGAGGACGAATTTGTATATTACAATATCGAAGTAAGTCCGGCGCGTGCCCCACAGTTAGTAGCAGAAGACTTCTGCTATACCTCTGAGAATTTACCTAAAATTACCTCAGCCAATTATTTTTACCCGCCTTCAATAGCAGAAGGGAATGGTACCGAAGTTTATCGAGGCGAACATATTATGTATGTTAATGTTGCTCCACTGCAGTATAATTCGTGGATTAAACGACTATGTATTCATAAAAAATTCTCATACTTAATAGAGGTTTCAGACGAAGCTTTGGAAGATACTCCAACATCGCGGATAATGCCGGGCGACCCATATATATCGACTCTAACAGATGCAACGAACGAGCGCAAGAATATCACACCTATCAGGTATTCAACGCCTGCACCGATCTCATATCTAATCATCGCCCATAACTCTTTGGAAGCATCGGCCTGGGAGTTTCTACATACAAAAAATTGGATGGGTTTCAATGTGGAAATGGAAACACGGGCTGAGTGGACCCCGGAGAGTATCAAACAAGTTGTAAAGGACTTCTATGAAAAGAATAGATATGCCTACTATGTAGTCTTTTGGGGAGACCATAATCTCATTCCCGCAGAATACCATGCACCCATAGCCGGAGGTTACTCTGTGTACTCAGACTTATATTATGCCTGTATGGACGGAACTAACGACCAGCTGCCTGATTTAATCTATGGGCGCATTCCAATTTCCAGCAACAAAGAAGGCTATGCCTATATACGCAAAAATCATGCATACCATACAAATCCGAACGGGGATATGTCACGAACAAAATTTGTAGGTGTAGCAGATTTTGAAGATGCAATTGATTCAAGAACTCATTTATCTGACGGCAAAGAAGATAACGGCCGATATTTTGTAAGAACCACCGAAACAGTTTGCCAAGCTGTGGCAGGAGTCTTTGATGATGTAGAGAGAATATACAGTACGAGTGGCAATGTCGTTCCAAATTCATGGGGTGACGGAACTGTTAATTTTGAATTTCCAGACCACTTAAAAACTGCCGCCGCCTGGACGGGTTCTACAAACGATATCGTAGAAGCTTTCAATAGTGGCTGCAATATGGTATTACATCGGGATCATGGCACGATAACCGGTTGGCACAGGCCGTCGTTTCAGACGTCTCATTTGAGCCGACTTACAAATACAGTTTACCCGGTTGTATTCAGCCATAACTGTTCGAGCGGCAATTTCACAGCAAGCAATAACTTTGCAAAGAATATCATATCGTTGGAAGAAGGAGGAGCGGCTGCGGTAATAGGTGCAACCCAATCAACTTATTCGCCCTATAACGATATAATGACTTTAGGAGTTATGAAGGCAATCTGGCCCAATCGAAATTTCACGTTCCATTCCTACCCTACAGCAGTCGACGATGAGTTCGATTCGCCGGTTCTGTCACTTGGCGAGGCGTTTTTCGTTGGGATGTCAAAAATGGAAGAGTCAATGCCCGACTCCAAGAGTAAATATCGAGTCCACCAAAGGAGGGCATTCCATTGCATCGGAGATCCCTCGTTATATCTTTATTACGGTAAAGATTATGGAATTGCCGAAAATCTTGAAGCCTCATATGACTACGATAATTTCCAGGCAGATATTACACTAAAGGGAAATACATCTGCGTATATCTCATATTGGGACACACTCAACGGAAAGATAGAAAGATATTACGGCAATCATTTGTCATTCACAACCAACGCTCCGGAGACACTTGTGTATATATACAAGCATGGCATGAAACCTATCCACTTCCTTTTGTACGATGTTATGCTCACCAAAAGCTCAGAAATGAGTGCGATAGAAAGCGTTCGTTTCAAATCTTCGAGCGAAATGGAAATAATCATCTCTGACACGCAGACAGCCAACAATCTTTCTCTCACAGTAATGGAAGCCAACAACTTACAACAAGGCAATATTACAGAATTGCCAGTTGTAGAGAACTGCGTCTCATACACGCCTAAATTACAAAACAACAGATTGTACTTCGTAACTCTGAAACAAGGCAATGAGATACTCGATACTAAAACCGTATACAAAACTAAATAAGCTATGAAAAGACAACTATTCACACTTCTGATGCTGGTGAGCGCAATCGCAATGTTTGCGGAATACACTTTCGAGGCAGGCGGCATCTACTACAGCACCAGCAGGTATACCCCCGGCGAGGTGACGGTATCGCGCCCGGGCATGAGTCCATTGTTCAACTACGAAGTATCGATGATTGACGGGATACCCTGGGCAGACGGCTTCGAGAATACATATGAGGGCGATGTAGTAATCCCTTCAGAGGTACGGTATGACGGGACGAGCTACGCTGTGACGCGCGTGGCTGTGGCAGCGTTCAGCAACTGCCATAATCTGACGTCAGTTAAGCTGCCGTCGAGCGTCCGAGAAATAAGTCGGGCAGCTTTCTATGGCTGCGAGAATCTTAAAAGCCTGGAGATTTCAGGAAAAGTGAAAGCAATCGAATACGACACTTTTAACGGATGCTCGTCGCTTGAGTCGCTTGATTTAAGCAATGTGCAGGAGTCTTTAGACCTTTGCGGGTGCGAGAATCTGTGCGATGTAATTTTGCCTTACAATGCCTCGAACTATTTTATCGAGGGAAATGGCAAGGCTCAAAAATTCAGAATCTATAATCCTGTACCGCCTTACATATCGGTGCTTTTCCGCGATTTAGGGAGCGGCTCGGAGCTCTACACCGTAGATTCAAACTATGATATGGCAGCAGACTGGGCCGCGGGGTTCGGGTATGACAAGATACGTCCGATGGAAGAATATACTTCGGCAAAAGCTCCTGAAACGACAGTAGAATGGAGTATCAAAGGTCAGACTCTGAGTGCTCCCGGGAAGCATAGCCTTCGGGTTTACAAAACCGACGGCTCACTTGCCGCAGAAATAGCGCCCGGAGCAAGCCGGAATCTTGACGCAGGAATATATGTGGTAAGCTGCGGTGGGGCTTCGGGTAAAATTATAATTGAATAATATGCAGCTATAGGCTTATCAGCCGGAACGATATCGAGCCCGTGCTTTCTGCTCCCACAAGACAGAAAGCCGGGCTCTTTTTTTAGATTTCAGAGCTTGCGCCGCCTTGCACATGCGCGAAAAAATCACGATATTTGCAGGGTAAATCATAACCGACATTCCATGAAAAAATTCATCACAAGTTTTTGCGGGGCTATCCTCGCGCTGAGTACGGCGGCGGCAGATGCCGAAGAATATACGATTCCGACTGACTCAATTCGTCTTAGCGACCCCTGTGTGCTGGCCGACAGCGCCACGGGGCTCTATTATATGACGGGCACAGGGGGCAAGCTATGGAAAAGCCCCGACCTTGAGCACTGGGCAGGCCCCTACGATGTTGCGTGCACAAACCCTGACTCGTGGATGGGTCCCGACCCTATGATATGGGCGGCTGAGTTGCACCGCTACAACGATAAATTCTACTATTTCGCCACTTTCACCAACCGCGATGTGATTATCGACACCGTCGGGGGCAACAAGATTGAGCGCCGTGCCTGCCATGTGCTGGCGTCGGATACGCCCGGTGGCCCTTACCGCCCTCTTTCCGACGGCGAGTATCTGCCTGCGGGCATGCCAACTCTCGACGGCACCCTGTGGGTAGACACCGACGGCAAGCCTTACATGGTGTACTGCTACGAGTGGCTGCAGAACAACAACGGCACTATCGAGAAAATAGAGCTAAAACCCGATTTCAGCGGCACTACTGGTGAGCGCACCCTGCTCTTCCGCGCCAGCGACTCGCCTTGGAGCCGCGAGCGTCTCGACGGCAAGGTCGGGCCGAACCGCGTTACCGACGGTCCCTTCGTTTTCAAGACCGGCACGGGGCGCCTCGGCATGATATGGACGAGCTGGATTTACGACGTATACACCCAGGGTGTGGCATACTCGGAGAGCGGCACTCTCGACGGCCCGTGGGTGCAGGAGCCCGAGCCTATCACCCCTCCCAACTACGGCCACGGCATGATTTTCACCGATTTCAAGGGGCGCACGCTGCTTGCCTGCCACAGCCACAAGGATGTGAACGGAGAGTATATCCGCATACCCCGCTTCTTTGAGGTGGATTTGTCGGGCGACAAACTCGTTCTCTGTAAGTAAAAGCGGATAGAAACAGCTTCTATGAGAGCAATGCTCAAATTAAATTTGGCATTGCTCTCACTTATTCGTAACTTTGCAGTTGGAGTGGTCCCGCAGCACCGGTGTACCACTTAATGTCCTGATAAACACTAACTGACCTTAACCGTACACAATTGCAATGAAAATTGGAATAGACCTTGGAGGCACCAACATGCGCATAGGCCTTGTAGATGCAGGCCAAATTGTCGAAAAAGAGATTCGGCCTTGTCCTGCCAAGGAAAGCGAGGAGGTGGTGCTTGACGCACTCACGGCCCTCATATCGTCACATCTCACCGCCGAGGTAAGCTCAATAGGCATAGGCGTGCCCACGCTCGTCGACGCCGAAAAAGGCATAGTATACAATGCCGTAAACATCCCCTCGTGGCGCGAGGTGCATCTCAAAAAGATTCTTGAAGACCGCTTCGGCATACCCGTGGCGGTGAATAACGACGCCAACTGCTTTGCCCTCGGCGAGAAACTCTTCGGGGCAGGCAAAGACGCCCGCAGCCTTGTTGGGCTGACTCTCGGCACGGGCGTGGGCTCGGGTCTGGTGCTCGACGGCCGCCTCTACTGCGGGCGTAACACGGGTGCCGGTGAGGTGGGCGAGCTACCCTACCGCGACAGCAACTTCGAGGCTTACTGCAGCAGCGGCTTCTTTGTGCGCGAATATGCCACAACGGGCAAAGACGCCGCCGAAGCGGCACGCCGGGGCGACTCTGCCGCGCTGGCCATATGGCAGGATTTCGGCACCAACGTAGGGCGCCTGGTGAAAGCGGTGATGTTTGCCTACGACCCCGATGCCATAGTTATCGGTGGTGGTATTTCAGACGCCTACAGCCTCTACAGCGAGGCCATGCTTGCCGAGATTGCCACCTTCCCCTACGCCGAGAGTGTGCGCCACCTCACGATAGGCCCTTCGCGCCTTGCCGATGTTGCCATACTCGGCGCCTCGGCCCTTGAATAGAAAACCATTATCACAATTACCAAAAAACTACCATTTAAAGTTTTATGAAAACATTGAAACTCACCGCCATCGGCCTTGGGCTCATAGCCATGGGCTGCACGGAGAAAGAGGTGTACGAGGTGCAGCTCTCCGACGGCTGGAAAGTGCAGTCGGCAGCCGTTGCCGACACCGACGCCTCGGGCTCTACCGACGTCAGCGGGTGGTACGACGCTTCTGTACCCTCGACCGTAATGGCAGTGCTCTACGACAACGGCGCAATCCCTGCCGACATACTCGACGGCACCAACTACAAGGATTTCGACCGCACTCCCTTCGACCAACCATGGTGGTATCAGACCTCGTTTGAGCTGCCCTCGCTCGCTGATGACAAGCACGTGTCGCTCGACATCGACGGTATCTCGTACCGCGCCGACGTGTGGGTGAACGGCAACAAGGTTGCATCGGCCGATACTTTGGCAGGTACTTTCCGCCGCCACAGCGTAGACATCACCCCCTACGTAGGCAAGAATAACACGGTGGCCTTCAAGGTTTACCGCGCTCAGCCCGGTGAGCCCAACATAGGCTTCGTCGACTGGAATCCGCGTCCGGCCGACGAGAGCATGGGTATCTTCCGCCCCGTGACCGTTCGCGTTACCGGCGATGTCGACATCAAGGCTCCCGCCGTGAAAAGCAAAATCAACAAGGAAACCCTCGGCGAGGCATGGCTAACCCTCGAAGCCACTCTCGTGAACCGCTCCGACAAGGAAGTGACGGGCACGCTCCGCGCCTCTTTCGACGGCCGCGACATAAGCAAGGAAATCACTCTGGCACCCCGTGAGAGCCGCACTGTGACCCTCACGGCCGACGATGTTGCCGCCCTCCACGTCGAGAACCCGCGCCTGTGGTGGTGCAACAATCTTGGCGAGGCTGAGATGTATGAGATGAACCTCGCCTTCGACATCAAGGGCAAGACTTCCGACAAGGAGAGCGTGAACTTCGGCATACGCGAGATTGAAAGCTACTTTACTCCCGAAGGCCACCGCGGTTTCCGCCTCAACGGCAAGCCGGTGCTGGTGCGCAGCGCAGGCTGGACCGACGACATCTTCCTCCGCAACGACTCGGCACGCAACGAGCTCGAAGTGCAGTATGTGCGCGACATGAACCTCAACTCTATCCGCTTCGAGAACATCTGGGGCACGTCGGAAGACATCTACGACATGTGCGACAAATACGGCATGCTGGCTTTCACGGGCTGGAGCTGCCACTGGGAGTGGGAGAACTACCTCGGCTCGCCCTGCGACATATACGGCGGCATAAAGGCCGAGGCCGACATGGACCTCATTGCCCGCTCGCTGGGCGACCAGGTGGAGTGGCTGCGCAACCACCCCTCGATAGCAGGCTGGTTTGTGGGCTCGGATATGCTCCCCCGCCCCGAACTCGAAGAGCGCTATGTGAAGGTGCTCGAGAAGCTCGACGACCGCCCCGTGATCACCGCCGCCAAGGCTAAGACGAGCACCATATCGGGCCCGTCGGGAACGAAAATGGCAGGCCCCTACGAATATGTGGCTCCCGGATACTGGTACGACCCCAAGGCTCCCGGCGGAGCTTTCGGCTGGAACACTGAGACGGGCATCGGCGCCAACATACCGCAGCGCGAATCGGTGCGCCGCATGGTGGGCGACGACAATGTATGGCCCGTGAACGAAGTGTGGGACTACCACTGCACTACCTCTGCTTCGGATATGAACAAGGCCGACACCCTCACCTCGGTTATCAACCGCCGTCTTGGCGGCGCCAAGGATTTCAACGACTATGTGCGCAAGGCCGAGTGGCTCAACTACGACGGCACCCGCACTATGTTCGAGGCTTTCCGCGCCCGCATACCGCAGGCTACGGGCATCGTGCAGTGGATGCTCAACTCGGCATGGCCCTCGATGTACTGGCAGCTCTACGACCACTACCTCGTGCCCACTTCGGCCTACTACTCGCTGCGCAACTCCAACGCACCGCTGCAGCTCATCTATGACTACGACAGCAAGGCCGTGGTTGCCGTGAACGAGAGCGCCGAAGCCGCTGAACTCAAGGCGCGCATGACACGCTACGCCGCCGGTACGGGCACTCCCGTGACCGAGGAGGCCACCGTGAATATCGAGCCTTATACCGTGGTCAAGGTGTTCGACGTGCCTACTCCCGCCGACCTCGACTTCGTGTTCCTCACACTCGCCGACAAAAATGACGCCGAGGTGGCCCGCAACTTCTATGTGCTGCCCCATGACAGCGATGTTCACGCCTGGGATAAGACCAATTGGGTAAGCACTCCCGTTGCCCGCCACGCCGACTTCTCGGCACTCTCAAAGCTCCCCGTCATAGAGCTTGAGACAAGCGTTGAGCGCGACGGCGACCTCGTGAAGGTGAGCCTGCACAACCCCGGCAATGAGGTTTCGTTCTTCAACCGTCTGGCAGCCAAGGACGCCGAGGGCAAGCTGATAGCGCCTGCACGCTGGAGCGACAACTACATTTCGCTCGCACCGGGCGAGACCCGCACCGTAGAGTGCCGCCTGCCCGCCGATGCCACCATCACTATCGACGGCTGGAACATTACTGAAAAGACTCTCTAAGCCCCCTTTCATAACACGACAGCGGTGCACCCCAAGCCGGGCTGCACCGCTGCTGTTTTTAGATATCAGGAGATGAATGTACCGTGAAAGGGAAATGTGGAAGTTCATTATCAGATACGATATTCTATAAGAGGCAATCGGATAGTAACTTTGGCTCCGACGTCAGCCGGCTCAAATTTTATTGAGCCTCCATGCTGAGTTATGATTTGCCGGGAAATACTGAGCCCAATTCCACTGCCATCAGGTTTTGTTGTGTAAAATGGAAGAAAAACACTGTCCTCCGACTCAACATTTATGCCGCAGCCATTGTCTGCTACCGAAATGAAGAGACATCTTTGTGAATGATTTGCAATTGAAGAAACTGTTATAGCGGGATTGTCTTCACACGCTTCAATGGCATTCTTTATGAGGTTAATCATAACCTGTAATATCTGGTCGCGGTCTATACGGAGTTGAAGATCAGGATCCGACACAATATAGGTTATGAATGTCTCGGGGAACAGTTTGCTCATATCATTGAAAATGTCATCAATTTTGACCCACTCAAGTTTTGGAGCAGAAACCCTCGACAGCTTACGATAATTCTCGACAAACGACAGTAGTCCTTGTCCTCGGCGATATATTGTTTTAAGTGCTATAGCCGTTTCTTCGTCAGGGTTAGAGATGGCTTTGCACAGGGAGTCGGATAGTGAGATGATAGGCGAGAGCGAATTCATAATCTCATGTGTAAGGACTCTGACGAGTTTTCTCTGGGCTTCAATCTCATTTTGCAGCATCAGTTGGTAGACATCTTCTATAGAATACAAATATGAATATTCGCCATCTATGCAATATCTAACCATCGAAATCTTGACATTGAATTCTTTTCCATTGGCTTTCAATGTATGTAATTTTACATCGCCAGGAGCCAACGAACGGAGTTCAGCTGGCAATTCCGGGTCTAATGCTGCCAAGGAAGTAATATTGTTAATACGGAAACCACATAGACTTTCCACAGCCTTACGGTTCATGAATCCCACATCTCCGTTTTCATCTGCAATGATTATTGCTGTAGTTATTGTGTCAAGTATTGCTTCATAGTGGCCATAGCGTCTCTCCTGATTAAGCATTTGTCTACGGAAATCAGTCAAAACGTTATTTATCTCCTTTGCAAGTTCTCGCTCAGAGCCGTGAAGCCGCTCTTCAGGCATACGAAGCGAAAAATCACGGCTTCTCACCGATTGGAGCATTTGTCGCAGCCTATTGTTTGATTTACGCGCGAACCATTCCCTCATAATCCGTATTTCTCTATTTTGCGGTATAGCGCATAACGGGTTATACCGAGCAACGAAGCTGCTGTTGAAAGATTTCCGTTAGCCTGGTCAATTGCGGTCAATATTGTTTTTTTCTCAAGAGTCGCGAGATTTAAAGTTTCAGATGAATCTTTTGACTTGATGTTTCTTGGAAAATCGATATCATCAGAAGTAATTGACCTGTCAGAAGCGAGAATCATCGCCCGTTCCATGACATGCTGAAGTTCACGAACGTTCCCCGGCCAATTGTGTTTAAGCAGTTTTGACTTAGCACTCTCGCTTATTGTATTATTTGCGAGGTGATACCTTTCTGCAATTTGATTCGCAAAGTATTCTGCCAAAAGGATTATATCGTTTCCTCTTTCCCTGAGAGGAGGCAAATGGAGTTCAAAGGTGTGAATCCGATACAGTAAATCTTGCCGGAATGTGCCGTCGGCCACCATCTGCGGAATATCTGCATTGGAGGCTGCGATAATTCGCACATCTATAGGTCTCAATTTATTGGAACCTAATCGCGTAATTTGCCGTTTCTCGATTGCAGTGAGTAATTTTTGCTGCATAGATTGCGTTAGATTGCCAATTTCATCGAGAAACATGGTTCCGGTATGAGCCGACTCCATTCGCCCGCCCTTTGCTGTCTTTGCATCAGTAAAAGCACCTTTTTCGTATCCGAACAGTTCGCTCTCAAAAAGCTGTTCGGGAATCGTTCCTAAATCAATCGTCACAAAATGACTATCGCGGCGAGGCGAGGAAAGATGCAGAAGATGAGCAACCACATCTTTGCCGGTGCCATTCTCACCGGTTATCAAGACATTGGCTTCGGTGGCTCCTATTTTTACAATTTGCTCTTTCAGCAATCGCATCTGATGGCTTTCCCCAATCAAGGCCGGGATGGAAGAGGAATGGTGTTGTGGCATAGCGTTGCGGCGCGATAACCTCAATTTTACGCCACTTTTTATAATATCCAAAAGTCGGAGATTGTCCCATGGTTTTGGTATGAAATCAGTAGCACCGGCTTTAATTCCTCTGACAACAATTTCAGTATTGACATATGCTGTGATGAGAAGGACTACTGTGTCGGGACATTTTTTGAGTATGTATTTGAGCCAATGAAAACCTTCCTCTCCGCTGCTTTGATTACGTTTGAAATTCATGTCAAGAATCACCACGTCGGGATCAAAGGTATCCATAAGCTCACCGATGCGCTCCGGATTCGGGGTTACACGGACGGCTTCAACATGATGCTTAAGCAACATATTGAGCGATAAGAGAATATCTTCATTGTCATCAACGATAAGGATTTTCCCGTTCTTTCCAGTCATAGTGCAAAGTTAACTATAAATTATGACAAACGAGTCAGAAGTTTTACATATCGAGTTCTGATACGATATGTCCATCAAATAGTTTGACTATTCTGTTGGCAAATTGGGCATCATGTAGCGAGTGTGTCACCATAATTATGGTAGTGCTCTCTTTATGCAGTTCAGAGAGAAGCTCCATTACTTCCTTGCCATTTTTAGAATCAAGGTTGCCTGTAGGCTCATCTGCAAGGATAATCTTAGGATTGGCGATTACAGCCCTCGCTATGGCGGCACGCTGCTGTTGCCCACCTGAGAGTTGTGCAGGGAAGTGTCTGCATCGGTGCGCTATCCCCATACGTTCCATGGCCTCCCTTACTTTTTCTTTGCGCTCGTTTTTTTCGATACCCATGTATAGAAGTGGAAGTTCGATGTTTTCCTCCACCGTCAGTTCATCAATAAGGTTAAAGCTTTGGAAAACGAAGCCGATGACTCCTTTTCTCAAATCCACGCGTTCGTTTTCTTTCATACGGCTCACGTCTGTACCGTTGAGAATATACTTGCCACCGGAAGGCGTGTCAAGCAGTCCCAGGATGTTGAGCAGAGTAGACTTGCCACACCCGCTCGGCCCCATTATAGCGAGGAATTCACCGGGACGGACTCTCAGACTTACATCGTTGAGAGCCCAGGTCTCAACTTCATCTGTGTGAAAAATCTTTTGAATATTTTCTATCTGTATCATATCTTATTGTAATATAATTTCTTCTTTGTTGTTGAGCTGTCCGTATCCGTTTATAATCACTTTGTCGCCGTGTTGGAGCCCTGAAAGAACTTCGAACTGGGTCGGGTTCTTTCTACCCAGCACAATGGAAGTCTTGACCGCTTTTCTGCCGCCGTCAACAACTTTGTAAATCCATTTGCCGTTAGTTGAATTATAAAAGTCGCCGTTAGGAATTACCAGAGCCTGCTCAGGCTGACCTAATTCTATCTGAACGCGATAGCTTTTGCCTAAACGGAGATTTTCGGGGTATTTATCAGTGAAAACAAGCTCTATGTCGAAATTCTTATCTTTTATTTCCGGTACGACACGGTTTACACGCATCGCAAACTGCTCCTTATGGTTTAAAATACAGGCACGAAGTCCGGTAGATATACGGTCAACATAGTATTCGTTGAGCAATACATGAAGCTTGAAGTCACCCAAGGCCTTTATTTCTCCCACATTGGCACCTGATGGTACTTGTTCGCCCACTGAAACAGAAAGAAAACTGAGTTGTCCGGAAATGGGAGCCCGCACAATCAGCCCCTCTTTCCTGGCAAAAGCACGGTCTCGTTTAGTCTTTATACGCTGCATGTCTACTTGGAGCAATTCGCGGCGAAGAGCGGTTGTAGTGGAGTCATGGATGAGATTCTTGCGTTGCAGCTCCACTTTATTTTTGTGGTATTCATATTCGCGTTCAGAAAGATCGAATTCGGCTTTGCTTTTCATGCCCATCTGATACTCTTCGCGGGCAATCCTGCGTTTGTCTTCAAGACCGGTCATCTCGAAATTTACATCAAGATTTAGTTGCTGAAGTGTGAGCGACTTTTGCGATATTTCAATCTCTTGTTCCTTGAGCAGGCGTTGCTGACGCTGGTACTCGTCTTCTTCATCGCTTATGGTTCGCATAAGTTCAGGATTATTAAGTATAAGAATAGTGTCGCCTTTATTAAGTAAGGCGCCATCTTCGGCAATCATCTTGCCTACAAATCCTGCTTCGAGCGTATTGATTTTTACTGTCTTGAAAGGCATAGCAACACCTTCGGCATCCACATATTCCAGAAAGTCGGCTTCTACGGCATCACCCACCTCAATAAGGTTGCGGTCTATACGGCTGCGTTGTGGACCTATGAGAATAGCAACTGCATAGATTATCAAGGCGCAAATGCATGTCCCTGCAATTATGTAGTATTTATACCGGCCATACCAGGCCTTTTTATCTTTCTTTATATCCATCATTTTCACTCTTTAAGATATGTTACCGGGTCGACGTTCATCACATCTTTGATTTTCCAATAAATTGTCAAGAAGATTGCAGCCGCGCACATTAATATCGAGAAGACCGAAGTCAAGAATGGAGACGCATCAAAATCAAACGTCTCGTTAAGTGCAACGATAATTATCCATGATATTGGTAATGCAATTGTTATGCTTATACCCATGATTATGATATATATTTTAGCGAATATACGACATATGTCTTTAGCTTTAGCACCATTAATTTTTCTCAACGCCATCTCCTTCCTTCGTCGGCGCGTGTCAAGCGATATAGCAGCATAAATAGTTGCCACGGTGTTTATTACGCTTATACCGAGTATGATGTAGATTATAATACTGAGAGCTGCCACGGCCTTGTATGAATCAAGCAGTTCAAAAGAAAGGCTTTTGGGATAAGCATCAAGCCGTTCGGGAGCTATCATGACGATAAGTTCCTTAATATCCTGTTTTGCCTCATGCTCCATGCCTTCTTTAGGAATAATATAGAAATGGCATTTATCGATATTGTTTTTTGAAGGGTCTGTTAAAATTACCGCAGGGCTCCCACAAAACGGCATTTGCTCAAACCAGCCGGCAAGGGTATATTGAATACCGTCAATCATAATCTTTTCTTTATCCCACTCTCCGATTTCAGTCATCTTATCTTTGATTTCTCGACTTACGAGCGCCAACAGTGGCAGAGGATGGTGACAGTCAATATAATTGATATTCAAACCGTAAAAGTCCACAACTTCGCTCCCTTGCTGAAAATATACTTTTGCGTAGCGCCGGGTTGAGTCGGCATATTCGATTGAAGCCCCTGAGGTGGAAGCATTAATCACACTCTCCACGCTTCCAGTACGCTTTAATTCCTCCGTAATCTGAATTATTTGAGATTCAGGCATCTTGTCGGCACGGATTATCAGTCCGTTCTCATATCTGGATTTGTCTGACGGTATGCCGAGCTGTCGCTCAATGCGGTTGAACCCTAAAGCCAAAACAGCAGTAATGCTCAGGAATATTATGCAGATTACAATCTGTATGCATATTCCGATATTGCGGAGACGATGCTTTTTGGGCTTCATCTGAAGCGCGGGGTTTGAATTATTGGAAGCTATATGCATGACCGCATACCAATCTGCTATCAAGCAAATCAGTATCATAGAGAGATAGCAACAGGATGAAAAGTTGAATATCTGTGCACGATTAAAATTCATCGTATTGATTATCTCCTGAAAATTGTTTTCAAGGAAAGAGACGACCAACAGGCAGCAAAGTATTGTCAAAAGGAATGCCAAGGCCATTGAAATGAGTTCTTCTGTGATAAAAAGTCCAAGGATGTGGCACTTCTTACTTCCAAGAGTTTTTCGTATGGCCATTTCCCGCTGACGCATAGCGAAGATTTGCAGCCATTGACGTAAGGCTGAAGACAAAGAGATTATCACGAATAGATACAGGAAAAAGATAATCGCACGACTGACGAGCGTAGTAGTAAAGTTAATCTTTTCATGTCGCGCACGATATTTCTCAACAAAAATGTCTGACGCCGAGACACCGAAATACGAGGCAAATTCGTCTACTACATCTTTCAGCGTATTATTAGGCCTGATTAAGAGATAAGCGTTTGTCGTTTTATATCTTGCACCGAAATCCTCTGAATAGAATATATCAACATTGCCGGGCAATTTGGAATCATTTACCGGGATTTGCTCGATAACATCTTCTATTTGAAAAGTGCGTGTATCCGAATTGTTTTCATCGGCATACTGCACTTTGATTTGCTTGCCAACAGCACTCTTGTAGTCTCCGAATAGTTTAGTGCCAAGGTTCTGCGAGATTATCACTTTGTTGTTGCCGATATTTTCCACCAACTTGTCTGAAACCGCCGACCGATAGGCGCACCAATGTAGAAATTCATTATCTACATGTGCTGCGTTTGCTGATATGGGGTCAAAGTTATCAGAGCTGACAGTCATTGATTTTTTTTCTGCCGCCGGAAGGAACGCTTTTTCTACCGTTTTGAATTGCCGGCCGGATATATTGAATGAACTGAGATCTTCTTGTGTTCGCTCAATATTTGTAACAGACAAAATAGCTAAATTATCAACATAATCCTGTTTCAGAAGAGAATCGGTGCCGATAATTAGCATGCATGGCGAAACGAGGGAGAAAATAGCAGCACTTACTCCGATGGAGAGGATGCTGATTATGTTCTGAATCTTATATTTCGCAAGATTGCGCAGAGCAACTTTAAAGTAATGCTTTATCATGATTGTATTTATAGTCGGTTGTTCATTATTTCGGGCCCGGTCAAAGATTTAATGGTATAATATAAGGTCCAATAGGTCTTTATCGCCGAAATATAAGCATGCATAGCTGTATCTTTTTCAGAGAGTGCGATATTTAAATCGAGAATCGTATTTCGTCCGGCAATGTAAAGACGTCGGGCTATCTCATAGCGGTGAGAGGCGAGTATATTTGTGCGGGCAGCCACTTCCACTTTACGTGGCTGCATATTGAATTGCATAATCAGCTTACCCAGATTTCTTAAGAAATCGGTCATTCCTTGCTCTGCTGTCGTGTATGTTAGGTCTCTTTGCGATTTTGCCACTTTAATCTGACCTTTACTGCGCCCCCAATCCAATATTGGCAGAGATAGGGTTATACTTGCATATTCTTGATTCATGGGACGGCTATAGCTCTGTGATATAGTGCTGCCTGTTTGTGATAGTCCGAATTGAAGGTAGATGTCAGCCCTAAGGCCTGCATTGGCTTTTGCTTGCGCCACGCGGCTGTCACTTTCAAGTTTCATCCTTTTAAAATAATCCGGGTCAGATGCATTTTCCATGGCCAATTGTTCAGCCTCACCAAGTGAAATCTTAAGAGATGGAACATGCTCCGGAAGTTGCAAATCTATTGCAGAAATGTTGTCCATACCCAGATAAGATGCAAGAATCTGAGTCTGCTCTCTGACCTGCACTTCCGCATCCATACATGCTGTTTCTTCGTTAAGCCTGTTGATTTCGAGCTGGAGCATATCATTCTCGTTTATTGTTCCGATTCTATAACGGCCCTGTGCCATGTGATATAGCGTGTCGGCCGACGCATAATTCAGTTTCGCCATCTCAAGATTAGTCTGAGCCTCCACAAGAGCGAAAAAATATTGGCAAGCGTGGGCAGCCACAAGTTCCATTGCCTCGTTATAATTCTTTTTGGCCTCTTGATATTTCAGAGGCTCTATACGTCGGTCCCACTTCAAATTATTATATCCGAATAGACTTTGTTGATATCCTATTGTGATAGGAGTGGAACTGTATGATGTTTTATTTCGTTCAAACTCATCAAGTCTGGATAATGAAGATTTCAAAAATAATGAACCTCCTGTAAAGGCAATGTTTTGGTTTATTGTGATAGCGAGGTCTGTGCTCAGTTGATTTTGTTTGATAAACTCACCGGTACCGTCGTTGAGCGTAATTTTATTAATCTGCCTATTTAGGAACGGGGAAGAGGTAACAGTCACAGACGGCAGATAGTTAGCCTTGAAATATTTATACTGCCATTCAGCTGCCAAAAAAGCGTGCTTTGCGCTTTGCGCTGAAGGTGAATTGTCTTGAGCATGAGCAATAACCTGCTCTAAAGTCATGTGTACAGCGACGTTATTTTGGCCTTGAAGTACAAAGTCACTAATATAAAACAATGCCACAATCAGCCAATATGGAATTTCTTGTTTCAAATTCAAAAACATAATTAATGATTATTTATCATTATAAATAGCAATCATCGTGCCAATGTCATAATACATTGAGCTACAACCATATATAACTATTGTCCACATAATCAGATAGTGCGATTCTGCACAATCATGTTCGGAATCGCACGCTATCTGACCAATTGTTGTCATTAACTCACGTCTATTATCGTTCTCCGCTTCGCTACGAAAGCGCTTTGCGATAACGAACCCTCGGGTTCTCATCCCCGTCTCTCCTGAATGCAAAAAGAGCCGCAAGCTTTTGGCTTGCAGCTCTTTTTGCGGAGAGACAGGGATTCTTTCTCCGCTTCGCTACGAAAGCGCTTTGCGATAACGAACCCACGGGTTCTCATCCCCGTCTCTCCTGAATGCAAAAAGAGCCGCAAGCTTTTGGCTTGCAGCTCTTTTTGCGGAGAGACAGGGATTCGAACCCTGGGTACCCGCAAGGGTACAACGGTTTTCGAGACCGCCCCGATCGACCACTCCGGCATCTCTCCAATCGGGAAAACTCGGCGGACGCGCCGCCTTTGCTTTTGCAGGTGCAAAGTTACAACATTATTTCGGGGTGCGCAATACCTTTTGTGATTTTTTTTGCTATTTTTTTTCGACCCACTCGTTTATGTCGCGCTTGGAGGGGCCGTATTTGACTGATGCCGGGGGCAATATGCAGTAGCGGCAGAAGGGGACGGGGCGGTCGCGGAGTCGCTTGATTTCTTTGGCACTCTTTATCCGGGGCACGTCGAGGTAGTCGGCGGGGATGTGGGTGAATTTTGTGCCGTGGGCTTTGTTGAGGTGACTCACGCAACCGCTTATGGAGCAGGGGTATAGTTTATCGCCTATGACGGAGAGGCAGCCGCGGTTGTAGCAACGGAAGTGTGAGAGGCGTGCGTTTTGGCGCCCTTCAGGGTCGAGGGCGAAGCGGAAGAAAGAGTCGGCCATTGAGCGGTCGCCGAAGATTTCGGTGCGCACGCCATTGCGGCGGCAGAGTTCTTCGACGGCGTCGTAGTCGAAGTTTATGGGGTAACGGGTGATTGCGATTATTATGCGGAGGTCGGCGGCAGTGGTCCAGAAGGTGTCGGGCATCTTGGGGAGGGAAATGCCGTTGGTGAAGATATAAAGTTCCTGAGTGGGGAAATTGCGGCGCAGGGCTTGCATGGCTTCTTCGAGCTGGGGGTAGAGGAGGGTTTCGCCGCCTATGAGGTAGGCTTTCTCAACTTCGTTGCCTGCCACGCGGCCGAGGTGCTCCATTGCGGCTTCGAGCCCGGCAAGGGGTGCGTACTCGCGCGGAGCGAGGGGTGAATAGTGGGTGCAGCCGCGGCAATTGAGGTTGCAAGTGTCGGTTACGACGAACTCGAGCCTCAGGGGCATGCGTTTTTGCTCGCGCCACTGACGGCAGGCGCGGTATATTTTTTGGATTATATTTGTCATCTTCATCTTTTTGCAAAGTTAAGCATTATTATCATTAGAAAAAAGTTTTGGTAAATCGGTGTGGGTTTATTAATTTTGTGGGTATGAACAGAAACGCAAGCAGCTACTTTCCGTCGGGCGGCCTCGTAGTGCTGGCCGCGGCGGCACTTCTTCTCATTCCCTGGCTTGGCGAGACCCTCTTTTACTCCAAGGGGGAGCCGCGCGAGGCTATTGTGGGGCTGAGTATACTTGAGAGCGGCAATTGGATTCTGCCTACCAACTACGGTGGCGACATCCCTTTCAAACCGCCTTTCTTGGGGTGGCTGATAGCCGCTTTGGCATGGCTGCTGAACGGCGGGGTTGTAAACGAGTTTATCTCTCGCCTGCCGTCGGCCTTGGCTGCCATAGGCATGATATGTGGCGGCTACGTGTGGGCACGGCGTGAGCGCGGTGTGCGTTTCGCCATGATTTTCAGCTTTGTAACGCTGTGCAGCTTCGAGGTTTTCCGCGCGGCTCTCGCCTGCCGTCTCGACATGGTTCTTACGGCGTGCATGGTTGGAGGCATCTACCTGATATACAGCGCCGAGGAGCTGCGTAAACACCGTTTTGCGCGATACTTGGGTGCCTGGGTGCTACTGAGCTGCGCGGCCCTCACCAAGGGGCCTGTGGGCTCGCTTCTGCCCTGCTTCATATGCGGGGTTTATCTTCTTCTGCGGCGCCGCTCTTTCTTCGGTTCTCTTTTGAAGATGTTGGGGCTGGCGCTTGCGGCTCTGCTGCCGCTTGCGTGGTGGGGTTATGAGGCCTACCTGCAGGGAGGCGACGATTTCTTCAGGCTGATGATGGAGGAAAATATCGACCGCCTTTTCAGCCGGATGTCATACGAGAGCCACGAACAGCCTTTCTGGTATAATTTCGTGACGCTCGCCGCGGGGCTTTTGCCATGGACGGTGCTACTGCTTGCGGCTTGCTTCAACCGTCGGCGCTCTCCCCTCTCCCTCCCCACGGGGGCGGGCTTGCTGAGCCTGTGCGCTGCTGTGCTCACTGTGGCTTTCTATACTATACCGGCGAGCAAGCGCTCGGTGTACCTTCTGCCTGCATATCCATTTATCTGCTACGGCATTACGTGCGTTATAGAGAGCGCCAACTCGCGCCGCGCGCTGCGTTTCTTCGCATGGTTTATGGCTGTGCTCGCGGTGCTCGCGCCTATAGCTCTTGTAGCGCTGCAATGGATTGATATTCCGAAGCTTGCTACCGCGACGATTCCCTGGTGGGGCTACGCCGTGCTTCTGCTGCCCATGGCGTGCGGCATAGGTTGGTTCTGCAACCGCCACAGCGCTGCCGGGCACTTGTGCGTGACGGTATGGGCGATGTATCTGGCCTATGTGGCCGTGGGTATGCCGCTGTTCCTCAACCCCAAGAGCGACTCACGCGCGCTACCGCTTATCACCGAAGGCAATCCTCAGGTTATCAACCTCATGCCCCAGGAAGGCTACCGTCTCTACTCTCTCAACTTCTATCTCGGCGACAAGCTGCGGACGGTGAGCGGAGTGGCCGAGGCCGCAACATACCCCAAGGGTACGGTACTGCTTATTCCTGCCGGGAGCGACACCACGGGGCTGAGCCGCGATTTTGAGCTCGCGCCCGAGTTCCTGCCGCGCTCCGCCGACCACCGTCACCGCGTGGATATGGCCGTGCGACGTTAATTGACAAACACTAAACACATCATATACTACAATGATCAGTTCTAAAATGCAAGACGCGCTCAATGCGCAAATCAATGCCGAATTCTGGTCGGCATATCTCTATCTCTCAATGGGCATGCACTTCGAGGCCGAGGGCCGCACGGGCATCGCCAACTGGTTCCGTATCCAGTTCAAAGAAGAGCAGGCTCATGCCGAAATCTTCATGAACTACCTCAACTCGCGCGGCGGCCGCGTTGAGCTCAAGGCAATCGAGGAGGTTCCGACCCACTGGGCATCGCCTCTTGAGGCTTTCGAGCAGACCCTCGCCCACGAAGAGAAGGTGACATCGCTCATCAACAACCTCTACGCCCTTGCCGAGGCCGAGCATGACTATGCCACCCGCGGCAAACTCGACTGGTTCGTTTCTGAGCAGGTTGAGGAAGAGGAGACTGCAAAAAATCTCATCGACCGCCTGAAACTCATCGGCGACAACGGCCTTGCCCTCTATATGCTTGACCAGGAGCTCGCTACCCGCACATACACAGTACCCGCTCCCCTGGCTGCCGCAGGAGAATAATCCGTAACAGAGAAAAAATTTACGCCCGGCGTGAACTATTTGTTCGCGCCGGGCGTTTCAATATCAAATGTAAGAAATGTGATAATGATTGGTTTATTACCAACGAGGCGACACCGTGAGGCGTTGCCTCGTTGGCGTTATAGGGGTGTAATCCCTACAGATTCACAATCTTTCCGGCGAAGAGACATGCACCGGTTTTGGCTTCGGTGATGAAAAAGACGAAGGGGCGGTCGAAAGACAGCACGGGGGTTTCGGCGGGTGCGGCGTCGGGGTCGGGAGAGGTGGCCATCTGCGTCCATGTCACTGAGGCACCTTCGGCACCTTCTTCGTTAAACTCAAGAGAGCTTTTCTGAAATACATTGTATGCGGCTTCGACCTGCTGAGTAAACATTTTTGCAGGCAGATAGGAGCCGAGCGACGTCATGCCGAGGGCTGCGAGAGCGGAATTGAGCGAAACCGGTTGCTCGGGCGCCAATTTGAAGGCAGGGAGTGAGAGGATCACGTTCTCATCGAAGTAGCTTTCCGAAAGGGCACGGGCGCAGTCGGGTGAAGCAATGAACTCGTCGACACTCATTTCGTTGGGAAGAACGAAGTGGGCGGCAAAAGCACCGTTACCGAAATCGAGGCGGAGCGAGCGGTATGAGCGGTCGAGGCTCAGACAAACGTGCTGCATGCCTTCTTTGTGCATCATGGGCACCTCGCGGGTGGCCGAAAGGCCTGTGAACTTTGCGAGGTCGGAGTCCTTCTTGTCGAAAGGATTAGCCCATGCGCCTTTGAAATACAGGGCATCTGCTATCACCGCAACGCAATTAGCAGGGAGCGTGTTCTGCAGAATCCAGGGAATGAGGCCGTTGGTTTTCTCGTTTGCCCAGGCGTTAATGGCATCTTTGGTCTGAGTGGTGGCGATGTCGGCAGGTACGGCATCCGATTTATATACGTCGACCATAGCCTTGGCAAAATTGTCGGCGAGCGTATATTCGCGTTTGTACCACAGAGAGTTGGCCATTGCGAGGTTCACGTGTTTATCCATGCCGGGGAGGCAGGCGAGATACTTGGCGCTGAGACTGTTTACGGCGTCGAGGTCAGTGCAGCCGAGGGCGTCGGTAATCTGAGCAGAGAGTTCATCGGAGGCAGCGTTGGAGAGCATAGAGAGCAGAACTCCGGCACTGAGTGGCGACACCACAAGATTTTCATTTTCGGGACTTGCGGCATTTACGGCACGGAAGTAATCGAGATAGAATCCTTCGATTTGCTCGGCTGCCCGACTCTCGCTTTCAGAGAGCTCGAACTTTATTTCTTCGGGGGTAACGGGAGTGGGTGCAGGCTCGTCGGCACCGCCTTTGCTGTCGCTGCAGCTGAAGAAGCAGAAGCAGAGGACAAGACCACCAATTAACACATTATTTTTCATATGCTTTATTTTTTAAAGATATACTACAAAGTACATGTTGTTGCGGTTATACCCGGCTCGTGACGGCGATGACGGATCAAATACACCTTCAAGAAAATAGCCGTTATCAACACCACACCACCCCCAGTTATAATGGTAATAATACGTATATCTGCTGGGGACGTATTCCACAGAACCACCAACGGATGCACTGGCAGCATATGTTATAACTTCTTTGCCTCCGTCACAAACCCATGCATGACCAGAGCTTGCATCATCTCCGTCCACATAAGCGATGCCTCTTGACGGAGTTTGCATATCCTTATACAATTGACCGGCAGAACCAAACGCCTTAAAGTCTGAAAAATTTTTCTCAGGTGTAAGTGTTTTGAAGTTATTATAGGCTGTAGACGAGAATGCTCCAGTGGCGTTTGTTCTATAGATGGCATTATTAATATAACCAAGTTGACGCCCTATACGGCCAAGTGCAAGATGCAGCTCTTCAGAAGTTTTACATGTGCTTAAGTGTGAGTCTATAAGACTCTGAGATGTACTATTCAAGGATGTTTTATGCAGAAGTATACTCTGCCAATCAAAGTCTTGTTTATTTACATCACGCTCAGGGTAGGTCAAATCGAAGGATTTTGGAAGGTTAATGACAGACATCATCATCATCATGGCAGTTTGAACACAGCCCGAGAGTTTATTAGAACAGAAAATACCCTCAGGATAACGCTGACCCAAATCAGAATTAATCAGGTTAAACAGAGTATTAGTAACCGTGGTTGGTTTTGTCAGATCGCCGCCGATGAAAGACGAACGCGACACGGTGGCGTTGGCCACATATTCCTTGGCGCACTCAAGAAAGTAGGCGTATGATTGATTCTCTTGAGCCTTAGATTCATCAAAAGACCCAGAATCAACAACACCTATCAGAGCCTCAGTGGCATAAGAAGCAGATATAAGGGCGTACCCCTTATCATCAGCGTAATTGACAGCGTAAATCAGAGTATCAGACTCTGCACGTGAAAGAGAGTTCCCGAGAACTTCTACGCTCTTAACGATTAATTGAGAAGAACGAGATTCATAATCGCCCCAGGGGTTCATGGCTATTTCAATAGCCTCTTCAATGGTTCTAATCGGAGCTTTATCCGATTTAGGAGCCTCAATCTGAAGCTCCGCTTGATTGGTACAAGACAATGCACCAACAAGCAAAAGTAAGAAAATGAGCTTTTTCATATTGACCGGATTTTGGTTAGTCGCAACAAAGTAAGCAAAAAAAATCAGAAAAAGCAAATTTAAAAGAAAAAAATTGCTCGAAAATAACAATAATAGTGCTTTTAATGCTAAATAGAGGCATCAGAAGAGAAAAGAAGTGGTGTGTCGCTGCATTGATGTAATGACATCGATTTTAATCCGCGTCCTGGCGGACTCGCTTCTTGCATTGGGCCAAGGCGCGGAGGGGGTGAGTCCTATCAAGTGTGATAGCGTCAGACAGGACACGGATTAAAATCGGAAGGCGCTGAGACTCATCTTAATCGGCGTCCATGCGGACGCCACTCATGTGGGCACGTCTATCCCCGCACGCCTCCGCAAGCTCCGGCGTACGGGGTTACTGGATTAATTGGCGTCCTGGCGGACGCTCGAGCACGGCATTCTGCGTAACGACATTTGCCACGGGCGGCATGGCCCCGGGGTTAACGATCTTTAAGGCCTCCGGCCTATCATCGCCTAACAGACTCATTCTTCCTGCGAACATCATCTCCTCATCCTTATTGGTGCTCAATTGAACAAATAATGAGGCGAGAGGGCTTGGCGGCGTTCGACTACTGCACGGAGTCTATGCTTGCTGCGCGGGCGCGGGCGGCGTGGGCGGGCGTGGGCGCGATTTATCGCGCCCCTACAAGGGCGTATTGGCTTGCTGCCGGAGTTGTCAGCGGGCAATTTCGACGCAGTCGGGGTCGGGGCAGAGGGCGGGTTCGTCGGCTCCCCATACTTGGCGGCCTGAAATCCAGGTGGCGACTACGCGGTGGCGAAGGGTGCGGCCTGCAAAGGGTGTCCAGGCGCAGCGGGAAAGGGCGTCGGCGTCGGTAACTTCGTAGGGGTCGACTGCTCGGACGAGGGCGAAGTCGGCTTTTACGCCGGACGCGAAGTTGCAGGTGCAGTTTATGCCGAACACGTCGCGGGGGCCTACGGTCATCTTTTCGACGATGCGTGAGAGGGGGAGGTAGGTCATCATCGAGGTGAGGGCGAACTGGACTGAGGGAGCGCCTGATGCGGCTGTCATGCCGGGTGCCATTTTCTCGGCGAGGAGGTGGGGGGCATGGTCGGTGCCAATGGTGTCGATAGCTCCGTTGGCGAGGGCGTTGCGGAGGGCCGCGGCGTCGTCTTCGGTCTTAATGGCGGGGTTTACTTTGAGGCGGGGTGTGCGGTTTGCGGGGTCGGCGAAGAAGGGGTCGAGGTAGAGGGGTGTTGTCTCGGCTGTGATGAGTTTGCCTGCTGTGGGGCCTTCGGAGAGAAATTCGCGGACTTCGTCGGCGGTGCTCACGTGGGCAATGTGGAGGCGTGTGCCAAAGCGCTCGGCAAGCTCTACGGCTACGGCAGTGGCGCGGAGGCATGCCTCGCGAGAGCGTATGTATTGATGTTGGTCGAAGGGAATAGCCTCGACGGAGCCGTAGCGGGCAATGGCGGCGCGGAAGTTTGCGTCGATAATGGCGTTGTCTTCGGCATGCACCATAATGGGCAGGTTGTGCTCGGCGCAGAAGGCGAAAACATTGTCGAGCTCTTTGCCCGAGGGCGCTCCCATTGCTCCCGTAGAAGTACCGAGGAAGAGTTTAACGCATGCGTTAGCCTCGGGGTAGAGCCTGCGAAGTTCTTTCTCGGCACCTTCGACAAGCCCCATGAGGGGCATTATGCGGCAGTAGGCGCCGAGTTTCGACACGCGGTAGCATTTGTTTGCAAGCTCGAGTTCGGTGGTTGTCGCGGGCTTTGTATTGGGCATTTCGAATACGGTTACCACGCCACCTGCGGCAGCCGCGAGGCTCTCGGTGAAATAATCGCCCTTGTACTCGAGGCCGGGCTCGCGGAAGTGCACGTGCGAGTCGACGAGGCCGGGTATGATGTATGCCATTGCGGCGTCGAGCTGCTCGCTGTCGGCAGCGAGAACTTGTGCGGGCACATCGCCGCGCCCTGAGGCGAGCACGCGCCCGTCGGCCCACTGCACCCAGCCGGGGACTGAGCCACGGGCGTCGGTGAGCAATGCGTTATAGACTATCATTTGCGGGAGTAGTCGGGGAATTTAGTGAAGAAGCTGTTCCACTTGAGGCGGATAACGCCGAATACGGCTTCGCCGAAGATACTCGAGTTCATCTTGCTTGTGCCGAGCACGCGGTTGACAAAGACGATGGGCACCTCGACAACCTTGAAGCGGTATTTGTAGGCGGTGAACTTCATCTCGATCTGGAAAGCGTAGCCCTTGAATTTGATTTTGTCGAGGGGGAGTGCCTCGAGCACGCGGCGGCGGTAGCAGACGAAGCCTGCAGTTGTGTCGTGTATAGGCAGGCCTGTGACGAGCTGCACGTATTTGGACGCGTAGAACGACATGAGTATGCGCCCCATTGGCCAGTTGACGACGTTAACGCCCGTTACATATCGCGAGCCTACGACGACGTCGGCCTGCTGCTCGACGGCAGCGTTTCGCAGGCGCATGAGGTCGGCGGGGTTGTGCGAGAAGTCGGCGTCCATTTCGCAGATAAACTCATAGCCCTTTTCGAGACAGTGCTTGAAGCCGGTAATGTAAGCCGTACCGAGCCCGAGCTTACCCTGGCGCTCGATGATGTCGACACGGCCGGGGTATTGTTTCATCTTATCTTTGACGATAGCCGCGGTGCCGTCGGGCGAGTTATCGTCGATGACAAGGATGTCGAAGGGGGTATCGAGGGCGAGTACGGCGTCGATAATAGCGGCGGCGTTCTCACACTCGTTATACATGGGAATAATCACGCATGCGTCGGGTCGAAGTGGCTCATTCATCTATCGAGTAATTTAGGAAGTCGTTCATGGGCTTTAAGAGGGCGAAGAGAGAGGCAGCACGTTCGGGCCACTGAGGGTCGTCGAAGAAGCTACGGTCGAGGTAATGGCATTTGCCGAACTCGGTGAGGCGGAGGAATTCGATGTCGGGGTGGTCGCGGTCGTAACCTTTGGGTGCGGTCTTGAGTTGGCGGCCATACCAGCCGGGGAACTCTTTTACGAGCTCGGGATTCTCGACAATCTCCCTGAATTCCTCTATATTGTCGACGATAGCCTTACGCAGCTTTTTGAGCATAGCGGGCTCGGGGCACCACACACCGCCGTAGAGGGCGCTTTCATCGACACCCTGGTGGAAATAGTAGCAGGCACGGTCGCAGTGGCGGCCTGTGGGGGAGATGAGGGCCGAGAAGTAGGTTTTATAGGGAGTTTTATCGGGCGAGAAACGTGTATCGCGGTATATGCGGTAGAGGCAGTTACGTGCGTCGACATGCGCGAGCGAGGGGTCGAAGCGGGCCATATTGTCGATTAGGCGCTGCACGTCGGCAATCCAGGCCTCGCGCAGCTGCTGATACTCAGGTTTGTGAGCATTGAACCACTCGCGGTTGTTGTTGGCGGCGAGATTCTCGAGGAAATTGTAGAGAGCTTTCATTCGATATCTACCCATTTTATGTCGGTCACCTGCTCCTCTTTCTTAAAAGAGGTTTGTGAGCGGTCGGAGCTTGCCCGGCGCTCTTCTTCGGTGACTTCAATTTCGGTGTAAGAGACATATTCGCCCACGTCGCGGGGTATTTTTTTTCCACGGCGGGCAGGCTTGGGCTTTGCCGCGCCGCCGGCAGCGGCACGTGCTTTGGCAGCCTGCCTGCGCATCTCACCCTCGGGGTCGGCCATGAAGCGCTGCATGCGCCTCATCTGCATGAAGATGCGCCAAGCGCCCCTGAGCATGGGCCAGAGGATGATTATAAGGAGTAATAGTAATATGAGTGCAAACATTGTAGATTATGTAACGTTTCTGCCTCCGGCGGAGTTTAAACCGCAGAAGAGCCTTGAAGCGCCGAGGCAGCTCAGATGCGGCTCTGGCGCAGGAAAGAGAGGAGGAAGTAGAGGATGATAGTCCATGCGAGGCCTGCAATGCCGTATATTGCCACAAAGATTACAGCGGCGGCGATGAGTACGTAGCGTATGAAGTTCTCATGAAAATCGAAGTTCTTGAACTTGAGAGAGAACATCTTGAAGCGCGCTGTCATAGCCCAGCACATGAATGCGATGAGGATGAGCATCACTATCCAGCCGGGATAGTAGTAACTTTCAACCCACCCTGTGACACCTATCCAGAAAATAGCGTTGGCGGGTATGGGGAGGCCACGGAAGACGGTAGCCTGGGTGGCGTCGTTGTTAAAAATGGCGAGACGGAGGGCGCCGAACACCGGGATGAGGAAGGCGGCGAAGGCCGGGATGGTGTAAGCGCCGTACTCGAGCATGACGTTGAGCACGAGCATTGCCGGAGCCACGCCGAAGCTCACGAGGTCGGAGAGCGAGTCGAGGTCTTTGCCCAGGGGTGAGTATTTTTTGAGTAGACGGGCCGAAGCGCCGTCGAAGAAGTCGAAGCATGCGGCGGCACCTATGGCAATCATAGCCCAGTGCGCACCCGAAAGGGGGCCGAAAGTTTCGGTGAGATTGAAGGCCATGAAAATGGCCACGCATCCGCTGAGGAGGTTCAGCGAAGTTATGCTGTTTGGAATCCAGGAAGTTAACCTGTTGAACATTGTCATTTATCGGGGTTAAGGCGGCCTACGCAGGTAATACCGCCGGTGGTTTTATCGCCGATTTTCACAAAAATATCGGTACCGAGAGGGAGGAAAAGGTCGACACGCGAGCCGAATTTGATGAAGCCCATGTGGTCTTCGATAGAAGCTTCGTCGCCGGGGCGGGCATAGGTTACGATTCTGCGGGCCATGGCGCCTGCAATCTGCCTCATGAGCACTGTCTGCCCCTCGGGGGTCTTGATTGCCACGGTGGAGCGCTCGTTCTCAGTGCTTGATTTGGGGAGGTAAGCAGCCATGAACCGGCCTGCGTGGTGTTTTATGTAAGTTACAGTGCCGTCGACGGGGAACCAGTTGGCGTGCACGTTGAATATGCTCATGAAAACCGAAAGCTGTATGCAGCGGCAGTGGAGGTATTCGTCTTCAAAGACCTCTTCAAGAGCCACCACGGTACCGTCGGCCGACGATACGACTGCGTTAACCGGGTCGCCGGTGAATACGCGGCGGGGCGAGCGGAAGAAATTAACCACCAGCAGGTAGAACACGGTGCTGACCACGGTGCAGCCGATAGCCCAAGCCAAGGGCCTGACCCACAGCCAAAGCGGGGCGTTGATGACCAGGAGAATGGCCAGCAGCATAATCAGTATTCCTGTACCTTCGTGGTGTATTTTAACTCTCATAACTTTCTCGATAGGGTATATGCGAGCGCAAAGTTAATGAAAATTTCCTTTAAAAATCCGATTACAACATTTTTTTTGAAGATAGGGCTACATAGTTTGCCTGTTTGGGAATTTATCTCTATTTTTGTACACCGAACCGTCAATAACGACCAAGATGAAATTTGCAGAAAAAAGCTATAAAATATTCGAGGAGTCGGTAGCCGACTACCATATCGACGATGATGTAGATGCGGCGAGCCGCAATCCCTACCCCGCAGGCAGCATAGAGCACACCCTCTATGCGAAAAACCGCATAGATGCCGTGCAGTGGCACCTCGAGGATATAATCCGCGACCCTGAGATTGACCCCGTTGCCGCCCTGGCGCTCAAGCGCCGCATCGATGCCTCCAACCAGGAGCGCACCGACATGGTAGAGGAACTCGACACCTATTTCCGCGAGCTTTACAAGGGCGTTACAGTTCTTGAAGGCGCTACAATCAACACCGAGAGCCCTGCATGGGCGCTCGACCGCCTGTCGATTCTCGCGCTCAAGATTTACCACATGCAGGCCGAGGTCGACCGCACCGATGCAAGCGACGCCCACCGCGCCCGCTGCGCCGCCAAGCTCGCCGTGCTCACCGAGCAGCGCGCCGACCTCACTTCGGCTATCGACGACCTGCTCGACGATATCGCCGCAGGCCGCAAATACATGAAGGTGTACCGTCAGATGAAAATGTATAACGACGCCGACACCAACCCCGTGCTCTATGGCGCAAAATAAGGCCTCCGGCACTGCCCTGCCCCGCACTGTGCTCATGGCGCGCTTCTCGGCTTTCGGCGACGTTGCCATGACCGTGCCCGTGATTTACAGCGCTTGCCGCACGTACCCCGATGTGCGCTTCGTGCTTGTTACACGACCGTCGATGACCTCGATTTTCGTGGACCCGCCGAGCAACCTCAGCGTTGTCGGCGCCGACCTCAAGGAGCGCTACACGGGTATTGCAGGGCTGCGCCAGTTGTGCGCCGAGCTTGTGGAGGAGTACAAGCCCGATATTTTTGTAGACCTCCACAATGTGCTGCGCACAAGAGTAATGGCCGCGCTGCTGAGGCTCAAGGGCATACGCTCGGAGCACCTTATAAAACCCCGCGCCAAGCGGCGAGCCCTCACACGGCGGCACAACAAGGTGATGCTGCCGTTAGTGTCACAGCGTGCCCGTTACCGCGAGGTGTTCTTCAAGGCCGGACTGCCTCTTACAGAGCATTTCGAGGGGCTTTTCGGAGCGCGAGGAGCAGCCGACCCGGAGCTTTTCGCCGCCATAACGGCACCTAAGGCAGCCGGAGAAAAGTGGTATGGGCTCGCGCCCTTTGCCGCCCATGCCGGCAAGATATACCCGACAGAACTCATGGAGAAGGTGCTTGCGCGCCTGCAGGCCGACGCCGATGCAGGGCAGCCGCTGAGGGTATTTCTGCTCGGTGGCGGCGACAAAGAACGCGAGGTGCTCGAAGAGTGGGCCTCGCGCTACCCCGCGGCCACCTCTCTTGCCGGCAAGCGCTACGGCTTCAAGGCCGAGCTCGCTCTCATGAACCACCTCGACGGCATAGTGACCATGGACTCCGCCAACATGCACCTTGGCGCCCTCGCGGGCACTCACACAGTGAGCGTATGGGGAGCGACGCACCCCTACTGCGGCTTCAAAGGCTGGCGCCAGAGCGATGCCGACATGGTTCAGGTGCCGCTGCCGTGCCGCCCCTGCTCGGTGTTCGGCGACAAGCCGTGCTACCGCGGCGACCTGCTGTGCCTCACGGCCATACGCCCCGATATAATCTACAATAAACTCACACAGTGACAGAGAAAGAAGATTTCGACATACGCAGCCAGGCAGTGACATCGGAGGCCGACTTCGAGAAGGCACTCCGCCCGGGCTCATTCAGTTCGTTCAACGGGCAGGAGAAGATTATCGACAACCTGAAGGTGTTCACCGCCGCCGCCAAAATGCGGTCGGAGGCCCTCGACCACATCCTGCTCTTCGGTCCTCCCGGTCTTGGCAAGACAACCCTTGCGGGTATCGTTGCCAACGAGCTCGGCGTGGGCATGAAGATAACATCGGGCCCGGTGCTCGACAAGCCCGGCGACCTCGCGGGCATACTCACCTCGCTTGAAGAGAACGATGTGCTCTTCATCGACGAGATACACCGCCTGAGCCCTATCGTTGAAGAGTACCTCTATTCGGCAATGGAGGATTACCGCATCGACATCATGATAGACAAGGGCCCCGGCGCGCGCAGCGTGCAGCTCACCCTCAACCCTTTCACGCTTGTGGGCGCCACCACCCGCAGCGGCCTGCTCACGTCGCCTCTGCGTGCCCGTTTCGGCATAAAATGCCACCTGGAGTACTACGACCACGCGGTGCTCGAGCGTATATTGCTTCGCTCGGCGGCGCTGCTGCGCGTGCCCTGCACAAGCGAGGCCGCCCAGGAGATTGCCCTGCGCAGCCGCGGCACCCCGCGAATAGCCAACGCCCTGCTGAGGCGCGTGCGCGACTTCGCCCAGGTGAAAGGCACGGGCGAAATCGACATCGAGATAGCGCGCTACGCCCTCGAGGCTCTGAACATCGACCGCTACGGGCTCGATGAAATCGACAACAAGATTCTCGGCACGATAATACGCAAATTCAAGGGTGGCCCCGTGGGCCTCTCCACCATAGCCACCGCCATAGGCGAAGACGCCGGCACGGTAGAGGAAGTATACGAACCATATCTGATAAAAGAGGGTTTTATAAAACGTACGCCGCGCGGGCGCGAGGTTACTACCCTCGCCTATGAGCATTTGGGCGAATCACGAATCGACGACTTCGGACTCTTCGGATAATGGCCAGACACGAAAAATCGGCAGAACTGAAGGAGAAAATCTCCATACTCCCCGACACCCCGGGCGTTTACATTTACTACGACGCCTCGGGGACGGTGATTTATGTGGGTAAGGCCAAGAACCTTAAGCGGCGCGTGTCGTCGTACTTCAACCGCACCCACGATGTGCTGCGCACAAATATTCTCGTGCGCAACATTGCCGACATGAAATATATAGTGGTGCCCACCGAGCAGGATGCGCTTAACCTTGAGAACTCGATGATCAAGGAGTACAAGCCGCGCTACAATGTGCTGCTTAAAGACGATAAGTCGTACCCCTGGATAGTGGTTACCAACGAGATGTATCCGCGCGTGTTCCTCACACGCCAGCATATACGCGACGGTTCGCGCTACTACGGCCCCTACACCAACACCGCCGTCGCGCGCACGGTGCTCGACCTCATATCGGAGCTTTACCCCGTGCGCACCTGCCGCCTGCCCATTACCCCCGAGTACGTGGCCAAGGGCAAGGGTCGGCTTTGCCTGCAGTACCACATAAAGCGCTGCCGCGGATGCTGCACGGGCGAAATCGACGAGACCACTTACCGCGGATATATAGAGCGCATAAGGCAGATTCTCCGCGGCGAGACGCAGGAGCTCATGAACTACCTGCGCAGCGAAATGGAGCAACTCGCATCGGAGCTGCGCTTCGAGGAGGCCCAGGAACTTAAAAACGCTTACCGCCTGCTTGAGAACTACCGCTCTAAAAGCGTAATCGTGAGCCAGACAATAGGCGATGTGGACGTTTTCGGCTTCGACGACGACGGTTCCAACGAAGTGTATGTCAATTACATGCATGTGCGCCGCGGCGCCGTTGTGCGTAGTGTGACCCTGCGCTACAAACGTTCGCTCGAAGAGAGCCGCGCCCAGATTTTGGGCTATGCCATGGATGAGATACGGCAGAGCCTCGGCGTGACTTTCGACGAGGTAATCGTGGCCGAGGCTCCCGAGGTTGAGATAAGCGGCGCGTCGTTTACCATACCCCGTCGCGGCGACAAGGCCAAGCTCCTGGAGGTATCGGAGAAAAACGCGCGCCAGAACCGCGTGGACGACCTCAAGCACCTCGAGCGGCATAATCCCGAGGAGCGCACGTCGAAGCTGCTCGAGCGCATAAAGAGCGACTTCCACCTGAGCGAGCTGCCCCACCACATAGAGTGCTTCGACAACTCCAACATCCAGGGTACCAACCCGGTGGCCTCGTGCGTGGTGTTCCGCGACGGCAAGCCCGCCAAGCGCGACTACCGCCATTTCAACATCAAGACCGTTGAGGGTCCCGACGACTTCGCCTCTATGAAAGAGGTGCTCACCCGGCGTTACACCCGCCTTATGCAGGAGGGGCAGGGGCTGCCGCAGCTCATAGTTGTCGATGGCGGCAAAGGCCAGCTTTCGGCTGCCGTGGAGGCTCTCGACAATATGGGTCTGCGCGGCAAGATAGCCGTTGTGGGCATTGCCAAGCGTCTCGAAGAGATATTCTTCCCCGGCGACAGCGTGCCGCTGTATATCGACAAGAACTCAGAGACCCTGCGCGTGGTGCAGCACCTGCGCGACGAAGCCCACCGCTTCGGCATCACCCACCACCGCGACCGCCGCAGCAAGAGCGCCCTGGTGAGTGAGCTCGACGGCATAAAAGGCATAGGCCCGAAGACCGCCGAGGCGCTGCTCACCCACTTCAAGAGCGTAAAGCGCCTGCGCGAGGCATCGGAGGCCGACATCGCCGCCGTTGTGGGCCCTGCGAAGGCCAAGACGGTAAAAGAAGGGCTTAATGTTGAAATAGTTTAAAATTTTATTTATCTTCGGCCGATTTATATCGTGAATTGTTGTATATTTGTAGAATCATTAAAAAGAAAGACAATATATGACATTTGAAGAATTGGGCGTACGCGATGACTTGCTCCGCGGAATCGCCGAAATGGGCTTCGAGACGCCCATGCCGGTACAGGAAAAAGTGATACCGGTATTGCTTGGCGGCGACCACGACCTCGTGGCCCTCGCCCAGACGGGAACAGGTAAGACGGCAGCTTTCGGGCTCCCGTTGATACAGCGCGTTGACACCTCGCGCCGCACCACCCAGGCACTGGTGCTCGCCCCTACCCGTGAACTCTGTCTGCAGATTGCCGGCGACCTCGCCGACTTCTCGAAATATACCGACGGGCTCGTTGTGCTCCCCGTGTACGGCGGCAGCAGCATCGAGAGCCAGATACGCGCCCTCAAGCAGGGTGTGCAGATTATCGTAGCCACTCCGGGCCGACTCATCGACCTTATCAACCGCGGTGTTGTGAAGCTCGATGGCGTACACACCGTGGTGCTCGACGAGGCCGACGAGATGCTCAACATGGGCTTCGTAGACTCTATCAACGACATACTCTCGCACGTGCCCGACGACCGCAAGATGCTGATGTTCTCGGCCACTATGCCTGCCGAGGTAGCCAAAATCTCGAAGCGCTTCATGCACGAGCCCGAAGAGATTGTGGTGGGCACGCGCAACGAGGGCGCCAAGAACGTACGCCATGTGTACTATATGGTGAACGCGCGCGACAAATACCTTGCGCTCAAGCGTATTGCCGACGACACGCCCAACATCTACGCCATAATCTTCTGCCGCACGCGCCGCGACACCCAGGAGATTGCCGACAAGCTGATTGCCGACGGTTATAACGCCGACGCCCTCCACGGCGACCTCTCTCAGCAGCAGCGCGACATGACGATGAAGAAGTTCCGCGACCGCGTGACCACCCTTCTCGTAGCCACTGACGTCGCCGCCCGCGGCCTCGACGTTGACGACCTCACACACGTTATCAACTACGGTCTGCCCGACGACACGGCAGTTTACACCCACCGCTCGGGCCGAACAGGCCGTGCCGGCAAGACGGGCGTCTCGGTAGCCATAATCCACTCGCGTGAGAAAGGCAAGCTTCGCGAGATAGAACGCATCATAGGCAAGAAATTCGAGCGCAAGGAAGTTCCTACTCCCCAGCATATTATAGAGAAGCAGCTCTACAGCCTCGCCGACCGTCTGGAGCGCGTGGAGGTAAACGAGGAGGAAATAGGCCACTACCTGCCCGGTGTGCTCCGCAAGCTTTCGTGGCTCACCACCGAAGACCTGCTCAAACGCCTTCTCTCGCTGGAGTTCAACCGTCTGCTCAACTACTACAAAGACGCTCCGCAGATCGACATCATCGACGAGAAACCCGCACGCGAGCGTAAGGATAAGGACCGCGCACCGCGCAGCGAGCGCGACAAAGACCGCCGCACCGCAGAGAAGGGCATGGCCCGAATCTACATCAACGCGGGCAAGGACGACGGTTTCTATGCGGGCAACCTCATAGACATGCTCAACAAGAACGTTCACGGTCAGCGCGTGGATGTTGGCCGTATCGACCTCATGCCCGGCTACTCGCTCTTCGACGTCAAGAAAGGCGATGCCCACCGTGTTGTTTCGGCCCTCAAAGGCCTCGAGTTCTTCGGCAAACGCATCTTCAGCGAGATTGCCGACACCGAGCGCGACTACGCCGCCAGCTCGACCCGCAAAGCCAAGGGAACGAAGACCGAAAAAGCCCCGCGCACTACAAAAAGCAAGAAAAAGTGACAATTAAAAAGTGACAATGACGCACACTCTACGCCACATCGCCGCCGCGCTCGCGCTGCTCGCCGCACTCCCTGCGGTGGCGCGCACCGCGGCGCAGGTGTTTACCGAGGCTCCGATGAGCGTTCTGCCTCTGTTGCGGCAGAACACTCGCCTCGATATGCTCGACTATTACAATCACTCCATGGCCAACCTCTCGCCCAACAATCTTGGTGGCGAGGCGCGGATAACGGAGTGCTCCGACAGCCGCATAGAGCTTGCGGTGTCGCGCGATGCCACAGTAGAGCTCGCCCTCGTGCCCGTCAAAGGCGACACTATCGTAGCTCTTATAGAGACGGTGCTGACCCCCGTTGCCGACAGCTCTATAAAGCTCTACTCATCCGATTGGCAGCCGCTGCCCTCCCCCGCGATGCCCGGCGCCGAGGCTTTCAGCACGGCAGGCAAGGGCGAGGCGAAGCCCGACATCGTATTCATGAAGGCGAGCTATGACCCCGCTACCGGCGAGTTTGTGTTCCGCAACACCACGGCTGCCTACTATGCCGAGCAAGACCGCCCGGCGTGGCTGCCTGAAATGAAGCAGACGCTGCGCCTGCGCTACGATGCGCGCAGCGGCACATTCAAGCCGTAGCAGTCCGTCAATCACTGATAATCAACCCATATCCTCACACAATTTAAAGTGCAAGCCATTACCCTTGTAGAACTCACGCGCCGCATAACGCGGGCTCTGGCAGCGACGCCGGGGCTCGACGACGTGTGGATTACTGCCGAGACCAGCGACCTGCGCTGCAGCGGCGGCCACTGCTACATGGAGCTGCTTCAGAAAGACGACGGCGGCGCCACGGTAGCGAAGTCGCGTGCGGTGATGTGGGCGTCGGTTTACCAACGCCTCGCGGCAAAATTCAGCGCCGCCACAGGCAGCCGCCTCGCATCCGACATGAAGATAATGGTGCGCGTATCGGTGTCGTTCCACAACGTATACGGGTTCTCGCTTGTTATCAACGACATAGATCCCGACTACACCGTGGGCGACCTTGCCCGCCGCCGCAATGCGATAATTGCGCGGCTGAAAGAAGAGGGCGTGTACGACCTCAACCGCAGCCTTCGGTGGGCGTCGGCGCCTTGCCGCGTGGCCATAATCTCGGCGCGCGGAGCCGCGGGCTACGGCGACTTTGTGAAGCACCTCTACGGCAACCCGGGGCGCCTGCGCTTCGACACCGTGCTCTTCGAGGCAGCCCTCCAGGGCGAGCGCACAGCGCCGAGCATAATAGCCGCCCTGGAGCGCATTATGGAGCGAGTCGATGACTTTGACTGCGTGGTGATAATCCGCGGTGGCGGCGCCGTGAGCGACTTGGCGTCTTTCGATGACTACGACCTCGCCGCCAATGTAGCGCAATTCCCCCTGCCGGTTATTGTTGGCATAGGGCATGAGCGCGATGTGACGGTACTCGACTACGTGGCCAACACGCGTGTGAAAACCCCTACCGCCGCCGCCGAAGTCCTCATAGGACGCCTTGGCGACGCCATGGCAGCGCTACGCAACACCGGGGCCGCCATACTCACCACCGCCCGCGAGCGTATAGCCGCCGAGCACAGACAGTTGGCCTACTTCTCGGGGCTTCTGCCCGCCCTTGTTCAGAACACTTTAGAGCGCCACAAGCGTCTGACGGGGCCTGAGACCGCGCGTGCCATTGCCGACAGCATCACGGCAGCCCTCAGTCGCAGGCGCGAGCGCCTTGTAGCCCTTGCCGAGGTACTCGACGCCCTCTCGCCCGAGGCCACACTGCGGCGTGGCTACTCCATTACCCGCGCCGGAGGCAAGGCTCTCACCGACGGCGACACCGTGCTCCCCGGCACCGTGCTCACCACCACGCTGAGCCGAGGTGCAACTATAACATCCACAGCGAACTATGGAAAAGAATGACTCAATGACATATAACGAAGCTCTCGCCGAGCTCGAGAAAATATTAGCGTCGCTCCGCGCCGACAACTGCGACGTAGACACCCTTGCCGAACGCACGCGGCGCGCCTCACAGCTCTTGCTTGAGTGCCGCCGACGCCTGACGCGCACCGAAGAAGAACTCGCCAAGGTTCTCGACGAACTTGACAGCGCCATAGGATGATGAATCTCACACCGCTTGCCCGTCCGCTGTTCAGCCGCCTTTACCGCAAGGTGGCGGCTATCGACACGCCCGCAGCCACCGAGGAGGCACAGATGCGCACACTCGGGTACCTGCTGTCGCGCGGTGCGGCCACGGAGTACGGTCGTCGCCACGGGCTTCGCCCAGACATGGACTACCGCGCCTTTGCCGAAGCTGTGCCTCTGACAGAATATGAAGCGCTGCGTGCCGATGTTATGCGTATGGTTGCAGGCGAGCCCGATGTGCTGTGGCCGGGCGTCTGCCGCCGTTTCGCGCAATCGTCAGGAACCTCTGGAGGCAAGAGCAAATACATACCCGTAACGGCCGAGGCGCTGCGCCGCAACCACTATGCCGGAGCGGCCACCGCCGTGGCCTTCTATCTCCACAACTTTGCCGACAGCAGGCTCTTCGGGGGCAAAAGTCTGATTCTCGGGGGCAGTTTCGCCAACGAGCTCACCGATGTGCCCCGTGGAGTACGCGTAGGCGACCTTTCGGCAACGCTTATCGACCATATCAACCCGCTTGCAAATTTCTTCCGCGTACCCTCGAAAGAGATTGCGCTCATGGCCGACTGGAACAGCAAGCTGCCGGCCTTGGCGTCGGCTGCCGCACCCTGCGACATTACCAACATATCGGGAGTGCCGTCGTGGTTCATGACTGTTCTGCGCCGCATAATGGCCGAGCGCGGAGCGTCGTCGATTCACGAGGTGTGGCCCAATCTTGAGGTGTTTTTCCACGGCGGCATAGCTTTCGGCCCCTACCGCGACCAATACCGCGCCATAACCGACGCCTCGAAGATGCGCTACCACGAAAATTACAATGCCAGCGAGGGTTTCTTTGCCACGCAGGACGGCGCCACGAGCGACGGCACCATGCGTCTGCTGACCGACGCGGGCATATTCTACGAATTTATCCCCTTGGAGCACCTTTCCAAGCCCGAGGGGCACGCCGTGGCCGCATGGCAGGTGAAGGCAGGACGCACCTACGCCCTGGCGATAAGCTCGTGCAACGGACTGTGGCGCTACATAATAGGCGACACGGTGCGGATAGAGAGCACATCGCCCCTGCGCATCTCCATTGCCGGGCGCACCAACAGTTTTATCAACGCTTTCGGCGAGGAACTCATGGTGTGGAACGCCGACACGGCTCTGGCCCGCGCCTGCTCGGCCTGCGGGGCGGCGGCACGCAACTATACAGCTGCGCCCGTCTACGCCTCGTGCGGCACCAAGGGTCACCACCAATGGCTCATTGAGTGGGAGACGCCTCCGGCCTGCGGCAACGAGGCTTTTGCCGACATCCTCGACGAAGAGCTCCGCAAGGTTAACTCCGACTACCAGGCCAAGCGGTCGGGCGATATTTTCCTTGCACGCCTCGAGCTTACCGAGGCGCGGCACGGAGTCTTCGACCGCTGGTTAGCTACCACGGGCAAGCTCGGTGGCCAGCGTAAGATTCCGCGTCTGGCAAACGACCGCAAGATAATAGACAAGATATTAAAACTCAACGATACACAAGCATGAACCTACACAAACTATTTGCAACAGCAGTATTAGCAATGGCGGCCACGGCGGCTTATGCCGATGCCCCGAAATACATCTTTCTATATATAGGCGACGGCATGGGTATGGGCCCGGTGACGGCGGCGCAGACCTACAACCGCAGTGTATTGGGCAACGACACGCCCCTTACCATGATGCAGATGCCCGTTGTAGGCTGGTGTCAGACCTACTCGGCCTCGTCGCCGGTGACCGACAGCGCCGCCGCAGGCACCGCTCTCTCCACCGGCCACAAGACCACCAACGGCATGCTTGGCATGTCTCCCGACTCGACATGGGTGTACTCAGTGGCCCGCACCCTTAAAGAAAAAGGTTACGGCATAGGTGTGGCAACTTCTGTGGCACCCGACGACGCCACCCCGGCTGCTTTCTATGCCCACGTGCCTGCCCGCAAAATGTACTATGACATCGACCGCCAGATGGCCGAGGCCGACTATCAGTTCATTGCCGGCGCCGACCTGTGCGGCACCGCTCCCGAAGGCGGCCGCAACGTAGAGGAATATTTCGCCGAGAACAATGTGCAGATAGTGCGCGGCCCCGAGGGTATAGCCGACATCAAGGCCGAGAAAGTGCTTCTGCTCGGCGGCGACAAGAACCTGCACAACTGTAACATAAGCTACACTATCGACTCTGTGGCGGGAGCCATTACCCTCCCCGAGATTACCGAGGCATGTCTGCGCCAGCTTGAGCGCACATCGCCCGAGCGCTTCTTCATGATGATCGAGGGCGGCAATATCGACCACGCCCTGCATGCCAACGACGGCGGCGCCGCGGTGAAGGAAGTTCTGAACTTCGACAGCGCCCTCAAGATAGCTTTCGACTTCTACAAGGCCCACCCCGAAGAAACCCTCATCATTGTCACCGCCGACCACGACACCGGCGGCATGGCGATGCTCCAAGGCACGGGCAAAGGTCTGGCCAACATCGACTATCAGAAAGTGTCGAAAGAGGCTTTCAACAACTACTGCAAGGGCATCTTGGCAAGCCGCATGGTGTATAAGTGGCAGGATATGAAAGAATATCTCGAGGAGAACCTCGGGCTCTTCAGCCACATAAAAGTGAGCGCCGAGCAGGAAGCCAAGCTCGAAAAGCTCTTCAACGACACCTTCGAGATGCGCAACAGCGCCGACCAGAAGACCCTCTACGCCACCTTCAACGGTTTCGCCGCCGAGGTATTCAAGATTTTCAACAACGCCGCCGGCCTCGCCTTCAACACCACGGGGCACTCCGGCAACCCTGTGCCGGTATTCGTTGCCGGAGAGGACGCCAACCTCTTCAAAGGCTTCAACAACAATATCGACATCCCTGCGGGAATCCTTAAAGCCGTAGAGTGATATTGGCCGATTTGGGAAATAAAGTGTGACATGTTTTCAAGTGTCGCACTTTTTTTATACCGAGAGTCAAATTTTTGTTATATTTGCAGTCAGAAAACACCAAAAACCAAATACTATGATAAGTGAGCTCGCATACGTCGACCCCGCCGCAAAACTCGGCAAAGACGTGAAAATACACCCCTTCGCATATATCGACGCCGACACCGTTATCGGCGACGGCTGCGAGATAATGCCATATGCCTCAATAGTAAAAGGCACCACACTCGGGCGCGGAGTAAAGGTTTACCAGGGCGCCATCGTGGGTGCCGATCCTCAGGATTTCCGCTGGAAAGGCGGCCCCACACACTGCTTTGTGGGCGACAACACCGTGATCCGCGAGCACGTGATTATCAACCGCGGCATAAACGCTGAAGGCGGCACGAGCATAGGCGCCGACTGCTTTGTGTTTGCCGACAGCCACATAGGCCACGACAGCAAGATTGCCGACAAATGCGTGGTGGGCAATGCCGTGACTATCGCAGGCGACGTATGTGTTGACTCGGGCACAATCCTGTCGTCGAACGTCATGCTTCACGAAGGCTGCCGAGTGGGCAAATTCGCCCTTATCAAAGGTGGCACCCGCATCAGCTCCAACGTGCCCCCTTATGTGATTATGGCTCACAATCCCGTGACTTACTACGGCGTGAACTCTGTGGTGATGCGGAAGCACGCAGGCTTCACCGAGGCTCAGATCGACGATGTGGCAAAGGCTTACCGCCACATCTACCAGTGCTCGACATCGCTCTTCAACGCACTGCGCCGAATTGAAGACGACATCGACGACACCCCCGTGCGCGCCGAGATTCTCAACTTCGTGCGCGACAACGACCTCAAGATAGCAGGCGACCGCTTCATGGAGTAAACCTTTGAAGCGGCACCGCGTTATCATCAACAAAAACACATCGAATAATGAAGATACATAATTTTGCCGAACACCCCTCGCTCGTAAGCCAGTACCTGGCCGAGATGCGCGATACCTCGATACAGCACGACAGGCTGCGCTTCCGTCGCAACCTCGAGCGCCTTGGCGAAATCTTCGCCTACGAACTCAGCAAGACCCTCCGCTACCGCAAAGACCCGGTGAAGACACCCCTTGGCGTAGAAGCCACCTGCGACGTGCTCGACGAGCAGATAGTGCTCGCCACCATTTTCCGCGCCGGAGTGCCCTTCCACCAGGGTTTCCTCCGCTACTTCGACGATGCCGAGAACGCTTTCGTATCGGCCTACCGTAAGTATAAGGAAAAAGAGAACTTCGACATCTGCATTGAATACCTCGCCTCGCCCCTGCTCGACGGCAAGACACTGGTGCTCTGCGACCCCATGCTCGCCACAGGCGCCTCAATGGAGCTGAGCTACCGCGCGCTCCTCACCAAAGGGCTGCCCGGCAAGGTGCACGTCGCCTCGGTTATCGCATCGCAGAAAGCCGTGGACTATATGGAGAAGGTGATGCCCGCCGACTCAGAACTCTGGGTAGGAGTCATCGACCCCGAAATCAATGCCCACAGCTATATAGTGCCCGGCCTGGGCGATGCGGGCGACCTCGCATACGGAACGAAGGAATAACCACCGTTCGCAGATTAACCCATAACTAACCCCGCACGCCTGCGCTAAAGCTACGGCGTACGGGGTTAGTCCTACCATACGCGCGAGCGTCTGCCAGGACGCCGATTAAAGTGAGCCTCAACGCCTTACGATCTTAATCCGCGTCCTGCCGGACGCGACTTCGTGTGGGCATTACTATCCCCGCACGCCTGCGCCTGAGGCTTCGGCGTACGGGGTCTATTCAGCAAATACGGCGCCCCTTGACGGAGTACCATATTTTTTTGAGTTAGCGATTGTCAGACAAATAACCAAATTAGATTTGTGCGTTCAGGAGAATTTTATTAATTTTGTCACCGTGGTAATAATTACGACGGTAATAAAATATGAAATTCTATAATCGGACAAAGGAAATTGAGGAGCTGAGGCGGATTCAAGGACGAGCCTTTGACTCTCGGTCGAGGATGACTGTCATCACCGGACGGCGTCGTATCGGAAAGACATCACTTGCTCTGCGTGCCACGCAAGGAGAGTATCCGACGGTGTATCTGTTTGTCAGCAGAAAGAATGAGGCTGCGTTGTGCGAGGAGTTTGCCGGACTTATCTCCTCGGCTCTCGGTAGTTATGTGCCACCGGAGATTAAATCATTCAAGTCATTATTCCAGATGTTGATGGAGCTTGCAAAGACACGCAAGTTCAACTTGATAATTGATGAATTTCAGGAGTTCTTCAATATCAATCCATCAGTTTTCAGTGAGATGCAGAATATTTGGGACTCGTACAGAAACGACACCAAGGTGAATCTGCTGCTAATGGGTTCGGTGTACTCCATGATGCATAAGATATTTGAAAGTTACCACGAACCTCTCTTTGGTAGGGCGGACGCCATGATACGTCTCTCCGGATTTGGAACTGAGACCATGAAGGAGATTATGCATGACTATCGTCCGGACTATACCAACGATGAATTGCTTGCATTATATACAATCACAGGAGGTGTACCTAAATATATCGAGTTGTTGTGCGAAGATGCCGACTTATCAATTGAAGGGATGCTCGAATATGTTGCAAGGGAAAATTCACCGTTCGTAAACGAGGGTCGTAATCTTCTGATAGAGGAATTCGGGAGAGACTACGGATTGTACTTCTCGGTGTTGAGTTGTATCGCATCCGGGATTAACACGCAAGGTGCGATTGAAAGCGCATTGGGCGGCGTTACGGTGGCCGGGCATCTGAAACGGTTGATTGAGGATTATGCTCTCATTAAGCGAGTACGTCCAATCATGGCGAAGCCGGGCTCCAAGAACGTACAATATGAAATCACCGATAACTTCCTGCGATTCTGGTTCAATTATTTTGACCGTAACCAGACACTGGTCGAGCTGAACAACTTTAAGCATCTTCGTCATATAATCTCTTCTGATTACCCGACGTTTTCGGGCTTTGCTCTTGAAAAATGGTTCCGGCTAAAGATGATGGAAAGCCATCAATACTCTGATATCGGCTCATGGTGGGAACGCAAGAAGGGAAAAGAAGCAAACGAGATTGATATTGTAGCCCTGTCTGTTGATGGGAAGACTGCGGTTGTAGCCGAAGTAAAGCGACAGCAGCGCAATTATGACCATAAACTGTTTATGGATAAGGTTGATCACGTCAAGACATCCATTCTCTCAAAATATGACATCGAGACGCGCCTGCTGACGTTGGAGGATATGTGAGAGGGTGTTTAACAAAAACTTAATTACTAACTTTGATAAGGCAAATCTGAAGCATCCCACATTCAGGGAAGAACATGGCGGTGTATCAGCCGTCATTCCGCGTGAAATCTTCATGTCGATACGAGGAGGTCAGGGCTCTATGGGTGGTGATGATGCTAAAAATGATGCTAAAAATGATGCTAAAAATGATGCTAAAAATATAACGGCACGGCAATCCAAGATTTTGGAACTAATATCCCAAAATCCCCATATTTCGCTGGATGCCATAGCGGAAGCAATTGGCGTCAGTTCTCCAACCATCGACAGAGAAATCGCTAAAATGACCAATATCGTGAAACGCGTTGGTCCTAAAAAAGGTGGTTATTGGAAGGTGATGGAATGACAGCCCACATTGCATTTATCTGAGCCGCAATGCATTACAATCAGCCGCCGTAGTCGAGCAGGGATAGTGTGGCGCCGTCCCAGCGGGCGTAGGTGCTGCGGTCTATCCAGTTGCCGAGGATAAGGAGGCGGCAGTGGGGGGTTATGGGCTCGTCGAGAGCCACGTGGTGGTGGCCGATGACGATGTAGCGCAGCCGGGGGGCGGCCTCGGCAAGGGTGCGGGCGAAGGCTTCGACATTGCGGCGGGTGTCGGGCAGGAGTGTGGGCACTGCGGGGCGGCCGCTGCCTTTGCGGCTGTGCGAGCTCCAGCGGTGGGCAAAGGGGATCGTCCATCGCGGATGTATGGCTCCGAAAAGCCACTGGCACACGGGGCTGTGGAACATGGCGCGGAGCATGCGGTAGGAGGTGGGCTGGCGACCGAAGGTGTCGCCGTGGCCAAGGAAGAAGTGTACGCCGTCGATCGTGACGGGGATGCCGCCGTCGGCGGTGTCGACCACACGGAGGCCTATTTCGTCGCGCAGGTAGTCGAAGAGCCATATGTCGTGGTTGCCAATGAACCACACGATTTCGACGCCTGCGTCGGCCATGCGTGCGAGCTGCCCGAAGAAGCGCACGTAGCCTCTGGGCACCACGGTACGGTATTCATACCAGTAGTCGAGGATGTCGCCCAAGAGGTAGAGAGCCTTTGCATCGGCTTCGATAGAGCGCAGGAAGGCCACCACGCGCTCTTCATGGGCACGCTGGTCGGCAAAATAATTGGCGCCGAGATGAACGTCGCTTATAAAGTATGTGTTGGTGCGCGGGGTCATAGCAGGCCGAGCTCGAGCTTGGCTTCCTCGCTCATCATATCCTGTGTCCACTCGGGTTCGAAGACGATGTTTACCGTTACAGATTTGACGCCCTCGACGCTCTCGAGCTTCATGCGCACGTCTTCGAGTATGAAATCGGCCATGGGGCAGTTTGGCGCCGTGAGGGTCATGTCGACGGTGAGGTCGCCGTCGTCGGTGAGGTCGATGCGGTATACGAGACCGAGGGAGTATATATCTACGGGAATCTCGGGGTCGTAGACTGTGCGGAGCATCTCTACAACCTTTTCTTCTATTTTGAGTCGCTGTTCAACATTCATAATGAACAAAATTACTAATTTTTTTTGTGCGGATAGCCAATTACTGCGCTAAAAATTGTAATTTTGCATGGTGAGCCACTATGTTGCACCACATAAAAATCTGAAACACAACAAAAATATCGAATATGAAAAAACTTAAAGTACTTGTAATCGCTGTTGCGGCGATAGTTCTTGCCGCCCTTCCGGCAGCAGCACAGTTCCGCTTCGGTCCCCGTGTAGGTGTCGAGGTAAACTCGATGCGCCTCAACTCCAGCGTTTTCGATAATGACAACCGCGCAGGCTTCACCGGCGGTGTGCAGGCCGAATTCACTATTCCTATTGTGAACCTTGCCTTCGACCTCTCGGTGATGTATGTGCACCGCGTGGGCGACAGCAGCCTCAAAAACACCACCGGCAACAATCCCGACGATGAGCAGCTGCTCAACTCCTCGCGCTTCAAGAACCGCGACTACATTGAAATCCCCCTCAACTTCAAATATAAGATAGGTCTGCCGATAGTGGGCAAAGTCTTCGCGCCCTATATCTTCACGGGCCCCAGCGTGGCTTTTCTGACCTCGAAGCGTGCCATTACCGATGCCTACAAGAACAAGGCTGTTGACGTGGCATGGAACTTCGGTCTCGGTGTACAGCTCTTCACACACCTCCAGGTGGGCGCTTCCTACGGCCTTGGCATTACCAAGACTGTTGAGAAACTCAACCTTGGCGGCATAACCTCGGGCACCCCTATCGAGGGCAAGAACAACTACTGGACAATAACAGCCGCTTGGCTCTTCTAACCCCAACACACTCTGTAAAACACTGAATCAAGACATGAGACTTGTAATCGAACCCGACTACGCAGCACTCTCCCGCTGGGCCGGCAACTATGTGGCCGCCCGCATCAACGAAGCAAAACCTACGGCCGAGCATCCCTTTGTGCTCGGATGCCCCACCGGCTCGTCGCCCCTGGGCATGTACCGCCGCCTTATAGAACTCTACAAAGAGGGCAAGGTATCGTTCAAGCACGTTGTTACTTTCAACATGGACGAATACGTAGCTCTGCCCGTCGATCACCCCGAGAGCTACCACTCGTTTATGTGGAACAACTTCTTCAGCCACATCGACATCCCCGCCGAGAACGTCAACATCCTCGACGGCAACGCCCCCGACCTCACCGCCGAATGCGCCCGCTTCGAGGCTAAAATCGAGCAGTACGGCGGCATCGACCTCTTCATGGGCGGCGTAGGCCCCGACGGCCACATCGCTTTCAACGAGCCCGGCTCGTCGCTCACCTCGCGCACCCGCGTGAAGACCCTCACCACCGACACTATCATAGCCAACTCGCGCTTCTTCGAGGGCAACGTTGACCTCGTGCCCAAGACCGCTCTCACCGTGGGTGTGGGCACCGTAATGGCAGCGCGCAGCGTGATGCTCATGGTGAACGGCCACAACAAGGCCCGCGCACTGCGCCACGGCGTTGAAGGCGGCATCTCGCAGATGTGGACTATCTCGGCGCTCCAGATGCACCCCAAGGCTATCATCGTGGCCGATGAGGCTGCCTGCGAGGAACTCAAGGTGGGCACTTACCGCTACTTCAAAGACATCGAAAAGGCTAACCTCGACCCCGACACACAACTCTAAATTACCCCATAAAACCATTGCCGACCCGCCGAGTGCGGCCCCCGCAGGCCGCTTCCGGCGGGTCGGTTCTTTCAAGACCTCTCCCCTACCCTACAATGGCACCGCAGGAAAAACAACGCTTCTGGACAACCGACCGCATAATGAACCTCATACTGGGCATAGCCCTCGCGGCTGCCATAATAGCGCTGGTGCGCTATCTGAGCAACGTTCTGCTGCCTTTCTTCGCGGCCTGCTTCATAGCCTATCTGCTGCAGCCGCTTGTGGGCTTCAACAAAAAGCTCACACGCAGCAAGGGGCTCGCCCTACCGGCCATACTCACGATAATCGACGTTACGGCTATCGCAGCCGCTATTGCCTATGTATTCATGCCCTCGGTGCTCGACGAGCTCGATACACTCGGCAAGATTATACACAGCGTGTCGAGCGGCGAACGGCGCTTGCCTCCGCAGTACACGGCCATAGTTGACTTCATAGGGCGATACTTCAACCCCGAAAGCCTGCGCTCGCTGCTCGATGGCACCCACCTCGAGACGGTGCTCAACAAGGGCACATCGCTTATCGAGGAGTCGCTTGACATTATAATCACGGTGCTGGCGTGGCTGCTGACGCTCATCTACATAGTGTTTATCCTGGCCGATTATCCTGCCATAGTGCGCGGCTTCAAGCTCGCCATACCGGCCCGCTTCCGCCCCGCCACCATAGCCGTGGTACACCAGGTGGAGACGAGCATGAACCACTACTTCCGCGGCCAGGGTAAGGTGGCACTGTGCGCGGCGGTGTTCTACTGCACGGGCTTCTCAATAATCGGCCTTCCGCTTGCCATACCCATGGGTCTGCTGGTGGGGGCTCTCTATATGATACCTTACTTCCAGTATATTACCCTCGTGCCTATAGCCGCCATATGCTTTATCTACTCGCTGGGAGGCACCACTCAGTTCCTGCCCGAAATGGGCAAGTGCCTGCTGGTGTACGCCATTAGCCAGAGCATATGCGACTACCTGATAACGCCCCACGTAATGGGTCGCGAAATGGGCCTCAATCCCGCCATTATACTACTCTCCCTCACCGTGTGGGGCAGCCTGCTCGGCATCATCGGCATGATTATCGCCCTGCCTGCCACGGCTCTGATAATGACCTACTACCGCCGCTATATAAGCGAACCGGCGCCCCACAAAGGAACGCCGGAAGGAAAAGAAGGTTAAGGCAGGGTCAGCAGCCGCAGCCCTTGACGGGAATCTTGGCAATGCGGCGCTCGTGACGTCCGCCCTCGAAAGGCGTGTGCAGAAACACATCGAGAATCTCGAGAGCAACCTCAGGCTCGATGAAGCGTGCGGGGAGCACGAGCACGTTGGCGTCGTTATGCGCACGGGCGAGGCGCGCCAGCTCGGGCGTCCAGCAGTGGGCCGCCCTGATGCCCTGATGCTTGTTCATGGTCATGCCGATGCCGTTGCCTGAGCCGCAGATAGCGATGCCTGGATAGCAGCGCCCCGCCTCGACAGCCTCGGCGCAAGGATGAGCGAAATCGGGATAATCGCAGCTCTCCTCGCTGAAAGTGCCGAAGTCGTGCGACTCGATGCCATTGGCCTCAAGCCAGCCTATGATAAGCGCCTTGAGCCCGAAACCTGCGTGGTCGCTGCACAGACCCACAGGCACACCTGATTTTAAAATATCCATAATCAATTAAGAATTAGTTCAATACCACAACGGCCACCAAACGACGGCCTAAAAGTTCAACAAAAATAGCAAAAAAAAAGTTCCTCAAGCTATATTTATTCAAAAAAAATACCTAACTTTGCAACGCAAAAGCCCAGGTGGCGGAATGGTAGACGCGCTCGTTTCAGGTGCGAGTGCT
>CANPGB010000010.1 GCA_947573485.1 uncultured Porphyromonadaceae bacterium | reverse complement strand
TATTCATATTATCGTATGCAAAGTTAATAAAAGTTTCCTATATTAGCAACATTCAGGCCGTAATATTTGTTGAATCAATTTGTTTTTCTCGCTGAGAATCGTTAATTTTGTACCCACAAAGAAGCAGACCCGGAATGGGTCTGATAAGTGGATTTTTGAAAGTAGATAAGCCGAGGATTGCACCCAAAATGCGGTTTTGTAACGGAAGCGCCGCAATCCTTTGAGCGACAAACAGTTCTATGCACTGCATCGGGAAGTTGCCCATTGATATACAATGATTTTATAATGATAGTGAATGAGTCTTGGGGAATCAAATGAATCTACCGGGGGAGATCTCTGTATCTGAACTATTCAACAACGTCGATTATGATATAGTATGCTCCGAAGACGGCCGTTATGTTATGACCATGAAAGATAAGATTGTCAGTATATTTTACCGAATGAAAAACCTGAGCGTCCGTAGATTCTGGAGAAACATAGGGAGATGGTTCTCATATTTCAACGTATGTCGCAATGTCGAAGATTGGGATTATACAAGCATTCTGGCAGTTGAACGACATCAAATTGAGCGTGTACGCGAGGCGATAGCCCATTATCATAATCACCTTCATGCAGATAGAGATATTGAGCGGCTCAATCTTGCTTTGCGTCTGTTGGATATTATCGAAGAAGATGGGTGTTGTGAAAGGATAGGAAAGCCTCTTAACTTTGTAGAATGCACGGATAAAGAAGGTTTATATGAACTGGAAGATGACCCGGAGTCATATTATACAATTCCCGTTTATGTCAATCACAGAAATGCCGTGCGATATTCCCAACGGGAAATGTCATGTTATACAGAGTCTAAAACAGGCGCAATGTGGCAATCCCATCTTAGGGTAGAAAAAGCATGGCACATATATCATCGCCTACGTCTTTATTTCATGCGTTCTTGGTGGGATTAAATTATATCCCTTAACATTAGAGTGCAAAAATTTGGCACCATCGCAGACAAATTTTGCATTATTAATTCAATTGAGCAATAATTACCCTCAGCATATCGAGACACTCAATGAAGCGGGAGGGCGCGTCAAGGCACTTGCTCCGATAAAAGGTGGACTATCTCAACGCAGTGCTGATATCAATTCCCGGCAGGAGACTGAATCTGAAATGCCTGAAGTTGCCCCCGGGCAACACCGCTGAAACAAAGTAAGCAAAATTTATCATATATATTATGCCAGTTCTTAAATATTCAGTATATTTGCGTCTAATTCAACCCTAAAAATATGGGATGCGTCTATAAGCGATGCCAAGAAATACTCAGCCATTCAAAAATCTGAAAAGATGATTACAGGACAAATTAAGAATCAAATCGACCAAATATGGGATACCTTTTGGACAGGCGGTATCACCAACTCCATAACCATCCTTGAACAGATGACCTATCTGTTCTTCATGAAGATGCTCGACGACCAGCAGCTCCAGCAGGAGCAAGTTTCGCAGGCACTCGGCATCGACATGGTACATGATGCAACCTACTCTTACGGCACATGGCACAATCCCGACACCGGCGAAGATGTACCTCTTGAATCGCTGCGTTGGCACGTATTCAAGCATTACGACCCTGAGAAGATGTTCCGCACCGTAAGCCGCGATGCCTTTGCCTACATCAAGCATCTCAATAGCGGCAGCGACTCGGCCTACTCCCGCTTTATGGGCAGCGCAATCTTCCTGATTCAGAACCCCCGCACGTTGGTGAGGATTGTCGACGGCATCGACAATCTCGACATGAACAACCGCGACACCATGGGCGACACCTACGAGTATATCCTCGGCAAAATGGCAGCCAGCGGCAACAACGGCCAGTTCCGCACACCTCGCCACATTATCCGCATGATGGTAGAACTGATGCAGCCCACTCTCGCCGACACCGTCTGCGACCCCGCCATGGGCAGCGCAGGCTTTATTGTCGAAACCGCCAAATACATCAAAGAGCATTATGCCAAGGAGCTGATGAATCCGGCCAACGACAGCCATTTCCGCTCGACCATGCTCCACGGCTTCGACACCGACCAAACCATGCTGCGCATCGGCGCAATGAACCTCATGCTGCATGGCATCGACTCGCCTACGGTGGCATATCGCGACTCCCTCTCCGCCGACAACACCGACACCGACCGCTACAAACTCATCCTCGCCAATCCACCATTTGCCGGAAGTCTCGACTACGAGGGTGTTGCCAAATCGCTGCTCACAGTGGCCAAGACCAAGAAAACCGAGTTGTTGTTTCTCTCGCTCTTCCTCCGCTCGCTCGAGGTGGGTGGCCGCTGCGCCTCGATTGTGCCTGATGGTGTGCTCACCGGCAGCAGCAACGCACACAAAGCAATCCGTAAAGCAATCGTTGATGGTAACCGCCTTGAAGCTGTAATCTCAATGCCCTCGGGCGTGTTCCAGCCCTATTCGGGGGTTTCTACGGCCATCCTCATCTTCACCAAAACCAATGCCGGAGGCACACACAAGGTCTGGTTCTACGACATGAAAGCCGACGGCTTCTCGCTCGACCAAAAGCGCACCGAAGTTGCCGAGACCGACATTCCCGACATCATCTCACGCTTCCACAACCTTGAAGGAGAAACCGACCGCACCCGCACCGACCAATCGTTCCTCGTGCCCCTTGCCGAAATTCGGGAGCACGACTACGACCTTGCCTTCAACGCCTACAAAGAGACCGTCCGCGAAGTTGTCGAATATGAAGCACCCGAACTAATCCTCGGCCGCGCCCGGGCTCTCACAGAGCAAATCGTCGCCGGTATGAAAGACCTCGAAAACCTCCTTGCCAAAAGCCGTGAAGCATAATTGGGAATATCGGCCATTTGATGGAGTTGCGCACACCATTACCCCGATTTCAAAAATAGAGAAATCGGAATATTTGTCGTATGGCTTAGTTCCAATCATTTCTCAAGAGGAAACATTAATTTCAGGGTACTGGTATAATTCCAAAGATGTAACACCTCATCAAAAACCAGTTGTTATATTTGGAGACCATAGTCGTGTTCTTAAATATATCGATTTTGAGTTTGTTGTAGGAGCAGATGGTGTAAAAATCATAGAACCTGAGGACGACATCAATACCAAATTTTTGTACTATTATCTGCATTGGTTGAATATCCCATCTTTGGGCTATTCAAGGCATTTTAAGCTCGTTAAAGAGGCATTGTACGCCGTTCCTCCGAAGGAATCCCAGGAGAGAATAGTTGCGGAATTGGATAAAATCAATGAATTGATTGAGCAAAACCGCGAGTTGCTGCGCCACCTCGACTCTCTCGCCCAATCTCTTTTCTACGACACCTTCGGCGACCCCATAACCAACCCCAAAGGCTGGAAGATGGTTACTTTAGAAGATGTATGCACCTTAAAAAGTGGCGATTCATCTGCAAATAAATTGCCATTTGGAAAAACGCCATATGTGAAAGTTGGGGATATGAACCTCCCTGAAAATAAAACTTATATTCAAACTTCATCTAATTTTGTTGATACTGGAGGAAAGAACAAATTACTTTTTCCAATAGGTACAACCATATTCCCTAAAAGGGGTGGCGCGATTCTAACTAATAAGAAAAGGTTAACGAAAACAGAAATATGTTGTGACCTTAATATAATGGGCGCGATACCTAAAAATATTAATTCAAAATATCTGTTTTTCTATTTTATTTTAAAGGATTTTTCTGAGTTGGTTGATGGTAGCACAGTGCCTCAAATCAATAATGGTGATATATATCCCCTAAAAATACAGTTTCCACCTCTCTCATTGCAAGAGGAATTTGCCACCAAGATAGAGGCTATCGAGGCGCAGAAAGCAACGGTTGAGAAGTCAATCGCGGAGTTACAGACCTTGCTTGACAGCCGCATGGACTATTGGTTCAATTAAACTCTCTCCACTATGAACGACAAGATTTCGATACGTTTCTACAATAACCGACCGGTCCGCGCCATTTGGGATGAGGCCAACAGCAAATGGTGGTTCTCGGTATTGGATATTATCGCTATTTTCAATGAACAAGACGATTACAACAAGACCCGCAACTATTGGAAATATCTCAAGAACAAACTAAAAAAGGTAGCACCTCAGTTGGTTAGTGCCACTAACCAACTGAAGCTAACTGCTGCCGATGGGAAAAGTTACAAATCGGACGCTCTTGATGCCGATGGGATTATGGAACTTGCCAAACACATGCCCAACAATAAGGCGCTGGGGTTTCTTGACTGGTTTACATACAGCGAGAACACCATAGACGGACGTAGCCGAAAAAAGGCTTACGACCTTTTTGAGTCAGGATTGTTGCGTAAACTTGAACCGGGAAGCATCAAATGTCTCCAACAGATTCATGCTTACATATTCGGCGGACTATATGAATTTGCGGGGCAAATTCGCACAAAGAATATATCCAAGGGTGGATTTACCTTTGCCAACTGTATGCACTTCCCCGGCACGCTCCAAATGATTGAACGAATGCCGGAAACCACATTCAACGAAATAATCGATAAGTATGTAGAGATGAATGTGGCACATCCATTTATGGAAGGCAATGGTCGCAGCACTCGCATTTGGCTTGATTTGATGCTGAAACGCTCGCTTAAGAAATGTGTAGATTGGAGCAAAATCGACAAGAATGAATATCTCGAAGCGATGCGTGAGAGTGTTGCAGATTCAAGCCATATCAAGGCATTGGTCGAGCCTGCACTAACCTCTCATATTGACGACCGCGAGACCTTTATGAAAGGTATTGACTATTCGTATTACTATGAGCAAAACGATTGAGCCATGTTAAACTTCGACTACCTTAAAGCGCTTTCAGAGACAGAACTAACCGCGTGAGACTATTGGTTTAATTAAAATGTGACCGACTACAAATCAAGAAAACGTAATTATGGCCGACATGATGCAGGATAACAACTTACCAACTGAGAATCTTTACAATCAGATTAGCCGGATTCTCAATGAAGCCAGAACCAAGGTGGCAACCACTGTCAATACGGCTATGGTAGCGGCTTATTGGCACATAGGGAAACTCATTGTTGAGGCTCAGGGTGGAGAAGCTAAGGCCAAATATGGTGATGGCTTGATTGATGATTTATCTGCAAAACTCACCAAGGAATTCGGTCGAGGGTTCAAACGCTCCAATCTCCGGGATATGCGTCAATTCTATTTGACTTTCCCAATTTACCAGACACTGTCCGGCAAATTGTCTTGGTCTCATTATCTGACGCTTATGCGTGTCGCCAATCCTAAAGCGAGGGAATATTATGCCGAATCGGCTGCCGGCGAGTCTTGGAGTGTCCGGCAACTTGAACGCCAGATTGCAACGCAATACTACGAACGGCTGTTGTCATCTCATCGCGATGATAATGAGATAAAGGAAATAATCGCCAAGAATCTACCGGCCAAGGCTGATAAATTTGATCCGCTGGAGTTGGTACACGATCCCTTTGTTCTTGAGTTTCTTGATTTAAGGGAAGACCCGGCTCTGCAGGAGAAAGAACTTGAAAGTGCCATATTGTCGCATATAGAAGATTTCCTCCTTGAACTCGGCAGAGGCTTCGCCTTCATGGGCCGGCAGAAGAGATTCACGTTAGATGGCGACCACTTCTATCCTGATTTAGTGTTTTACAACGTGGCCGCTCGCTGTTACGTAATAATCGACCTCAAAATGAACAAGGCTGGTTATGCCGATGTGGGTCAGATGCAGCTCTATGTAAATTACTTTAACAAAGAGGTGTGCACACCTCAAGATAATCCTACGGTAGGAATTATTCTTTGCTCTGAAAAGAATGATACTGTAATCGAATATACTTTAGGGAACCGCAACGACATCAGCGTATTTGCGCCCAAATATAAGTTGATGCTCCCGACCGAGGAGGAACTCCGCAGAGAGATAGAAAGAACCAAAGAGAACTTCAAACGCCTGAAAGGATAACTGAGCCATGTTAAACTTCGACTACCTTAAAGCGCTTTCAGAGACAGAACTCACCGCATTGGCGGAGTTGTACCGCTTGTGCGATTTGGCCGAACAGCGCCAATATACCGAGCCCGACTCTTCCGCCATCAATGCCCGCAAAGCTTTGGAATGGCTCACAAAGGCCATTTACAGGATGAAGAATGTGGAGATACCTGAGCGCGCCAAGTTGATTGACCTTACCACATCGCCGGTCTTCACCGACTTCATCAACGACCCGGAGATGATGAAGGCCGTGCATTGGATTCGCAAAGTAGGAAACCTCGCCGCGCACGACGGCACGGTGACCCGCGCCGACTCGTTCTTCACCGTGCTCAACCTATACAACTTCGTTGGCGGTGTACTGCTGAAACTCCATGCCATAGAAAGTCTTGCCCCCTTCGACAAGACTCTGCTCCCCACCCGGCAGGCTCGTCCGCGCATCGTGGTGGTTCGTGCCGGGCAGACTTCTGAAGCCTTTGCCGACACGATGCCTGCCACTGCGATTGCGGAGGCTCCCCAGGTAAAACCGGCACTGTCGTGGGACGGAATCTCCGAGGCGGAGACACGCCGCCGTTTCATCGACCTTATGCTCCGCGAAGCCGGCTGGCAGGTGCTCGAAACCGAAGGCGACATTGCCGCCTCAAAGGCTTGCATCGAGGTTGAAGTACATGGCATGCCCGGCGCAAGCGGGGTAGGATATGCCGACTATGTGCTCTTCGGCAAGGACGGCAAGCCCCTTGCTGTTATCGAGGCGAAGCGCACAAGCGTTGACCCACATGCCGGGAAACATCAGGCCGAACTCTATGCCGATTGCCTTGAAGCACGCTATGGCGTGCGTCCGGTGATATACTACACCAACGGATTTGAACTGCACGTCGTCGACGGTCTTGGCTATCCCGAGCGTCCGCTTTTCGCTTTCCACTCTGAGAAAGACCTCGAATTGATTAAGATGCGCCGCGCTACCGACGGCAAAATCACCGACTTCTCAGTAAAGGAAGAGATCAGCGACCGGTATTATCAGAAACGTGCCATCAAGGCAATGTGCGAGTGGTTCAACTCTATGCACCGGCGCGGCCTTCTCGTCATGGCCACCGGAACCGGCAAAACCCGCACCGCCATATCGCTTGTAGATGTTCTTCAGCGCAACGGCAGGGTGAAGAACACCCTCTTCCTTGCCGACCGCACATCGCTCGTGAACCAGGCAGCCCGCAACTTCGGAAAACTTCTGCCCGACTCACCCATAACCGTGCTCAGCGACAAGACCACGGAGCTTGACCCCAACGCCCGCATTACTTTCTCTACCTATCAGACGATGATAAACTATGTCAATACCGACACGAAACCCTACAGCGTGGGGCGTTTCGACCTTATCATCATCGATGAGGCCCACCGCTCGGTATTCGGCAAATACGGCGACATATTCGACTATTTCGACTCGCTGCTCGTTGGCCTTACCGCCACTCCCCGCGACCAAGTGGATAAGTCGACCTACGACCTTCTGAACCTCGAAGGTGGCGAGCCTACCGACTACTATGAATACCAGACCGCCGTAGACGACGGCTATCTTGTGGACTACACCGGTTTTATACGCGGCTCTAAGGTGGTGAACGAGGGTATAAAATATGACGACCTGACCGAAGATGAGAAGCAACAGCTCGAACAGGTGTGGAAATATGAGCAGGTAAACAAAGACCCCGACGAAGACTATGAACCCCGCGACATACGCGAGCAGGAGATATACAAATATATCTACAACACCGACACCATCGACCGCATGCTTCAAGACCTGATGGAGAATGGCCTGAAAGTAGACTCGGGCGAAAAGATTGGCAAGACAATAATCTTTGCCATGAACTCCAAGACGGCACGGCTGATTGTAGAGCGCTTCAACCTGCTCTTTCCGCAATACGGCCCTCACTTCTGCGAACAGATTGACTACTCTATAAAATACTCACAGGATTTGATTGACAAATTCAGTGTTCGCGACTCATTGCCGCAGATAGCAGTGTCGGTAGATATGCTCGACACCGGCATTGATGTGACCGACTGTCTTAACCTCGTTTTCTTCAAACGTGTTCGTTCACGCATCAAGTTCATGCAGATGATAGGCCGAGGCACACGCCTCAGCCGCGACATATTCGGCACCGGGAAAGATAAAGAACGCTTCTATATTTTTGACTGGGGTGGCAACTTCAATTATTTCGCTACCAACCCCAAGCAAGGAAAAAGCATCCGCACGCAGACACTTACCGAGCGCCTCTTCGCCGTCCGCGCCGACATAGCCTGCACATTGCAGGCCGCTCAATATCAGGCCGACGAGTATGCCAAGGGCATGCACGATGAGTTGAAGGCCCACCTTGTGAAGGATATGGAGAAACTCAGCGACCTGCACATTTCAGTGCGTAAGGAGTGGGATTTGATAAGCCGTTTCCGCACGCCAAAAGATTGGCAGTATGTCGGCACTCTCGACCTGCAGGAGATAAAGAACCGCATAGCTCCGCTTATCCCCTCGACATTGGAAGATGAACGTGTCAAGAAATTTGACCTTCTTGCACTCTATTGCCAACTCGGATTGCTCGACGAGGCATTCGAGAGCTCGCGTCACGAAGGACAGATAACCCTTATTGTTGATGCCCTCCGCAAAAAAGCAAGCATACCCGACATCCAGGCCAAGATGCCCCTGCTCAACGAAGTGATGACGGCAGAATTTTGGGAGAACAAAACCCTTGCGTCGCTCGAGAATATGCGGCGCGAGCTCCGCCATCTGATGAAGTATCTCGTAGGAGAAAGCGGAAAAACCTTTACCGTAAATATCGAAGACGATATTACCGACGGAGGCATTGCCGGCCCGATTTCCACGACTGTTACATACAGGCAAAAGGTGCTCGACTATCTCACTGAAAACCGCGACCACCCGGTGCTTCAAAAAATTCATAATCTGGAGCAACTCACCGCCGACGACGTAACTCAACTGGAGCGTATACTATGGGAAGAGCTTGGCTCCAAAGAGGACTATGAGAGATATATGCAGCGCGAGCAACTCACCGCCGACACCCCTGTGGCAGCATTTATCCGCAAGGTGGTAGGTCTCGACCGTGCCAAGGCCATCAGACTGTTCTCCGAGTTCATTTCCGCCAATACATTGACGGCCGAGCAGGAAGAATTTATCAACAATATCCTCAACTATGTCTGCCAGAACGGCGACATGGATAAGGCCGTGCTGCGCGACAACCGCGTATTCTTCCAGTATCTGACAAGCTGTTTCCCCGATAAAGTTGCGCAAGTCGCCGGCTTTGTCAGCCACCTCCACAAAGCCATAACTGCCGCATAAATATCTCCCTGCCCTCAATTTCTGAAAGGCATGAACTTACAGAGACACGTCATAATCATCAACGGAGTTAATAAGACTTATCAGGTTGAGTCAATAAGGCCTGACGGCTATAAGTATGCTGTCAAGTTCCATAAAAACGATAAAATCTATACTTACTCCCGAGATAAGGTAATATGGCTTACAAATCCTTTATCGGTTGAGTTTGACGCTTGCCATGTATTCGTCAACGGTAAGAAAGAGCGAAATATCAACTCAATTTCCCTTTTCGCAAATGGAAGTTTAAAATATTACGCCATAACTTACGGCAAAGACTTCACTAAGCATTACGCTGGAAGCGAAGTAGATATCCGCCGTTCGTGCCTTTTCGGCAAAACAAAGAAAGTCTTTGACTACCTGCAGCGATGCGCCGGAATTAATACCCTCGGAATAGATGAGGATGATGAATCTTCAGAAGGCATCCTCTCTTCAATTTACCGCGCATTGACTTTGTGGATGAGAATACCGCAGCGGCTGTATATCTCAATCCGCAGCAAGGTATTAAGACGTCGCCTCGCGACTCGATATTGTTTCCCTTTGGATGCAATGCGAGCCAGGAGCGTGCTGTGAAAGCCACACTCACCAATCAGATAAGTGTTATACAAGGCCCTCCGGGCACAGGCAAAACCCAAACTATTCTCAATATTATCGCCAACCTCTTGGTGGCAAAGAAATCGGTGCTGATTGTTTCAAACAATAACTCTGCTACAGAGAATGTTTTGGAAAAACTCAGTAAGAACGGCCTTGGATTTCTCGTTGCGCCATTGGGTAAAAGGGAAAACAAAGAAGCTTTTGTAGAGAATCAGCCACAGCTCAACCCCGAGCTTCCATCATGGCGCATAACTGCATCGGAACTGAACCGAGCCACATCGGAAGTCAATTCAAGCCTTGAAAAGGCAGAAGCCGTTTTTGAGATGCAAGAAAGGCTTGCGGTCTGTCGCCAGGAACTTGCAGAAGTCGAAATTGAGAAAACACATTTTGAACACGAACACAAGGAAGAATTCACAGATAAGGATGTTAGAACTTCATCCAACAGAATCATAAAGATATTAAATCAGATAAAGAAGCACGCTGTAAAATATCATACTGACACAAAAGGGTTTCTGAAACGGTTCGAACAACTGTTCGACCGATTTACCCTTGAATTACGGTTGAGGTTCTGGTTTAAAATCAAAGATGAATTGACTTTGAAGTCAGTGCCCTTGATTATTACTCAGCTCGATTGGCTGTTCTACCTTCGCCGAATTAAAGAACTGAAATCCGAAATCGGTGATATTGAGTGCAAGCTGTCTCAACTTGACGCAAAGGCGTTGATGAAATCATTGACTGACAACTCAATGGCAATACTGAAAGCCTCGCTTGCCAAACGATATAAAGACGAACGAGCGATTGTAGGCTCAGTACAAGACATCTTCAACGGAGGCGAGTCTTTCTTAAATGATTATCCCGTTGTGTTGAGCACAACCTTCTCATCGAAGATGAATTTCAATAGCGATACGCTCTTCGACTACGTCATCATGGACGAGGCCTCGCAGGTGGCTGTCGACACCGGATTTCTGGCTCTCACATGCGCCAAGAATGCCGTTATTGTCGGCGACACCATGCAACTGCCAAATGTTGTCACCGACGAGGATGCTGCAAAGTTAGATGAAATCCGCAAGGCTTCAGCCGTCTCCGACACTTACAATGCAGCCAGACATAGTTTTCTCAGTTCTGTATTGGCAACTATTCCCAATACTCCCGAAACACTTCTCAGGGAACATTACCGCTGTCATCCCGATATTATAAACTTTTGCAACCAAAAGTTCTATGGAGGCAAGCTCCTTATAATGACTCCGCGGCACGACGATGAAAAACATCTTCTTGCTTTAAAAACTGCTGAGGGTCGCCACTGTCGGGGGCATTACAACCAGCGAGAAATTGACGCTGTTAAGATTGAGTTGATGCCAAACCTGAATAATCTTGCCGAAACCGGCATCATAGCACCTTATAACCGACAGGTTGAGCAGTTCCACAGCCAAATCCCGGAAATCGAGGCGGCCACCGTTCATAAGTATCAAGGGCGCGAAAAAGACACGATAATAATGAGCGTCACCGACGATGTCATAACCGAGTTTGCCGACAATGCCAATCTTCTCAATGTTGCAGTCTCGCGAGCCAAAGATAAATTCTGTCTCATTGTCTCCGGAAATCAACAAGAGCTGAAAGGCAACATACACGACCTCTTGGGCTACATTGCATATCAGCAAGGCCTTGTGATTGAAAGCAAACTTCGATCAATATACGATTATCTTTTCTCTCAGATTGAGTCAAAACGCAAGCATGTCATTGTTTCCGAATATGATTCAGAGAATCTTACATTCGAGCTAATCGACAAAATAAGAACATCTTACCCCGCATTATCCCATATCAAAGCTCTCTGCCATTATCCAATGCGTAGCCTGATTGGCGATATCTCCTGCTTGACCGAACGCGAGGTTCAATATGCAATGCATCCGTCAACCCATATTGATTTCCTGATTATTAATCGTGTCAGCAAACAACCTTTACTGGCAATAGAAACCGATGGCTATAGTTATCACAACGAAAAAACGGAGCAATTTCAGCGCGATAGGCTGAAGGATAACATCCTTGATAAATTGGGACTACCATTGCTCCGACTGTCAACCGTCGGCCATAGTGAGGAAAGTAGAATTGTAGAAGCTCTATTGAATTAACATTAAGGAGATTATGAAAGCATTGACATATATCAGTAAAGGCCGGTTTGAGGTGACTGAAAAAGCGAAGCCGGTCATTCAAGAGCCGACGGATGCTGTGGTGAGAGTGACTCTGAGCAGTATCTGCACTTCTGATTTGCATATCAAGCATGGGAGCGTGCCGAGGGCTGTGCCGGGCATTACTATCGGGCATGAGATGGTTGGCGTGGTTGAGAGTGTCGGCGACGCCGTTTCCAAAGTGAAACCGGGCGACCGTGTGGCGGTGAATGTGGAAACGTTCTGCGGCGAGTGCTTTTTCTGCCGGCATGGCTGGGTCAACAATTGCACTGACCCTAATGGCGGTTGGGCACTCGGTTGCCGCATTGACGGTGGGCAGACGGAGTTTGTGCGCGTGCCGTTTGCCGACAATGGGTTGACGAAGATTCCTGATAACGTGAGCGATGAGCAGGCTCTCTTTGTAGGCGATATTCTTGCCACCGGTTATTGGGCGGCTAAGATTTCTGAAATTAGCGAAGAGGATACGGTGTTGATTATCGGTGCCGGGCCGACCGGGCTTTGCACCTTGCAGTGCGTCAGGCTTTATAATCCGAAACGGATTATGGTTTGCGAGAAGGATGTGGTGCGTCAGGAATTTGTCAAGAGTCATTATCCTGATGTGATTGTCGTTTCGCCGGAAGATTGCCTGGATAGGACGCTGCAACTATCGGAACATGGTGGTGCCGACCGTGTGATTGAGGTAGCAGGTGCCGAAAATACTTTCCGCATGGCATGGCAAGCGGCGCGACCGAACGCCATCGTTACCGTTGTAGCTCTCTACGACAAGCCGCAGGTGTTGCCCTTGCCCGATATGTATGGCAAGAATCTGACGTTCAAAACCGGGGGCGTCGACGGCTGCGACTGCGACGAAATCTTGCGACTTATCTCAGAAGGTAAGATTGATACGACTCCCCTTATCACCCACACCTTCCCCTTCTCTCAGATTGAGGAGGCCTACGACCTCTTTGAAAACCGCCGCGATAACGTTATAAAAATTGGAATCAGGAATTGATTTCAATGGCAGGAACCGTTGTCTTCATATTTGATAGGCTGTGGCGAAACATCAAAATGCAGGCGGTCTAAGCGCAACATCGCATAAAGAAGATTTATGAGGTGGGGGAATTAACGCGGAAGCATTTAGAGGTATAAGATATCATACTCAATGTACTTTCTTTAAACATTCCGGCGTCAAACACGCAGAGAGGTATATTATTTTGTACTTTTATTTGGTGGCTTATGGTTTTATGTTTATCTTTGCAGAAAAAGTATGGTATATCAGACTATGAAGCTGAAAGAATTGATGAAAGAGAGGCGCGAGTTGCTTTCGCTGACTCAGCAGGATTTGGCGGAGATGGCGCAAGTTGGTGTGGCCACGGTCAAGGACATTGAGCGAGGTCAAGGGAATCCATCGCTAAGCACCATCAAGAAAATTCTTGATGTACTCGGAATCGAAATGAAATTTCAAGTGCGCAAAACCGTCTAACGCTATTGAGTAATGAAAAAGTTACTTGTTTATTATAATGATACCAAGGCCGGAGTGCTAACGGAATTAAATCCGGGAGCCGGTTATACGTTCAAGTATGAGCCGGAATATATTTCGTCAGTCTTACCTCCTATTTCTGCAACTTTACCTAAACGAGAGGATGCTTATGAATCTGATTCGTTATTCCCGTTTTTCTCTAATATGATTCCTGAAGGGGCAAACCGTGGAGTAATTTGCCGGACGCGCCGAATTGATGAGAAAGATTTTTTCGGGATTCTGTCGGCTATGGCTGACAAGGATTTCATTGGTGCAGTAAACATTAGAACTTCAAGACATGATTGAGATAAAGAATTGCCCATCCTCTCTTCAAGAAGGATTTGGCACATACAATCCAAAGGCCTCCAAGCTGCTATTCGGTGCCAACAAGATTTCTCCGATACTTGATTTCAACCTTGATGAATTCAGGAATATAGGAGATATTGTCGAAGCAATCCACCGTATATCCGTGTCAGGCGTGCAAGAAAAGTTCCCGGCTATAATTGAGAATGGAAAGATTCGCATTGCGCAGGATGGTGAACGCTCCACCCATATTCTGAAACCGGCTCCGTGGGATAAGACCTTGCGCGACCGCAAACAAATTCCGGCAAACGAGCATCTGACCATGCAGATTGCCTCGCAGGTTTACGGGATTACGACGGCAGGCAACGGATTATGTTTCACACCCGATAGTCAGGTCGTCTATATCACACGAAGATTTGACATATTGCCTGAAGGCAATAAAATGCCGATGGAAGATTTCGCTTCATTGGTGGGCAAGAATGAGCAGGTATCCGGAACGCAGTTCAAATACAACGGTAGTTATGAGGATATTGCTAAAGCAATCCGCAGCAATGTCGCCGCGTGGATGGTAGATATGGAGCGGTTCTTTATACTTGTGGTATTCAACTACATCTACGGTAATGGTGACGCTCACCTCAAAAATTTCTCGTTGATTCTTGATGGTCAGGATTACAGACTTGCTCCTGCTTATGACCTTCTGAACACGAGCCTACATATGGATGGTGATGATTTCGGACTTGACGGCGGACTGTCACCCGATATTGAGAAGAGCGATGTCTATGACCACACCGGCCACCCATGCAGATCCGACTTCGAGAGATTCGCCACCAATATCGGATTGATCAGCAAACGATCCAACAAAATTCTCGACCGATTCATGACAGTCCCCGATGAAGCCCGGCAGTTGATAGATCGCAGCTACCTCACCGAAAAAATGAAGCGAAACTATCTCCGCATCCTAAATGAACGCATCAGACGCTTCACCCGCACCTCCGAGTAACATCGTCGGCAAAGTAACACAGAAAAATCAAATTGTATGAAAACGATTGACATTCTCAATAAGCACATAGCCTTGTGTTTAAACATACGGGCTAAATCATATCATACCATCACTTTGTTTGATGCATTAAATTCTATCAGAACTGGTAAATATAGAACTCAAATTGAAAATATTCGAAGACTATATCATTTAGGCAAATCCGCTATTGCCGGATACAAATCAAAAAAGAAGCAGCTGCCCTCTTTTATTTTCAGTGGCACTTTATTTGATACAAGGTTCAAATTTGACATTTGTGGCTATACCTCACTTATGATTGTCGATATAGATAAGCTTGAATCAGTAGATTCTATAAAGGATAAGCTGAAAAACGACCCCCATATCATCGCGACATGGCTTTCTCCGTCCGGCAACGGACTTAAGGCACTGGTGTATCTCGAATATGACAAGGAATACCCTTATGCCAATACTTGGATATACCATGAGCATTGCGCTTTTCCTCAAATAGAAAAATATTTACAAGAAAACTATGATATAAATATCGACCCATCGGGAGACGAGATCACACGTCTATGTTTCGTATCTTATGACCCTGAGATTCATTTGAAGAAAGAATTCACACCTTTCAAAGTATCCTGCAATTTATCTAATACTCAAATCAATAAGATTCGTTGGAGATACAATAATAGCAGAAAAAATATCCGTAATGCACTAAAAGAACAAAAACGCATTGCGAAACTTCTGAAAAATTCAGCTCAGAACGTTTAGTTTTGCACTGTTTGTTTTAACCCGAGATTAACATTCTGGTAATCAACTATCATTATGTACGTTGGCACGATTTACTTGTAAATATCCACTCCTATATAGTCCGTTTCAGTAGAACGTCAAAAGCAAATGAATCTTCCCTCAGGAAGTAGTTGGAGCCGCGACCAACTTATCTACCATTTAGGAGCAGATATTTTACAAGATGGCCGTTGTTATCTCGCAACGCGTTGCCTGCGTACAGCTGCATATTTTAGCCCCTCTTTTGGGGATAGAGAGTCTTCCCGGATTTAGCGGCGGATAAAAGTTTTCCACACTTTCGCGCCTTGACGGCAGATGTAAATGCCGGAAATAGGAGCGGCAACTCTTTGGCCGTCAAGCGTGAAATAATCAATCTCGCAATCTGTAGCTGCGGCCACACTCTCGACACCCGTCGGGATTTTTATCTTTTCAAATGTCATGGTCGCTGCCGTTTCGCCACTACCGATAATTCCTGTTGAATAAGTGATTGTGATGTTATATGTGCCAGGATCAATTTTGCAAACAAGAGAGCTACTTTTGATAGTTAATGATGTTGTAATATCACCTGACTCAGTTTCCGAAAAGTTGCCGGCAGCGTACCCGAACGGGGTGGCTTGTACCGCTTTGAGGCTCCCATGATCAGTAGAAATCATGAATTCACTTTGTGTTTCGCCTGCCATCGGCGATTCGAAGAAGTGGACATCCTCAAGCGTGAAAATATTCTCGTCTTTATTAAATTCCAGCCCTTCCCAGTTATATGTGTCAGTTGGCGTATCAATATACACGCAGCCAACAATAAATAGTGCTTTAGGAACTTCAGCGAGAGCTCTTAAACTGCAAAACATACAAAAGATAGCAGAAAGAGAGAGGACGAGCGGGCGGACAAGGGTCATGTGATGATTGTTTTTTCTTCCGCTGAGCAGGTTAGTGAACAACGAAATCGGTTGATTATAAGGTTTTTTTGCAAAGGTAGAGTTGAGATGCGATATTCGCAACATCTTATTGGTTAAATAATATTAAATTTTACGAAGAGGGAGTGTCAAAGCCTGCTGTCGGGCAATATCGACCAGATACAAGCCAATGTTTACCACAACTCCCTCAACCACCTGCCGCGGCGTGACAAGGTCATCTTCTACGACTGCACCAACTATTACTTTGAGATCGAGGATAATGACCATGACTTCATCGCCCCAACCCGATAGTGCAGCTGGGTCTATTCATGGACTACGACGGCATACCGCCGGCTTTCAGGATTTCTCCGGGAATGAATCGGAACTGACATCCCGGCAACCCCTCGAGGAGGTACTGCACCACCCCTTCGGAATAACCGACTACGACATCGTCTCACAGGAAGAAGCCCTTGACGGCTTTTATGCCTATGACAAATCGCTCGACAACGAGGCCAGCGACGTGCTGCGCATACACTCGTACCACCACGAGGTGGGTCAGTTCTTCATTACCGAAATGTTAATGTTTGGGTAAAATAAAACCACCCTCATTAAAAACTCTGCAGGAGCTTTGCCTTACCAATGATATAGCCAAAGGCGAAATTGCGTTTGACGGCAGTGTGGGGGATTATTATATACTTCCACGGCTTTCCGTTGTGGCGGGCATTATATGCTGAGACTATCTCGCAGTATGTTCTTGCGGCCTCGGCTTTGGCCTTGACATCTTTGTCGGCAAGGTCTTTCTCGGCTTTTGTCTCGCACATATAGATAGTGTCGGCGGTTTCGACAATAAAGTCGGGTTCGTACCGTCTGGACCCGTCGGCCCAATAGATATGGAATTGGCGAGGTTCAGGGCGCAACCAGCGCAGCACTTTATCGTCGTGCTCGAGGATAAAAGCAAAATCCCACTCTGTAAGGCTGTCGAAGCGGTAAGCGGGGTAATATGATTTCAGAAAGCCCTTTACTATATATTTCTTTGCCCAGCCTGCCTGTTCGGGTGTGTCTCCGACCATACGGTAACCAAACTCGTTGACTACGATGTGCTGGTCGACGATGCGGCTGAACGGGAGAACACTTAGTGGCGGCTGCGCGTCTTTCTCTACGTGCGAATTGGCACACATCTGCAGGTATATGTTTTGGGCGAGGGGTTCTCTGAATGTATAAACTTTTTCCGACAGATCACATTCCGACGCTTCGGGAGAGGCAAGACTCAAGGCTTCAACGGCCTGATTGGCGAGTTTATAGAGTAGATCGGCGCAGGTGTCTTAATCAACATCGTCGAAAGCCATTAGCCTGGCAACTATAATGTCGGCGGGCTTTCCCCGATAAAGTCCGTTCTGTCCGGCAATAATATCTACTTCGTCAGTAGCAAGGCTTTGACGGTAAATCTCATAGCTGACGTCGCCAAGGTCAAAACCGAGCATGGTATAGAGGTCAAAATCATTGAATATCTTGCGGACTTTCGGTTGAGCAAGCACAAGGCGCGGAATTTCTATTACATTCTTCTCGTAATCGACGATAACGGTCTTGATTACTTTATCGAGCCGGGCCATCTGCTCGGCGGCTTCTTGCTCAGCAAAAAGAGGATTGGAGGTCTGTGCTTTACGTTTGATTTCCTCCGCAGCGGTTTCTCGAATTACTTTTATAACCTCGGGCTTTTTTAAATCGGAGAGGTGGCTGACAGCCTCAGCCACTTGAGGTATTGCCTCAACAACGGCTCTCACCACATCGCAGGTGCGCTCTGCAACTTTCTTTTCATAGTCGGTTTGGGCTTGCTGAATCTGTGCGTGGTATTTTTGCTCAACAGCTGTCGGCAACTTCACAACCTTGCCACCATGTCCTGCGGGATCATCATCTTCATCGAGCTCCACATAAGACAGTTTGCTGAGCACACTACCGGGGTCTTTCGATTTGGCTATAACTTGTGCAAAGTTGTCGTGGGCAATAACCGTCAGGGTATCAACGTCTTTGTTGCCGGTGCGTTCTCCGCCATAGGGGAGGCGCAGACCGCGACCGATAGTCTGCTCTATGAGTATTGCGGCATCGGCAGCCCTGAGTGGAATTATTGTGTAGAGGTTATTTACATCCCAACCTTCTTTGAGCATGTTGACGTGAACAACAATCTCAATGGGGCTGTCGGGTGATTCGAGTGCGATAAATTGTTGTTCTATTTCATCGTCTTTTTTGCTCTCGCTGTCTATGCGGAGCACTTTGCCTTTATAGCGCCCGTTGAAGATGTCGTTGCTCTCGAGTTTTTCAGCGACGGCTTTTGCATGCGCGATATCGCGGCACGCCACAAGAATAAACGGATGCACTATATTCTTGCCGTTTTGCCTGGCATAGAGTTCAATGGCAGCCTTCGTGCGCTCGTGCACATTAATGCCGTCGATGAGTTTCATGTCTTCGATTTCCTCCGACGACAACCCCTTTTTTTCAAGGTTCTTACGTCCGGCAACCGTCGGGTCTTTGACATATTTCTTGTCGGCAAGAGCCTGAGCAAGGTTATATTCGTAGACGATATTCTTGAATGGACGGTTTTTCTCATCGATCGGTGTGGCCGTCATTTCAAATCCGAGTATCGGATTGAGCTCATTTATAGCCTTTTTCGAGGCATCGGCATGATAGCGGTGGGCCTCATCCATTAATATGACGAGGTCGGGCAGCGAAGCAAGATAGTCGAAGTACGATTGTCCGATGTATTCCGAAAGACGGCGCATGCGCGGCATGCCTTGCTTTACCGTTTTGCTGTCTTTGTTGAATTTGGCAATGTTGAAAATGTTGATTTGCAAAGATGAGAACATCGACGGGGTCCGGTCGTCGTAGGTCTCTCCCGTTACGATTTGCGGCGGATTGCTAACGAAGTCACTGAGTCCTTTGAAAACATATTTTCCGTACGCCGGGTCTCCGAAGTCGCGTATGAGCTTGTTGTACAGAGTGAGGTTTGGCGCAAGTATGAAGAAATGCCTGACGTTCTTTTTGAGATACAGGTAAGCTATTATCGCACCCATCAGGCGTGTCTTTCCTATGCCGGTGGCTATCGAGAAAGCTAACGAGGGGAAGGAGCGGTCAAAGTCTTTGACAGTCGGCACAAGCGCCTTGACACCGGCAAGCTCTCTCTGCAGAAAGGCCTTCAAGTCGGCTTCGTCCTTCGGCGGTTTCTGCAGCGAAAGATTATCCACTATCCGCGAGGTGAGGTCAAGAGCCTCGGCAAGTGGTTTGCGGAGCGAGAGACGCTGCCGTATGTTGTTGGCGGTGGTGTTCATCAGTCAAAAAGATTGGGTTCTTCGTTCGTTGATGCAGCATAGTTTTCCTCCGGTTCATCGATGATTTCATTTTCATCATCGTCAATTGCAGGAGGAGAAACGATATTGAGTGAATAATCGTCTTTATCGAACTCGCATCGCCCAAGGAGCATCTGCGGTATTTTCTTGATTGTGATGTTTGAGTAGCGGTTGCGACACTCGGGTTGGAACGATGTGCAGCACACCAACAGCGACTCATCTTCAGCCAATTGCTCATGAATTTGTTGCAGGGCTTCAGCTGTAAGGAATTGCGTTGTAGTGAAGATGTAATCTTTCTCAGAACCACGGCCTTGCTTCCAATACACATCTTTGTCGGGAGCGTAGGTATAACCTTCCTGCTTAGCCATTGCCGCCGCAAGCATATCGGCGTTGTACTCCTTGTTGATTACAAGGTTGCCGTGTTTGTCGCGGTTTAGCAAACTCGGTGCGAGTTCATAGAACTTGAAGCCTCCGCCGCCTTGCCACTTGACCTCGGAGGTTATCCCTGTAGGGTCGTCGGCATTAACTATATTTTTTAAGCGTGGAAAACAATGGGTATAGGCATGGTTCCCAAGCTCTATGCCAATCCAACGAAGTCCTAACTTTGAGCAAGTAGCAGCCGTAGACCCGGAGCCCAAAAAGGAATCAAGGACTAAATCGCCGGGCTTGACACCTGCCAACGACAGAATAAAGCGCAGGAAAGCCTCCGGCTTCTTTCCACCGTTGAACTGGACTCCTCCCTCATAGCCGGCATTGTTGAAAGTCTGCACAAAATCATAGAAATTGGGGCAAGGCAAACCTTTATTTTCTTTTACTTTTACAGGTTTTCCCTGAAGATAGAAGCCATTCTTGCTCGTTGCTTTATCGGGCTGGAGTATGGTGCGGTAACCCAACCCGTCACCTTTAACGCCCATACCTATTACTTTATACAATGTTCCTAATCCGTCAGATTCTCTGCGCGAACGCAAGTATCGCTCATAGAACTCGGAAGCTGAACCCGATTGCGTAATCAAGGAACCACGAATCTGGTATAATTTGAGACACCCTTTGCCCTTCCCCTCATTCGTTATGGTATAAGTTCCTTTAGGGTATATCTCTATGTCATAGCCTCCGATATGCACGGTTTCGGCCGGCGGGGCATCAAAGGTAAGATTATACTCGTAATCGTCAAGAGCATTTTTTGTTTTTTCACGCCGGGGTGCGCTATATTTTGGAGTCTTGCGATAACAAAGCACCTGCTCTATCACGAGTTGATAGCGGATGTCTTCGCGTAAGATACGGTCTTCGTGTCTTACCTTGATGTAGAAAGTTGTCTCATAATTATTGCGGCCGAATACTTCGTCAAGAAGAACTTTTAGGTAGGCTGCTTCATCATCGTTAATCTGAACGAAGATCACACCGTCGTCTGCCAAAAGATTGCGGAGCCGGATAAGGCGTTCCCTTATGAGAGAAAGCCAGATGCTGTGTTCAACATTATCGTCGTACTGGTCGAAAGCGTTTCCTGTGTTATAAGGAGGATCAATATAGATACATTTTACCGCTCCGGTGAAGTTCTCTTCAAGCGCCCGGAGCGCAAGAAGATTATCGCCATGGATAAGCATATTGCCCGGCCACGGTTTGCCGTTCGGGAGTACACCTGTCTCAACCTCGCCAAAACTGTATTCAGGCGAGTGAAGGAGTATGCGCGGCTCAAGCGGTGCCGGGTCGTCGTCCTTACCTATCCAGGTCAGCTCAAGTTTATTTATTCTATTTTGAGTCATTGATGATTCTTTCGTTTACTTTGATTTAAGACGTCCTTATATCAGATGAGGCGCTAAATCGACCTGCGCATCCTGCAACATAACTATATCTATCACAAAATTACATAATTAATTTGAGGGATACAAGGTGTCGAGACAGAGGAATCACAATTCAATTTTATATAATACGTGGCGGCTGAGCGGCGATTCAGCCGGAAGCTTCGGGTGATTGAACTCGCCTATCTTTTCCAAGCCGATTTTTTGCATAACCCGCTCGGAGGGTTTGTTAATCTCTGCCGTGAACGAATATACCCTTTTGATTCCTTGAGCTTTAGCAAGCTCGAGCACCTTGAAGGCTGCTTCGGTCGCATAGCCCTGATTATGATATTCGGCTGCCAATCGCCACCCGATTTCCACACCGGGTGTGAAGAAGGCCTCAAAGCCAATTTCATGTAGCCCGACATAGCCGATGAACTGCCCCGTCGCTTTCAAGGCCACGGCATAAAGCCCCCATCCATTGCGGCGCAATTCATCTTGAATACGCCCGTAGAAACCTTTGGTTTCCTCGTCACTCAAAGTCGCCGGGAAGTATCTCATCACCCGCTCATCACGGTTCATGGCCATGAAGAGGGACAAATCCTCGGCTTTCCATGAGCGTAATATCAATCTATTTGTCTCAGTGTATATCATATAGCTATGCCCTGAGGGCCTTGAAAGCGGCGTAGCTCACCGGGGGCACCAGGATTAGTATGGTCCACCACGGCCCGATAGTTGCGTAGCCTGCTATGGCGAGCAGCGCAAGGGCAACCGCAGTGGCGATGAGGGCAGGCACGCCGCGGCGCAGGTGCATGCCGTAGCGGTAGCGGTATATGTAGTAAACCACGCCGAAATAGAACATATACCACAGCAGGTAACCGATGCCGAGGCCAAGGTAACCGAAATAGGTGTAGAGCGGAATATAAAGGGCAAGGTAGGCCACGGCGCTCGCCGTCTCGGTCACGATATAGGTGCGCCCCGAGCCGCGGGCAAGTATCGTATAGGCAATGCAGGTTGAGGCCGCGCGGAAGAGCACTCCGGCGCCTGCTATCACTATGAAGGGAACGGCAGCGTAAAACTCACTTGAGTACAGGATTGTGAGGCACAGTTTACCGCAGCAGATAAAGAGCACGACCACGGGCATAAGCACCCACATGGCAATCTTGACTTCATGCGAGACTATCACCTCCATACGCGAGCGCTCGCGTGCAGCCGACAGCCGCGGGTAGAACTCCGTTGACAGCGCCATGAATATAAGACCAACATAGGTATTGACAAGTGTATATCCGGCCTGATAGATGCCGACGGCAACATCGGTGTGCCAGCGGTTGAGAAATATCACGAAGATATTCGAGGCCAACAGGCTCACAAAGGAGCTCACTGTCATATAAAAACCAAGCGATAACATGGGGCGGTTCCGGCGCCACGCCTCAACAAATCCTACCTTGGCAGCCTCTATATCGCGAGGCCTGAAAGTAAGGGCGAAGAGGCAGTTATAGCCGTAACTGAACATAAGCACGGGCACCACAGCCTTCAGCCTGAAAAAGTAGAACAGAGGCACCGCCGTGAGCACCGTGGCCACCGAGGTAAAAATTGCGGTGCGGGCAAGAGGCTTGAGTCTGTCGTAGCCTCGCATTATGGTTGTCTCGGAGTTGGTGAATCCGTTGAAAACCATAATCGCAGCCAGGAGGCAGAAGGCCAGGGTATGAGCCGTGTTACCGAAAGCCCATGCGCTCACCAGCGGCGAGAGCAGAAGCACGAGGGCGAAAGCTATTACACCAAGGCCGCGGATAAGTCGGCGCACCGAGGCCACCACACGGGGTCCGGCAGAGGGGTCGTGGCGCGTCTGAGCAAGGTCGCGCACGGCGCTTTGCGGTAGGCTCAGCTGCGATGTCTGCGAGAGGAGGTCTACGGTAGAATTATACACCGCCATAAGACCGACACCTGCCGGGCCAATCCAAAGGGCCGCAAGCTTGGTGCGAACCACCGAGCATATGATTCCCGCGACCTGCACACCGCCGAAGATTCCGAGCGTTTTCAGAACCTTCGCCGTCGTCCCCGAGGAAGCCTGCCTGCCGGGAGTCATCGCAGCCATTCCGACGGATTAAGTTTTTCTTTCTCGTGACGCACTTCGAAGTGCAGCCGTGTGCGGCCACTATCAAGCGGGTCGGAGTAAATCGTTCCGAGCGATTGACCGGCAGTCACCTCCTGCCCCTTGCGCACGGCAAGCGAGGCAATACCGGCGTATACGGTCAGATACTCGCCATGGCGGACGAGCACCACATTGTGGTAGCCGTCCATAACGATTACCATAGTCACGGTGCCGGGATAAACGGCAACAGCCGACGCGCCCTCGGTGGTCTCGATGTCGATGCCGTTGTTCATCATCTCAACCTTCTCGAAGTCCTTGTGCTTATGTCGGCCGAAGTCGCCCACAATCATCGCCGGACCACTCACGGGCATGGGCAGTTTTCCTTTGGCGGCAGCGAAGGTCGAGGCTGCCGGAGCAGTCACTTTCTTGCGCTGCGTGGCAGGTTTGGCGGGCTTGTTCTGAGGCGCCGAAGGTTTCGGGGTCGCACTACTCTGCCCCGGTGCCGTAGATTTCTTTGCCGCTGAATCTTGTGCGGCCTTGCGTCGTGCCTCCTCCTTGCGGGCAGCCTCTTCGGCGGCTTTGCGCTTGCGTTCAGCCTCGGCAGCAGCGCGGGCCTCTTCTTCGATTATGCGGTCGAGCTCACGGTCGAGCTTACGCGCTTTTTCCTGCTGTTCACCGAGCACTTGCTCCAGACGGCGCCCGTTGCGCTTGAGTTTGGCAACAAGAGCATCGGCGGTGGCTCGGTCTTTCTCGAGTTTCCGCTTGTGGGCTTTCAGACTTGCGAGGTCGGCAGCGAGCACGGTGCGCACCGAGTCGAGTGTTGCTTTCTGCTGCTTGAGCAATGCGGCTGCGGCAGCGAGGTTGGCGGCTTTCTCTTTCTCGCTCTTACTAAGTTCAGAGAGATAACGCATGCGCTTTCGGGCCTCGGTAAACGACTCCGACGCCACAATAAACGCAGTGGCCGAGGCCGATTGGCGTTGGCGGCGTATGGCTCGCAACGAAGCTGCGTACCCGGCTTTTAGCGAGGTGACACGCGCCTCTGTTGCAGCGACACTGTCGGCAAGCGCGGTAACGCGCCGCGTCACCGAGTCGGTGCGCGCCTGCAGAGAGCGTATAGAGGCATCAGACTTGCCTATTTCAGCCTCTATGGTCTGGAACTCGGCAAGCTGCCTGCGGGTATCGGCGAGGTTGGTCTTAATCTGTCCCTTGGTGCGCTCAATCTTCTTGGTAGCCTCACGCCGCTCTTTCTTAACGGTAGCCGACGTGCGTTTACGTCCCTCGGCAGGGAGCGAGGGCATAAGCAAAGCAAGAATAGATATGATAATGACGCGGAACAACATGTGAACCTCAGAGCTTCTTGAGCAACTGCTCGGTGGTGAGTTTGCGGGCGCCCGACGGGATGCGGGGTTTGGAAAGGTTTACACCGCCGTTCCACACTGCCTTGGAGGGAGTGGTGGCAATCACGAGGTCAACGGCACGCTTTTTGACCGTAGCCTCAACCTGCATCTTGGCGGCGGTGACACCGGCCTGATTGATGACAGATTCGGCAAAAGAGCACTGCACGGTGTTGCTGCCCGAGGCAATATCGAGCGAGAAAAGCTGGGGCACCACACCCGGCGATGCCTGCTCAGGTGCTATGGCAGTGAAATGCCACGTGGCCGACTTGGGCAACTGTTTGGGCGTGAGGGTAAAGGCATGGATACCGTCGGCAATACGACCCGCATCGGCAATATTGAAGAGTTTGCTGTCGGAGGCTTTGAGTGTTCCCTTGCCGGGAGCGAAAGCCTGGCCTAAGAGCAGGCTCTGCAGGTCGCTGAGTGTGAGCCCCGAGGCAGCGGTAAATTTTGCCAGCGACTCAGCATAATAAATATCGAGGGTCGACGACGACACAATCACCGAATCGGTGTCGGCATAGATGCGAGCGGCTTCGATAAAAAGCATGCGCAGGCTTATTGAAATGCCCTTGCCATAGGCCATTGCAAGAGTGCCCGAGAGCGAAATCTTATTGGGCTTTGTCAGAGAAATTTTCACGGGCACCGATACATCGGTCCAGGGGGTGTAAGCCCCCGCCATGAGTTCGAAATCGCTTGCGGGCGATGTCGGGGTGGTTTTGGGAGTTGCAGACACAGGCTGCTCCTGCACAGCCTGCTGCTCATAAGGAGCTTCCGCAACCGTCTTTTTAGAGCTTCGGCACGAAGGCAGTAGAGCCACAAGAGCGGCAAGTGCCACAGCCGAAAGTATATATCTGAATTTCATATCTTAATCAAAAAATATAGCTTTGTGGTCCACCTTCTTCTTGATTCTCGCATCGGCGGGGTCAAGTTTTAGCGCCTCTTTCCAAAATTCGAGGGCTTTGCGGTGGTCGCCTGTCATAAAGTAGATGTCGCCCGCGTGGTCGTAGATATCCGACGACCGTTGTTCCTCGTCCTTCTTCGCCGGTTCGCCCTCAGGAGCTTCAATTATACCAAGGAGCACCAGGGCGCGGTCCATAATCTCGCGAGCCTTCGGATAATCTTTTTTCATGAACAGCACCCACGCGTAAGTGTCGAGGTAAGTGGGGTTCTCGGGCTCTCCTACAGTAGCGAGGGTGGCATAGAGTTCGGCCTTTACAAGGTCGAGAGTATCGAGAGCCAGGAAGTAGGCGCAGTTGTTCAAGGCAAGATAATTCTGGGCGTTGAGTTCAATCGCCCGCTCATATTGCGTCACGGCGCTGTCGCGCAAGCCCATAGCGTAGAGGAAGTCGGCCTTTGTGGAATAAAGGGTGGAGAGGGCCTCGCGCGAGGGAGCCTCTTCGGGTTTCACACTGTCGAGCAAGGCGCAGGCCTCGGCGTAGAGGCTGTCGGAAGCGAGCGCCGATGCTCCCATGAAGGTGAAATAATAGTCGCCGGGATAAACCGCAAGGGCACGGCGCGCCGCCGGTAGGATAGGCTCCACCTTATTTTCAGAACCATATACCTGGAGGAGGTTTGCCCACACATCGTGCTGCTCAGGGTCGAGGTCGAGGCTGTAGGAGAATTGCTCGGCGGCGGCTTCCATGTCGCCCGTCTCGGCCTTGTAGGCGCCGTAGAGTGCATGCAGCTCGGGCTCTCCGGGGTTCTGCTCCTGCATGGTCTGGAACATATGCTCTATGCGGGGGCGCTGAACAGAATCGGTGTATAGCTTCACGGCATAGTCGGTGAGGAGCCCGAGCTTCTGCATAAACTCGAGCGAGGGAGAATTGAGAGCGCGGAACACCTCGCGGTCGTAGGCGAGACTGTCGCCCTGCTCACGGAAAAAAGCCGCCCTTGCGAGGTAAACCTCACCCGCCGTGGAGTCGACAGCGAGGGCGCGGTCGAAGTAATGGAGCACCGAGTCGGGCATGCCGAGGAAATCGTAGGCAGAGCCGATGTAGATGTTCGACGATACGTCGGCCGGGGCAGCCTGTGCAAGGCGCGTTACCGCTGAAATTATGGCGGCTGTATCTTTTGCAATACTGAAGGCCTTGACTTTAAGGCCGATTATAGGCAGCGTGGGCCCCGAAGCATTCTCGAGGCGGTCATAGATAGCGCAGGCGCGGCGGTAGTCGGCAGAGTCCTTGGCTTTCATGAAGCGGGTTATGAGAGCCGAGGCGAGATATGCGGCGGGGTCGTTCTGGTCGGGGAGAAGAGTGTCGAGTTTCGACCACATATCTATAAGGTCGTCGGTGCGGTCGAGCTGCTGTGCCACGTTGGCCACGGCACTGTAGTAGGCCGGTTCGGTTGGCATAGCCTCAAAACGGGCTTTGAGCTGCCCGTAAGCCTTTTCAATGGCCGCGGAATCGCCACCGAGGGCGAGGTTGACTTCGGCGAGAGCTCCGGCGATATACGGGTCGGAGGGGTTAAGGGCTGCGGCACGACGGAGAAGCATGAGATAGTCGTCGGCACGGCCTTCGGCGCGCGCGTTGGCGGCCTCAAGGTAGATGTACTCGGCTTTCTTTACATCGGCAGCGTCGGGGAGCGGTTTTGACTTTGCACCGGCAATGGAAATGAGGGCGGCGATTGCAGCCGCCACAAAAAGAAGCGCTATGCGGTGAGATGAGTGTTTCACAGGCAGTCAGTTGAGAGTGTTATTTCACCCCCGAGTGTCCGAATCCGCCCTCGCCGCGCCCGGTGTCGTCGAGAGATTGGCAAGGCTCCCATTGAGCCTGTTCATATCTTGCGAGCACGGCCTGGCAAATACGGTCGCCGCGGTTCACGGTGAAGCCCTCGGAAGAGTGGTTAATAAGTATAACACATATCTCCCCGCGATAGTCGGCGTCGATAGTGCCGGGGCTGTTGAGAACAGTTATACCCGAGCGCAGGGCGAGGCCGCTGCGGGGTCTTATCTGGAGCTCGTAGCCTTCGGGGAGAGCCATGCGCAGCCCTGTGGGCACCAGCACACGCGCACCGGGAGCGATGTGCAGGGGTTCCTCTACAGCTGCACGGAGGTCGACACCTGCCGAGAGAGGAGTTGCATAAGAGGGGAGGTCGAGACCCGAGGTGTTTACTATTTTGACTTTTACCATATGAATCAGAGATTAACACGCCGCGTGAATCCCGCGCCCTTGATAATGTAGATGCCTCTGTGCGGAATAGAGAGTCTGACGATTCCGGGGTTTACGGTGCGGCTCGTGACGAGCTGGCCGAGGATAGTGAACACCTCGACCTTGACGGGCTCTGCGACAGAAATATATATATATCCGTTGCTGACCGCCACATCGAATCGCTCAATCTGCTGCAGAGGGAGTCCGGCAGCTGCATCGCGGTCTTCCACCACTTCCCACACGGGCTCGCGCTTTGCCGCATATGCTTCGGGAGCTGCCACGGCAAGCGTCGTGACAAGCAAGAGAGGGAGAAGAATTATTCTAACGAGCTGCTTCATTTCAGTTTATTTGAGTTTACTGACGGTCATCTCGCCTGCCAGTGGAATAGCCATGCGGCGTTCCACCTCCTTGTTGTCGAGACCGAGCCCGAAGAGGTACATCATCTTGGTAATTGCAGCCTCGAAAGTTATGTCGTGGCCTGATACCACACCAGCGGCGGCGAGGTAGTCGCCACCCATATATCTGTGTGGGTGTACCGAGCCGTTGACACACTGGGTGACGTTTACAATCACCACCCCTCGGCTCACGGCGTCGCGTACGGCGTCGATAAACCAGTCTTTTGTAGGACCGTTGCCCGCGCCGTAGGTTCGCAGTACAATGCCCTTTATTCCGGGAGTGGCGAGCTGGTGACGCAGCACTTCCTCGCTGAGACCCGGGAAGAGGTCGATCGACATCACCCCGCGCTCGAAATTGTAGTGAGGCTCGAGGGGCAGCGCGTGGTGCACCTTGCGGAGGGCGTCGGTGTCGAAACTTATGCCGAGGCCTATCTTGGCGAGGGCCGGGTAGTTGTTGCTTTTGAAAGCGTTGAAGTTGTCGGCGCTACGCTTTGTGGAGCGGTTGCCGCGCCAAAGATAGTTCTCGAAGAGTATGGCCACCTCTCGCACGGTAGGGTCGCCCACCTCATCGCGGTCGGCAGCAATCTGGAGAGCCGTTATAAGATTTTCCTCGCCGTCGGTCCGCACCTCACCGATCGGGAGCTGCGAGCCTGTGATAATCACGGGCTTGGTGAGGTTGCCGAGCATGAAAGAGAGAGCTGAAGCCGTATAGGCCATGGTGTCGGTGCCGTGGAGCACTACGAAGCCGTCGTAGTTGTCGTAGTTCTCGGCAATGCTCTCGGCCATCATCTGCCAGTGGTGGACGTCCATGTCAGAGGAGTCGATAGGCGGATGAAACTGGATGTTATCAATGCAATAGTCGAGCATCTTCACCTTAGGCACGTTATCCATGAGATGCGAGAAGTCGAACGGCTTCAGCGCATGGCTCGCCGGGTCTTCTATCATTCCGATAGTACCTCCGGTATAAATAATTAGTATACGCGGTTTTTTCAAATTCTCAACAGCTTAATCAGTTAGAAGTCAGATAACGGTTTAGAGGAGAGAGCGGCCCCGGCAGGGCTTATGAGCACTTTGCGCCGGGGGTGGCCTTTGCGGTTGGGCCTGCTACGGTGAGTGAGCCGTCGGCGTTCAGAGCCGAGATAATCATGCCTTGCGAGAGGACGCCGCGGATTTTGGCCGGAGCAAGGTTGGCAACAAAAATCACCTGCTTACCCACGAGCTCTTCGGGCTTGTAGTGCTGAGCTATACCCGACACTATGGTGCGGTGCTGAGGAGTGCCGTCGTCGATAACGAAGCGGAGGAGTTTGTTGGCCTTGGGCACAGCCTCGCACTCGAGAACGGTGCCTACGCGGAGGTCGACTTTCGCAAAGTCCTCGATTTTAATTTCGGGGAGTATATCATCGGGTTTGAAGGCCGCGATTGCGTTTTCTTTCTTGATAGCTTCGAGGCGGTCGGTCTGAGCCTGGATGGCTTCGTCATCGATTTTCTCGAAGAGGAGTTCGGGCTGGCCGAGCATGGTGCCGGCGGGCACTGCGGTGTCGCTGCCGATAGCGTCCCATGAGAGTTTCACGCCTCCGAGCATTGCAGCGAGGCGCGCGCTCATAAACGGCATGAAGGGCTCCATTGCCACGGCAATAGAGGCGCAGATTTGGGCGCAGGTATAGATAATGGTCTTTACACGCTCGGGGTCGGTCTTCACCACCTTCCAGGGTTCGCAGTCCTGGAGGTATTTGTTGCCGAGGCGCGCATATCCCATGGCATCTTTGAGAGCCTCACGGAAGTGGAAGGTCTCGAGGTTGGCAGTGAGCGACTCCTTGAGGGCTGCCATTTCGGCGTAAGCTTCGGTGTCGACGCTTTCAAGGGCACCGGGCACGGGAACTTCGCCACCGTAATATTTGTGAGTGAGCACCACCACGCGGTTTATGAAGTTGCCGAGGATAGCCACGAGCTCGTTGTTGTTGCGAGCCTGGAAGTCGCGCCAGGTAAAGTCGTTATCCTTGGTCTCGGGAGCGTTGGCGGTGAGTACGTAGCGGAGCACATCCTGCTTGCCGGGGAAATCGTGGAGGTATTCGTGGAGCCACACCGCCCAGTTGCGCGAGGTCGAAATCTTATCGCCCTCGAGGTTGAGGAACTCGTTGGCAGGCACATTGTCGGGGAGCTGGAATCCGTCGCCGTAAGCCATGAGCATCGCGGGGAACACTATGCAGTGGAACACAATGTTATCTTTGCCAATGAAGTTTATTATGCGTGTCTCGGGGTCTTTCCACCATGTCTGCCACGAGTCGGGCAGGAGCTCCTTGGTATTTGAGATGTAGCCGATAGGTGCATCGAACCACACGTAGAGCACTTTACCCTCGGCACCCTCTACAGGCACGGGAACGCCCCATGAGAGGTCGCGCGATACGGCGCGGGGCTGGAGACCCATATCGAGCCACGACTTGCACTGGCCGTAGACGTTGGTTTTCCACTCCTTATGCCCTTCGAGAATCCACTCGCGGAGAGCCGGCTCCCATTTGTCGAGGGGCAGATACCAGTGTTTGGTCTCGCGGAGCACGGGGGTGGCGCCGGTTATTGTCGATTTGGGGTTGATGAGGTCGGTGGCGTTGAGCGATGTACCGCAGGCCTCGCACTGGTCGCCATATGCCCCGGCGTTATGGCAGTGCGGGCATTCGCCGGTCACATACCGGTCGGCGAGGAACTGGCCGGCCTCGGGGTCGTAGAGCTGCTCCGACGATTTTTCGATGAACTCACCTTTGTCGTAGAGGTGACGGAAAAATTCGGAAGCGGTATCGTGATGAATAGCCGAGGTAGTGCGGGAATAAATATCGAAAGAAATGCCGAGACCCTCAAACGACTCTTTGATGAGTGCGTGGTAGCGGTCGACGATATCTTGTGGAGTGACGCCCTCTTTACGTGCCTTGATTGTGATGGGCACACCGTGCTCGTCGCTGCCGCCGATGAGAGTTACAGGGCGGCCTGCAAGGCGAAGGTAACGTGCATAAATATCGGCGGGAACATACACACCGGCAAGGTGGCCGATGTGGACGGGGCCGTTGGTATATGGGAGAGCTGTGGTGATGAGTGTACGCTTGTATTCTTTTGTCATGCTGCTCGAATTTTGGGGAGCGAAAGCCCCCGCAGGTTTCAACTCGCAAATTTACAAATAATATTCAATAACGCAAAATCATGACAAAGCAGAAGCTGTTAAAGGCATAAGTCAAAAGGCAAAAGTCAAAAGACAAACGGCGAAAAGTAAATATTATTTTCTAATATTCAACAACATAGGCGTTTTTAACGTGATTCTGTTGAAGATTCATTTTTAAAGAAGCATTAAAATGCTTAATTTTGCAGTTCAAACGCGTTTATCAATGAAGCACCGATTATTGCTCTACATATTATTGGCTGTCACTGTCATGTTCGGCGCCATGGCGGCCTCTGCCCTCGACCTCCCTACCAAGAGGGTTAAAGGAGTTGAATACTATTACTATAAAGTGAAGAAGGGCGAGTCGCTCTACGGCATCTCGAAGAATATCGGGCTGCCTGTAGATGAGATTGTAAGCCGCAACCCGGGCGCTGCCGACGGCGTGCGCAAAGGCGACCTGCTGCTCTTCCCCAAAGCCGACTATGCCGAGGCACCGCTCCCGGCTCCCGAGGTTGAAGATAACAGCCTGACCGAACCTGCTGAGGTGGAGGCTCCCGAGCTTGTTCGTCGCCCCTCGTTGGCTGTGATGCTCCCGTTTGGATTGAACAAGAGCGAGCGGTCGAAGCAAAATAATCTTGCGATAGACTTCTACAAGGGCGTGCTGATAGCCGCTGACAGCCTTGCCGACCGTCCCGGGCGCTTCGAGATAGTGGCGCGCGATACCGAAGGACTCTCACCGGAGGCTCTGCGTAATCTTATCAACACCGACAGCGCCCTGATGTGTGCGTCTGTAATCGTGGCTCCCGATGATGAGGCGTCGCTCCACGCTGTTGCCGAAGCCGCCACCGCACACGGGGCTTTCGTGCTCAACACCCTCAATATTCGCGACAGTCTTTACCAGAGCAACCCGCTCGTGCTGCAGGCCAATGTGCCTCAGGCGGCGATGTTCCGCCTTGCCGTTGACGCCGTAGAGACATCGTTTGCCGGTTTCACCCCCGTGATTCTGCGCAACAACGACGGCCGCAACGACAAAGAGGCATTCACAGAGTATCTCACCGGACGCATGCGTCAGCGCGGCGTAGAGCCCATTGTCATCACCTACTCCAGCAACCTCCTCATGGCCAATCTCGAAGAGCTGCCGACCGATGCGGGTCAGCGCTACCTTTTTGTGCCCTCGTCGGGCTCGCTTGCCGAGTTCAACCGCTTTGCCTATGTGCTGAAATCGTACCGCGACCTTCTTAACGCACGCGCAGCCGAGGCCGACCCCGAACTGCCTGCCGCGCGTGCCGAGGTATTCGGATACCCCGACTGGACGGCTTTCCGAGGCGATGCCCTCGACCTGCTCCACCGCCTCGACGCCACGGTATACTCGCGCTTCCTCGATGACTTCGACGGCTTCTCGACCCGCACCATAGCCTCGGACTTCAAACGCTGGTACGGCACTACGATGACAGAGTCGATACCCACCTACGGCCTGCTCGGCTACGACACCGCTTGCTTCGTTATCAAAAATCTGCGAGCAAACAGCGGCAGCTTCGACCCTCTCTCGCCCCGCAGCTACGAGGGCATACAGTCGGCTTTCGACTTTGACCGCAGCGGCGAAGGCTATGTGAACAACACGCTCTACATTATCAACTACCAACCCGGAGGTCACATAGCCTCACGCCTGCAATGAACCGGCTCCGCATATTCCTCAGTGCCCTTGCCATGCTCATGCTATGCGGCAATGCGCTGCACGCCGAGACGCACTACAAACCGCGCGTGAGCATAGGCGCCCGCGCCGGTGCCACCATGGGGCAGATGTCGTTCTCGCCCTCGGTGAAGCAGGCATGGAACCTGGGAACGACAGGCGCCGTGACTTTCCGCTACACCGAAGAGAAACTCTTCGGGCTCATTGCAGAGCTCGGGTGGGTGCAGCGCGGCTGGAAAGAGAATTACGAGCTCGACCCCTTCAATTACCGCCGCACCCTCACCTATATAAACCTGCCGCTGCTGACGCACATCTACTTCGGGGCACCCCGCTTCAAGGGATTTGTTAACCTCGGGCCACAGGTGGCATATATGATAGCCGACGATATAAAAGCCGACTTCGACTACCGCAACCCCACCGCGGTGCCCGCTTTCCCCTCGGCAAAGAGGCAGACCGAGCAACTGTATACCGACGTACACAACCGCTTTGACTACGGCATCTGCGCCGGTGCCGGTATGGAGTTTTACCTCACTCCGCGCAACTCGCTGCAGCTTGAGGCCCGGTTCTACTACGGCCTTGGCAACATCTTCCCGGCAGCTAAAGCCGACACATTCAGTGCATCACGGTCGATGTCGATAGAATTTACCCTCGGCTACTTCTTCCGGTTGAAATAATCTCCTCTATAATCATGGCAAAGGTAAAACAGAAGACAGCATGGTTCTGCACGGCCTGCGGTGCCGACTCGCCGAAATGGACGGGCCGCTGCCCCTCGTGCGGCGAGTGGAACACCATGGTCGAAGAAAAGATAGCGGCTCCGGCGGCCACTCCCCTGCCCTCCTCGGGCCGTTCGAAAGCAGTGCCACGGCCTGTGAACGAGATTGTTGCCGTCGACGAGCCCCGCTACCACATGCCGAGCGAAGAGCTCAACCGCGTGCTCGGCGGGGGTCTTGTAAAAGGCTCGATAGTGCTTATAGGCGGCGAGCCCGGCATAGGCAAGTCGACCCTTGTACTTCAAAACCTTCTTGCCATACGCAACCGCAAGATACTGTATGTATCGGGCGAGGAAAGCGCCACGCAGCTCAAACTCCGCGCCGACCGCATAGGGCGCGGCAGCGACAACCTATATATAGTATGCGACACCTCGCTTGAAAACATCTTTGCCCACATCGAGGCCGTGGAGCCCGAGATTGTGGTGGTTGACTCCATACAGACTATTGCCACCGACACGCTCGACTCGTCGGCGGGGAGCGTGAGCCAGGTGCGCGAGTGCGCTGCCTCGCTGCTGAAATATGCCAAGGAGAGCGGAGTGCCCGTCCTGCTGATAGGCCATATAAATAAAGAGGGCACGATAGCCGGGCCCAAGGTGCTCGAGCATATCGTGGACGCCGTTCTCCAGTTCGAGGGCGACCGCCAATATATGTACCGCCTGCTGCGTGCAATCAAAAACCGCTTCGGGAGCACCTCGGAGTTAGGCATATATGAAATGTGCCAGCGGGGCTTGCGGGAGGTATCGAACCCCTCGGAAATGCTTCTCACACACCGCAGCGAAGAGCTCTCGGGCGTGGCCACGGGAGTTACGCTCGAAGGCATACGACCGTTCCTCATCGAGGCGCAGGCCCTGGTGAGCACGGCTGCCTACGGCACCCCTCAGCGCTCTGTGACGGGCTTCGATGCCAAACGCATGAACATGCTCCTTGCCGTGCTCGAAAAGCGCGTGGGCTTCAAGCTCGGCGCCAAAGACGTGTTCCTTAACATCGCCGGAGGTTTGCGCGTCAACGACCCCGCGCTCGACACCGCCGTCATCGCCGCTATCCTCTCGAGCAACGTAGATATGGCTATCCCCTCGGGGTGGTGCATGGCCGGCGAGGTGGGTCTCTCGGGCGAAATCCGCCCCGTGGTACGCATAGAGCAGCGCATAAGCGAGGCCGAGAAGCTGGGCATGACCGACATGCTCATACCACAAGGCAACCTCAAGGGCTTCGATACCTCGCGGCTCACGATGCGTCTGCACGAAGTGGCGAAGGTTACCGACGCTTTCAGAGAGCTGTTCGGGTAAGTCACAAAAAATATTTAGAAAAAAGTTTGGCGGATAAAAAATAAAGTGCTAACTTTGCAGTCGCAATCCGGTTCCATGGCCGAGTGGTTAGGCAACGGTCTGCAAAACCGTGCACAGCAGTTCGATTCTGCTTGGAACCTCAAAGCGAAGCTCATAAGGCTTCGCTTTTTTGTGTGCAGTGGCGTGGGAGCGGAAGCTTTTTTTGCGGGACTGTGCCCTCATCAGGGCTGAGCTTCCGGAAAAAAGCCTGCGGCCTCCATATCGCGCCTTATGCGTTGGAACTGCCTGCGCGACACCGAGAGGTAGGAAGCGAGCTCGTTGACGGGAATATCGGCAAGGTCGATACCCTTACGGGCACAGAGCTCGCCATAGCGCTCAGCAGGCGATTTGGAGTGTACATCGAGATAGCGGCGGTAAGCTTCCTCAAGCAGGACGAGTGAGACATGGGGGATAAATTCGGGGTCGAGCTCACGCATGCAGGGAAGGGCGTCGGCAACGGGTACCTGCAGCACACGTGTGCGGCAACCGGCCACTATAGAGGTTATCGAGGGGCGGTTTGAGATAAATGCGCCTATAAAATCGGTAACGGCATCGCCTGCAAATGAAAAGCCGGTGACGCACTCGTTGCCGTCGGAGTCTGGCACGGTGTACTTGAAATAACCGTCGATGACGAAACCCATATGGCGACACATGCGTCCCTGAAGCACAAGAGCTTGGCCGCGGGCATACTCGACCACGGTGCCGTGCTCGCGGCAGAATTTTTCGAGAGAAGAGAAGTCGATTCGTGCAAGGAAGTCGTTGATTCGCGGCATAATAAATGGGTTGTGCGTGCAAAGGTAGCAATAAGTGCTTAAAAAAAATTTGACACGCGAAACTTTTTTATTTATTTTTGCCGCCGTGAAACATCTATTTGTCCTGTTCCTTCTGCTTAGCGCCACTGTAGCACTCCATGCCGCAGGGGTTCGTCATATAAATGTGAGCGACGGTCTTGCCAGCCGTCAGGTGTATGAAATAGAAGAAGACAACGACGGCTTCATATGGATTTACACCAATTACGGCCTTGACCGCTACGACGGTCACAACATGAAGCACTACCCTCTCACCGACCAACAGGAATCGAACGACCATATTCTCTCGGCGACGTCGATGCTTCGGTCGCCCGGCGGTCAGCTGTGGGTGGCGCTTAAATCGGGAGTGCTGTACCGCTACGACAATATTTCAGACAGCTTCGTCAAGGAACTGGCTTTTACCCGGCGCCCCGAGTTGCGCATCTACCACTTTGCTTTCGGCGCCGACAGCACCATAGTTGTGGGCACCGACAACGGTGCGTGGGCATCCCGCCCCGGGGGAGAGCCGCGCCAGGCGTGGCTACCCGGCGTGCTGGTTAACGCAATCTGCCCCGACGGTAATGGCGGCTACTTCGCAGGCACCGACCGCGGGGTGTTCCAACTCGTAAAAGAAGGTATTACTCCGCGCCTTCTCAAAGGCAGCGAGGGCATGTATGTGAAGTCGCTCGAAATGTCGGGACCTAAACTTTTCATAGGCACATTCAGCCGCGGTGTGTACACTTACGACACCCGTAGGCCCGGGAGCCAGCTGCATATTCTGCCTTACATCCCGGCCATACCCGTGAACGCACTTGTAGCCACAGCGGAGGGGAATATTCTTGCCGGCATCGACGGTGCCGGGGTGTTCCGCATAGACTCCGACAGCGAGGCTCTTATCGACCACTATCATGAAGATGACACGCCCGACCGCGCCCTTTCGGGCAATACGGTGACCGACGTACACACCGACCGCAACAACGGCATATGGATAGCCACAAGTCACAAAGGCTTGAACTACATACCCCCGACGAGCCGCTCGGTGCGCTCTTACCGCGCCCGTGGCGAAGGAACACCTTCGCTCGGCTCCGATTATGTTAACGTTATATACGAGGCCCCCGACTCTGTGTTGTGGTTCGGCACCGACAACGGTCTGAGCAGCTACGACCGCCGCACCGGCCGCTGGCGGCAGTATATGCGCCGCAACAACTATGTTGCCAATGTTGTGCTGGCCGTGAGCGCCGACAGGCAGGGGCGCATATGGGCAGGAACCTACGGCGACGGCGTGAGTATTATCGACCCCGCGACGGGCACCTCACGCCACTTTACACCCGGCGACACAGCCATGACGGAGTATGTGTTTGTAACGCGCACCGACAGCTACGGCGATGTGTGGATAGGCGGCATAAACGGCAGGCTGGGCCGCTACACCCCTGCCACCGGCATCACCCGCTGCTACGATGAAGATTGCATAGCCTCGATAACACCCGACCTCGACGGGAGCATGCTTTTCGGAGGCAACAAGGGCGTGGGGCGCTATAACCGGGACACCGACAGCTTCAGTTGGCAAATATCTTTCGACACGGTGACGATACGCCACCGCTTCCCGGTGCGCACCATACAACCGGCCCGCGACAGCTCGCTGTGGATAAGCACCACGGGCGACGGCCTCATCCATTATGACCGCCGCCGTGGTACGGCACGCCGGTATACCACCGCCGACGGGCTCTCGTCGAACACGGTGTATTCAGCTGTGCCCGACACTTCGGGCATGATATGGGTGAGCACCGAAACCGACCTCTACAAACTCAACCCGGCCACGGGCAAGCTCACCACCTTCACCTATTATATAGGCGCCGAGCGCGGGCAGTTCAACCCGGGGGCTGCCATAGTCACCTCCGACGGCACAGTGGTGCTGGGCACTGCCGAGGGCTGCTATTCGTTCAATCCGGCTGAGGAGATCGGGAATATCCCGTCGTCGGATATTCTTCTCACCGATTTCAAGTTGCACGACCGCCATGTGGAGCCGGGCGCCGAGGGCTCGCCTCTTTCGGTGAATATCAACCACACCGACGCCATACGGCTTAAAAGCTCACAGAACTCCATAGAGGTAAGTTTCGCCCTCATCGACTTCTCTTCTCCCAACCGCGCGGGATTCGAGTATATGCTCGAGAACCACGACAAGGCTTACATCCAGGCCGGAAGCGCCAACTCCGTGCGCTACGCCGAGCTCGAACCGGGCGACTATACGCTGCACTTGCGCGCTATCGACCGCTCGACGGGGCTGCTGCTGGCAAGCCGCGATCTCGACATACGCATCGACCCTCCGCTATGGCTTACATGGTGGGCAAAGGTGCTCTACCTTGTGCTTGCTGCGGGTATTATAACCCTGATAATCAGACAACGACACCTCCGCGCCCGCGAACGCCACATCGAGGGGCAGATACAGTCGTTTGCGGCGATAGCGCACGATATACGCACGCCCATGTCGCTCATCAAGGAGCCGCTCAACAACATCGAGCAGGATAACAGCTTGAGCGACAGCTCGCGCGCGAGCCTCTCACACGTCAGGGCGAGCGTCGACAAGACCATGGGACTGCTCTCGCAGATGCTCGAGCTGCGGCGTGACACGGGGCATGCACCCGGCCTCACGGTGCAGAGCTGCGACATCGGCGAGTATCTGCGCATGAAAGTGGAAGACTACCGCATGCTGGCCGTGTTCAAGGGCATAGACATACGCTGCGAGGTGCCTGAAGATATGCCGCAGGTGATGATAGACCCCGATAAATTCGACCATATAGTAGACAATCTCATATCCAACGCCCTTAAATATACTTCGGAGGGCAGTGTGACTCTCGGCGCCGAGCCTATGCGCTTCAACCGCTGGAAACTTACCGTTGCCGACACCGGCATAGGCATATCGAGGGCCGACGCACGGCATATTTTCAAGCGCCGCCACCGCTCGAGCGAGGCCATGGACTCCGATGCTCCCGGCATGGGTCTTGGTCTGCTCATCACCCACAGGCTTGTGCGGCTTCACCATGGTGCTATAAGTTTTGAGAGCGCTCCGGGCAAAGGAACGGTGTTCAGCGTGGTGTTGCCGCGCACTTTCTCGCCGGGTATGCGCAAAGAGCAGACCGCGACGCGGAGTGCCTCGCGCGGAACAAGCGGCGGAGAGCTGCACATAAGCGACGAGGCCTCGGACCGCAGCCGCATCTTCATAGTGGAAGATAACCCTGAGATGCTCGCCTATCTTGAATCAACGCTTGGCACGGAATACGACGTGCAGGCTTTCGCCGACCCCATGCAGGTGCTCGAGGCCGTCAGGGAGGTGAGCCCCGACCTTATCATAACCGATATTATGATGCCGCGCCTGCGTGGCGACGAGCTCTGCCGACTTATAAAAACCGATATGGCCACGAGCCACATACCCGTGCTTCTGCTCACCGGTCTTGCCGGACGCGAGGATATTATCGCGGGCCTGGAGGCGCGCGCCGACGATTACATTATCAAACCTTTCGACATTATCGTGCTCAAGGCGCGCATACGCAATATCATCAAGAGCCGCCGCCTGCTGAGCCGCCGCGTGCTTGCCGAGGACTGCGAGCCTGCCAACGAGGATTTCGCCAACGAGCTCGACCGTCAGTTCATGGAGAAGGTAATGGAGTCGGTGAACGCGCACATGGCCGACTCGGAGTTCTCCGTCAGCGACCTCTGCGCTGACCTCGGCATGAGCCGTACCTCGGTGTACAACAAGATAAAATCGCTGTCGGGGCAGTCGCTCAACGAGTTTATCCGCATCATGCGCCTCAACAAGGCCAAGGAGCTGCTCGCCACCCGCCGCCACAATATATCGGAGGTGGCCTACATGGTTGGCTTCTCCGACCCCAAATACTTCAGCACCTGCTTCAAGAAGCAGTTCGGGATTTCGCCGAGCAAGGTGTGAGGTGGAGGACGGAGGTTCAGATAGTTCGATAGAGACCAATAGCAAAAGCATTTCTGCACCGAACGAGGCCAGTAATTCAAAAAAAAACTAATAATCAGGCTAATATAATTCTGCACCAAGCCGGTGCAGAATTTGGAGACTTATCTGAGAACGTGGAAATAACATTGGTGCCATGGAAGCATCATCACGAATTAAAGCTTTAAAGCACAAAACCCACTCTCACATCTTTTATCTGTAGATGGGTTGCTTGTCTCAGAACAATATATGGAGACTTCCTGAATTTTTTCGACCTATTTTGACATAAATTGAACCTCTGCGGGCTTTGGTATTGATAATTTTGCGGTGATTTAATTACCACGAAAAAACCAAAGCGCGTATGCACACGTTTCTCGGCCTCGACTTCGGAGGCACCAAACTGCTGATTGGCGAAGTGGACAGCACGGGCAAGATACTAAGCCATAAAAGATATACCACCGGGTATGTGAACCAACACTCGGCGATAGAAATCATAAAGGCGTCGCTGGGCGACTTCCTGCGCACCGTGGGCACCGGCGACCGCATGCCTCTCGCGGTGGGTATAGGGCTCATAGGGCGTGTAGACACACGCCAGGGGCGTTGGCTGCAGATAGACCTCGACCGCAGCAACCCCTCGGACCTCGCCCATGAGATTTACAATACTTTCGGCATGCCCTGCTATCTTGCCAACGATGTGAAGAGCGCCACCATTGCCGAGCAGTGCTGGGGGCACGGACGCAATTCCGATAATTTTGTTTACATCAACATCGGCACGGGTATCGCCGCCGGAACGGTTTCGGACGGGCGCCTCATTGCCGGCTCTCATTTCAATGCGGGCGAGGTTGGCCACACTCAGGTGGGTGTGAGCGCAGGGGTGCGTTGCGGCTGCGGGCGCACCGACTGTGTGGAGGCTATCGCTTCGGGCATAGGCTTCGACTATTGCGCACGTCTGCTCGCCCCGAAATACCCCGACACGGCCTTGGAAATCGATACCCTCGTTGGGCGTGTGGATGTCCGCAAGGTGTATGCGTTGGCGCAGCAGGGCGACCGCCTGTGCAATGTGCTGGTAGAGAACGCCGCGCGCGGAATAGCCAATCTTATTATGAACCTTGTGCGCATGAGCGACCCCGATACCGTGGTACTCGGTGGCGGCATAGTTTCTGACCCGTGGATGTTCGCGAAGATACAGTCGATGCTCCACGCGCACACCATGCGCTTTGTGACCAACGGCGTAGTAATCACCGAACTTAACCCCGCCTATGCCGGGCTTCTCGGCGCTGCCGCCGTTGCCATGACCCAGAACGCCAAAATACTTGCTGAAGCATGAAAATAACAGTAGCTAAAAGCGAGGCCGACTTCGACAGAGCTGCCGCCTCACGCATTGTAAACGAGATTTGCGCCCGCCCGCAGGCTGTTATCGGCCTCTCGACCGGTCGCACCACGGGTAATATTCACCGCGAGGTGTGCGCCATGCACGAGCGCGTAAACTTCGATGTATCGCAGCTTACCTTTTTCGGGCTTGACGAGGTAACGGGTGTCGACCGCATGTATGCCGGTGCATGTTATGCCATGCTGCTCAACGAGATATGCGGCCCGTTAGGCATCACCGAAGACCGTTTTCTGATGCTGCCTACCCGCAGCGACGACTTCGCGGCAGCCTGCCGTGATTTTACCGCCGAACTGCGGCGCCGCGGTGGTATATCGCTGCTGATTCTCGGGTTAGGCGAGAACGGGCACTTAGGCTTCAACCAGCCCGGCAGCCCCTTTGGCGGCGGCGCGTGGAAAACCGTTATGGATCCGGCGCTCGAAAGCCGCATCCGCCGCGAGACATCAACGCCCGAGGGCGAGGAGCTCGGCGGTGTGACCTTAGGCTTGCGCGACATTATGCGTGCCCGTCGCATTGTATTGGTAGCCAAGGGCGCCAACAAGCGGGCTATTGTCAAGGAAATGCTGTGCGGCCCGGTGACTCCCGATGTTCCGGCAAGTATTCTCCAGCTGCACCCCGACTGCGAGTTTCTGCTCGACAGCGAGGCGGCGCGTGATATTGACCACGAAAAACTGCGAATGTCATGAGCAAGAACACATGTACTGCAGCCCGCGCTGAGGCTGAGGTAAATTACACGGGAGCCTTCCTCACAATGGTGTTCCTCTTCTTCATTGTGGGCTTCCTTACGACGGTCAACACGCAGTTCCAGGCTCCTCTCAAAGAGACATTCTTAGGCGAGATGGGTGCCATGAAAAATACTTTCGCCACCCTTATCACCTTCTCATGGTTCCTCGCCTACCCCGTGTGCGGCACCATGGGTTCGCGGTGGGTAAACAGCTACGGCTACCGCGGCACCCTCGTACGCGGCCTCGCCATGATGGCCGTGGGGCTTATGCTCTTCTTTGCCTCGGCATGGGGCGCGGCCGCATGGCCCGCTTTGGCTATCAGTTTGGGTAGTCTTCGCCTGCCGGTGGCTTTCCTTGTGTTTCTCTGCGGCTCTTTTGTAGCCGGAAGCAGCGCCACGGTGCTCCAGGTGGTGCTTAACCCCTACCTGTCGTCGTGCAATGTGCGCGGAACACAGTCGGTGCAGCGTCTTGCGATAGGAGGCTCGGCCAACGCCATAGGAACTACAGCGGCACCTTACTTTGTGAGCGGTGTGGTGTTCGGAGGCCTTTCAATGGAGAGTATCGATGCCTCTATGCTTATGGTGCCCTTCCTCTGCCTTGCCGCTGTAATCACCGTTATAGCAATACTTTTAGGCCGGATAGCCTTGCCCGATATAAGCTCGGCGCGCGAGGCTTCCGGCGAGAAACTTAGCCGCAGCGTGTGGTCGTTCCGTCATCTCACCTTGGGTGTCGTGGCCATATTCTTCTACGTGGGAGCCGAGGTTTGCATCGGCGCCAACATAACCATGTATGCCATAGCCCAATCGCTGCCCTCCCCCGCCCTTTTGGCGACACTCTACTGGGGCGGTATCCTCGTGGGCAGGCTCGTGGGGAGCACCCTGAGCAAGATTTCGCCCCGCACGCAGCTTACAGTAACAACAAGCGCGGCCACCGTGCTCACCCTCGGTGCTATTGCCGCCGACAGCGCCTGGCTCCTGGCGGCTGTAGGGCTCTGCCACTCAATAATGTGGGGTGCCATCTTCACTCTTGCGGTGAAAGACCTAGGCAAATATACCTCGATAGCCTCGGGCGTTTTCATGACCGGTGTTGTGGGCGGTGCCATACTCCCGCTCCTGCAGGGTGTCTTAGCCGACGTCTGCGGCAGTTGGCGCCCGACGTGGTGGCTCGTGGTAGCCTGCGAGCTTGTAATGCTTCACTATGCCCTGAGCGGCTCTCGTATCAAAGAAAAAATACAATGAAAAAGACAATAAAGATATTGGCAGCCGCCGCACTGGCGGCTCTCTCAATGGCCTGCACGAAGGCCTCCGACAACAGCGCCGAGCCCGAGGGCAAGGTAGTTGTAGCATACGTTACATCATGGTCCGACGTAATGCCCGACCCCGAAGTTGTTACTCACATAAACTACGCCTTCGGGCATGTGAACGACACTTTCGACGGCGTACGTATCGACAACGAGGAGCGCCTGCGCAGCATAGTGGCCCTTAAAGAAGAGGCTCCCGAGCTAAAAGTGGCTCTCTCTGTTGGCGGCTGGGGCAGCGGCCGCTTCAGCGAAATGGCCGACAACGACTCTCTGCGCCAAGCTTTTGCCGCCGACTGCGCCCGCGTTGCCGAGGAATTCGGGCTCGACGGCATAGACATCGACTGGGAATACCCCGGCAGCTCCGACGCCGGAATCTCGAGCTCGGAGCGCGACCGCGCCAACTTTACCAAGCTCATGGCCGACCTCCGCGCGGCTCTCGGGCGCGACAAACTGCTAACGCTTGCATCGTCGGCCGGAGCGCAGTATATCGACTTCACCGACATCATGGGTGATGTAGACTTCGTGAACATCATGGCCTACGACATGGCCAACGCCCCGCTGCACCACGCGGCACTCTACCCCTCGGCCAACACCCCCGAACTCACTGCCGACGGTGCCGTGAAGGCGCACATCGCCGCCGGAGTACCGGCACACAAACTCGTGCTCGGCATGCCTTTCTACGGCCGCGGAGGCGAGAAGATGCGCGGTGCCGACTTCAAGGCTATCGCCGTGCCCGACAGCTGCACCGTTGTCTTCGACTCGATAGCCGTAGTGCCCATGATTGTTGACCAAAACGGCGAGATGCTCATGGGCTTCGACAACGTGGCCTCGATAGCCGCCAAGTGCGATTACATAATTGACAATGACCTGCATGGCGCAATGTACTGGGACTACGACGGCGACGACAGCGAGCTCACCCTCGCCCGCACCGTGGCAGGACTGGTTAAAGGCAAGCCCAACAAAGCGCGCATCCTCGTGCTCAACGAGGGTGGCGGCCAGCACGGCCCCTTTACCGCCGAGGCCATGAAGTGGCTCCGTGACTATGCAAAACAGAACGGCGCGGCTATCACCGAGCTGCGCAATGCCGACCCCATTACCGACGAATTTCTCAGCGGTTACGCCACTGTAGTGCAGCTCGACTTCCCGCCCTACACCTGGCCCGATGCCGCCGTCAAGGCCTTTGAGAGCTATATCGATGAGGGCAAGGGCGGATGGATCGGTTTCCACCACGCCACGCTCTTGGGCGAGTTCGACGGCTTCGGGCTGTGGAAGTGGTTCTCCGACTTCATGGGCGGCATCACCTTCCGCAACTACATAGCCGGTCTGGCCGACGGCACCGTTGCCGTTGAAGACAGCATACACCCCGTTATGCAGGGCGTTCCCGCGAGCTTCACCCTTCCCGATGACGAATGGTATACCTACGATGTATCGCCTCGCCCCAATGTACACGTCATAGCATCGGTCGACGAGGAGAGCTACAGCCCCGCCTCCGACATCCGCATGGGCGATCACCCCGTGGTGTGGAGCAACCCCGCCAAGAAAGCCCGCAACGTCTACTTCCAGTTCGGCCACAGCCCCCGCCTCTTCGAGCAAGAGGCTTTCCGCACCATGTTTGCCAACGCATTAGGCTGGGCCATGGAGAAAGACACCGCACTCTGAACACAGGTTTGTTATTCATATAAATGTTAAAACTGCCGGTGACGGCAGCAAGATAGGTAAGGTTTGTATTCACGGAGGGAGCTGCAGGGCTTCCTCCGCGTTTTTCAAACCTGCAAAGCGTTCAGAACAAGCTCTGAAAGGCCTCAGAAAAGGTTTATTACAATATTTACACCAATTTTGACGAATTTTGAACCTCTCGGGCAGCGGTCAAACCTAATTTTGCAACATCAAACCAATCTAATATTAACCAGAAACCTAATCTCATGAAATTAAGAATCACTCTGCTGATTTGCGCGCTGCTCTGCATGGTATCGCTGAGAGCGCAGCAGATTTCATTAAATGGCGTCGTTGTCGACACGTCGGGCGAGCCATTGGTAGGGGCCAGTGTGGCTTCGGGCTCGGGCGAAACCCGCAGCGGCGCAGTCACTGACCTCGACGGTAAATTTACAATCCGTGTTGAAGTCAACTCCAAAATCACGGTTTCATATGTAGGCTACGAGTCGCAGACACTCACCGTGAAGGGCGGCATGGACAATGTGCGTATCGTTATGGAAGAGAACTCGACCGTTCTCGATGAAGTAGTTGCTATCGGCTACGGTGTTCAGAAAAAGAAACTCGTGACCGGCGCCACCGTGCAGGTTAAAGGCGACGACGTTGCCGCCCGCAACACCGTGAGCCCTATCGGCGCCCTCCAGGGTCAGACCCCCGGTGTCAACATCATGGCCCTCGGCGGCAAGCCCGACTCGGGTTATAAGGTGAACATCCGCGGTGTGGGCACCAACGGCGACACCAATCCTATTGTTGTTATCGACGGCCTCGTGGGCGACATGAGCCAACTTCAGGCCCTCAACCCCAACGACATCGAGACCCTCGACGTTCTCAAGGACGCCGCCTCGACCGCTATCTACGGTGCGCGTGCTGCCAACGGCGTTATCCTCGTTACCACGAAGCACGGCTCGGAAGGGCGCACCAACATAAGCTTCGATGCCTATGTAGGCTGGCAGAACGTGGCCAAGCGCCCGCAGATGCTCAACGCCAAAGAGTATATGTACATCTACGACATCGCCCGCATGTACGAGGGCAATGCACCCCTCGACTGGGCCTCGTTTGTACCCGCAAACGTATGGGAGCAGATTGAGAACGGCTGGGAAGGCACCGACTGGCTCGGCGAACTCCTTGGCAAAGACGCTCCCCAGATGAGCTACAACTTCGGCGTTTCGGGCGGCTCGCAATTGGGCACCTACTCGATAGGCTTAGGCTACACCGAGCAGGAGGGTGTCATGCTCCGCGACTGGATTGACTCCAAGTACCAGCGCTTCACCGCCCGCATCAACTCCGACTGGAACCTTATCAAGGTAGGCCAGCGCAACCTTCTCAAATTCGGCCAGAACCTCATGCTCCGCTATGTGAACAAAGACGGCCTCGACGCTATCAGCACCGGCGGCGCATGGAGCAACACCGTGCGCACAGCCCTCAAGGCTTCGCCCCTGATGCCTCTGCTCGACGAGAACGGCGAGCTCACCAAGGGTGCAAGCTGGCTCAACGACTCACAGGCCAACCCCGTGCGCGGAGCTACCCGCGGCGGTGCCGACCAAAACAACTCCAAAGGCTACGCCGCACGCGGTAACTTCTACCTCCAGCTCGAGCCTATCGACCGACTCATACTGCGCACCAACTTCGGCTTCGGCTACTACGGAGGCACCTCGCGCAGCTACACTACCCCTTATAACGACACTCCCTTCGGCACGGTAACCACCGACCAAATCAACCAGAGCTCAAGCAACGACTTCAGCTGGTCGTGGGAGAACACTATCCAGTACAGCTTCTCGGTAGAGAAGAACAACCTCACCGCCCTCTTAGGTATGTCGGCCGAGAAATGGGGCTACGGCGAAGGCGTATCAGCCTCGCGTAAAGACAACACCTTCGGCGATTGGTTGCACGCCTATATAGGCAACGGCACATCGCTTGCCACCGACTACGAAGGCGCAGCCTGGGGCATCGGCGGTTGGCCGAGCGGCAAGGGAGCCATCAACTCTTACTTCGGCCGTATCAACTACGACTACGACGGCAAGTATATGGCAACGGCCTCGCTCCGTGCCGACGGTTCGTCGAACTTCGCCCGCGGTCACCGCTGGGGCTACTTCCCCGCTTTCTCGGCAGGTTGGAACATCGACCAGGAAAACTTCATGGAAGGTACCCGCAACTGGCTCAACCAGCTCAAACTCCGCGCAAGCTGGGGTCAGAACGGTAACTGCAACATTGCCAACTTCCAGTACCTCGCCACTATCGCAATCGGCGGTGCCGACTACTTCTTCGGCGACGACAAGGTAGGCAAGATAATCGGCTCCTACCCCAACAAAATCGCTAACCCCGACCTGACATGGGAGCGCTCCGACCAGTGGGATATCGGTGTTGACGCCCGCTTCCTCCACAGCCGTCTCGGCCTCGTGTTCGACTGGTACCGCAAGACCACCAAAGACTGGCTCGTAAATGCTCCTATCCTCGCCTCCTACGGCACCGGCGCCCCCACAATCAACGGTGGCGACGTGCTCAACCAGGGTATAGAGCTCGGGCTCAACTGGAACGACCAAGTTAACGACTTCGGCTACAGCATAGGCGTGAACATGACCTACAACAAGAATAAGGTTACGCGTCTTGCCAACGACTCGGGCAGCATCAACGGCCCCGGCGACGCAGTTCTCCAGAACACGGGCTATATCTCGCGCATCCAGGTAGGCCAGCCTATAGGCTACTTCTACGGCTACAAGACCCTCGGCGTATTCCAGAACCAGGAGCAGATCGACGCATATGTCACTGCCGACGGTAACAAGATTATGCCCACGGCCACTCCGGGCGACCTCATCTTCTTCGACCGCGACGGCGACGGCCAGATCAGCGACAACGACAAGATGAACATCGGCGACCCGCACCCTGACGTTACCATGGGTATCAACCTCCAGTTCTTCTACAAGGGCTTTGACCTCGGTATCAGCGGTTACGGCGCTTTCGGCCAGCAGATTGCCAACTGTTACCGCGACCACACCAGCTCGGGCTTCGACAACTGGACCTACAACCTCGCCTCTCAGGTGTGGCACGGCGAAGGCACCTCGAACCGCTATCCCAAGCCCTCGACAGCCTCAAACACCAACTGGCTCTACATCAGCGACATCTACGTTGATAACGCCGACTACTTCCGCCTGCAGAGCCTTACCTTGGGCTACGACTTCAAGAGCCTCTTCCCGCGCATGCCCCTCTCGCAGGTACGCCTCTACGTGAGCGCCAACAATCTCTTCACAATCACCAACTACAAGGGCTTTGACCCCGAAATCGGTACTGACGGCAACTGGGGCAACACCGCATGGGCCCAGGGCGTCGACCAGGGCTTCTACCCCGCAAGCCGCACCTTCCTCGTTGGTGTTAACCTTAAATTCTAAAGTGTCATGATGAATATCAAAAAAATATTTTGCGGCATAAGCGCTGCAATGCTTCTGGCAGGCTGCGCCGAGAGCTTCCTCGACACCGACAACCTGACGTCGAAGGACTCAAGCAACTTCCCGTCGAATGTGAGCGATGCGCAGGAAATCCTCACGGGGATCTACCGTCCCGTAATGGGTGACTGCGACGCACCCCAGAACAACCCCCTATTCGTGGCCGAACTTCTCAGCGACGAGCGCCTCGGCGCCGCCGGTAAGGACGACGCCCTTGCACAGTCGATAGCCAACTTCAAGAAGACCGACGACAACATGTACTCGGGTTTCTGGAGCCGCATGTACCAGGGCATCTACCGCTGCAACTACCTTATCTCGGTAGAAAATGTAATCGATTGGGCAGGCGACACCGACGCCCACGACCGCATAATGGGCGAGGCTTACTTCATGCGCGCCTATTACTACTACGATCTCGTACGTTTCTTCGAAAACGTGCCCATGCCGCTTGCTCCCGAGCCCGCCAACCTCCCGCAGGCTCCGGTGGACGAAGCTTTCGGTCAGATTGCCGCCGACTTCCTGCAGGCAATGGAGCTTCTTCCTGCCACTGCGCACGCCGGTCTTAACGGCGTAGGTACCGACGGCCATGCCACCCGCTGGGCCGCCCAGGCCATGCTCGCCCGCATGTATCTCTACTACACCGGCGTATACAACAAGAGCGAAATCACCCTCCCCGACGGCACCACCCTGGGCAAGAGCCAGGTTGTAGCGCACCTCGAAGACTGCATCAACAAGTCGGGTCACGACCTTACCCCCAAGTTCGGCGACCTCTGGGCTTACTCGGCAGCCGGTGACTACTGGATCAACAAGAAAGAAGGTTACAGCTGGCTTGGCGACTGCGCAGGCTGGCAGGGCTGGCGCCTCAACGACGGCGAGGAACGCACCGCCGGTTACCGCGACAATCCCGAGGTACTCTTCGCCCACAAGCACGCCTGGGGCCAGCAGTACTATGCCCGCAACCTCACGGTGCTCTTCTTCAGTCCCCGCTACCAGGACGCCGACAACCCCAACACCGACGGTGACGGCTGGGGCGGTGTATATCCCTTCGGTACCGGCTGGGGTGGCGGAACAATCACCCCCGACATCTACAACACCTGGCCTTCGGCCGACCCCCGCCGTAAAGCCTCTATCCTTAATATGGACGACCCCGAAGAAGGTATGATTTACCACGAAAACGGCGGCCACCAGGTAGAAGACACCCACCTTTTCAACAAGAAGTATATCGCCGTCAACGTCCACTCCAACGAAGTTGAGTCGAAAGACGCCCAGAACGGCCCCGGTGCCATCTCGCTCTACTGGTATATGTACCCCGGCATCCACGCCTCCGACAACGACTATATGTCGTGCAACTTCATGGATGAGTTCTCTATCCGCTTCGCCGACGTACTCCTCATGCACTCCGAGCTCACCGGCACCGCCACCGGCATCAACCGTGTCCGCGCCCGTGTAGGCCTCGACGCCGTTGGCTACAGCGATGAAAACCTCCGCAACGAACGCCGCTGGGAGCTCGCCTTTGAAGGCCACCGCTTCTTCGACCTCAAGCGCTGGGGCATGCTTAACCTTATCGACCAGCACCGCACCAATGTGGAATGCTACTGCGACGGCAGCCTGCGCCGCATATCGGTACCCTACCGCGCCGAAACCAAGGGTCTGCTCCCTATCCCCGACGACGAAATACAGAAGTCGGAAGGTATGCTCAAGCAGAACGCCGGCTGGAGCACCTCGGAAGGCAACTACTCATCACCCTACTAATCAACACTATTGTCAGCAATGAAAACTAAATATATCTTATTGCTCGGGGCAGCTGCCGTGCTCGGTTTGAGCTCGTGCATCCACACCCAGGTAAGCGACGACCACGACGCCTTTGCAGGCATAGGTGCCGACACCGAAGCCGTGGCAAAGCAGTATGCAGCCGCTTTCACATATGACAACGGCAGCAACCACTCCAATAAAATCCGCGTGATAAACAACTCGGGCTATGCGTGCCGCCTTGACTACATGGTGGGCACCCTGATGCTCAACTGCGGCACCGACAACGTGGCCGAGGTAGTGGTGCCCTTCGCAGGCGACCTCACCTTCACTGCCACAATGCTCTACGAGGGCACCTTCGTGCCTGTTGAGATTCCGGTGCGCGTTGACGACATCGACACTCCTATCGACCCACTCATGAGCTGCCTCACCGCAGGCACCTCGGAAGGCCGCACCTGGCAATGGTGGGCCGACGGTAACGGCGGCGGCTATATCGACGGCTCGTGGGGCTGCGTCGGTGGCGGCGGCTACGGTTGGTCGGCAACCGGCCCCAACTGGCTGTGCTACGGCATAGGTCAGGCCGACGAGTGGACAGGCCAGATGGTGACCATGGACGAGTGGGTGAAATTCGACCTCGACGGCGGTCCGAACGTCACTATCCACTACAGCGACGGCACAGAGAAGAAAGGCACTTTCGCCCTTACCTCGACCACAACACCCGAGAAGCTCGCTATCGGGTGGATAGGTCAGCTGAAGCTTGATGTACCTCTGCCTCACCAGGTTGTCGACGGCCAGTACAGCTGGTATCTCGATATACCTATCGCATACTTCGATGTAGCGATGCTCGACGACGAGCACCTCATCCTCATCGCCCCCGGTGGCGGCGGTGCGCACATCATCTGCGACGACAGCTGGGGAATCCCCTCGACACACTGGACTTTCCAGGTGAAGAAGTAGCTTTTTCATAACACGGGGGTGCCGCGCGTGCGGCCCGGCCTTACGCCGGCACCCCCACATTTTTCAAGATTCTGCGACACATAACTATCATATCACTTCTTGCAGCGATAGCCGTTACGGCAGCTCCGCTCGACAGCCTCTTGGTTGAGAGCGGCTACGTGCACTCGCCTCTGCTCCCCGACACCTCGAAGTCGCTCGAAGCCGAGGCTGCAGCCAAGCCTGTGCTATCGGCACTGCCTCTCGAAGGGCAGTGGCAAGCCCGTGGCGAAGGTTCCCTGCTATGGGCCGAAGGCGACCCTGTGCTCACGGCAGCCGTCAACACCGGCAGCCGTCGTGCCAAAGGCAGCCCCGACGACCCCGACTACGCCCTCTACGGCCATGCCGTGGCCACTCTCTTACTCCCTGATATCTCACTTGAAGATTATAACCGTATTGAGCTCGAAATAGAACCGCAATGCCCCGGATGCAGGGTGGTGAGCCTCAATCTCAGTTTCAAAAATGCCGCGGGGCATGCCGGCGAGGGTTTCAACCCGCCCACCGGCGCACACCTCATTATATTAGACAATTACCGCGCCAACCGCTGTTTTCTTGAAATAGGCGATTTCAGGCGCGACGCCATAAACGAACTCTCGCTGTCGTTCTCGCTGAACGGCCGCGATATGACCACAGCCGACAGCGTGGCCTTCCGCATCAGGCGTGTGGAGGCACAGCGTGTGGCCGACACCGAAAAGGTGAGCGGTTGGGCAGCTCCCGAGGGGCGACTCATACACTCGATGAGCGGATACGCCTCCGAGGGCACGAAAACGGCCATAGTGTCGCCTGCGACCATGCCTGCAGGCACAGCTTTTGAGATTATCGACCTTAGCGACGGCAGCTGCGCTTTCGCCGGTAAGGTAAGTCCGCAGAGCACCACTATCGGCACTTTCGGCGTAATGGATTTCTCGCCACTGCAGCGCTGCGGCACCTACCGTATCACTGCCGGCGGCATAGATTCGGCACCTTTTACAATAGGTGGCGCCGAGCTCTGGGACCCCTCGTGCTGGAAAGTGTTGAATTTCATATTCTGCATGCGCTGCGGCTATCCCGTGCCCGGAGTGCACTCGCAGTGCCACACCGACCTCATGAGCGAGCACAACGGCGAGCGGCGCATATACAGCGGCGGCTGGCATGATGCGGGCGACCTCTCGCAGCAGACCCTCCAGACAGCCGACGTGGCTCACTCGCTTCTTGAGCTTAGCCGCGCCAAAAAGAATAGCAACCCGCTGCTGGCGTCACGCCTGCGCGAAGAGGCACTTTGGGGAATTGAATTTGTGCTTCGCAACCGCTTCGGCGATGGTTTTCACGCCAGCAGCATGGGTTTGCTCATATGGCAGGACGGCGCCCACGGCACGCACGACGATATCACAAGCGTGCGTGTGCAGGACGTTGCCTACGACAATTATCTCTATGCGGCCTATGAAGCCTATGCCGCCCGCGAACTCGAAGGCGACCCCATGCTTGCCGAGTACCTTGGCAAGGTGGCCGAGGAAGACTATGCCTTTGCCTGCCGACGCTTTGCCGCCGACGGTTTCGGAGGGTGGATAAACCCCTATGAACACACCTACTGCACAAGCGAGAGCCAACATATGGCCACGGCGTCGTGGGCAGCCTCAATGCTATACCGTCTAACGGGCAAGGAAGCCTATGCCGCCGATGCGGCGCGCTATGCCGAGTATGTACTCGATTGCCGTTGCGACGAAGCTCCCGGCGATTGCGGTATAAAAGGTTTCTTCTACCGCACGCCCGAGAAACGCACGCCCGTACACTTCATACACCAGTCGCGCGACCAGATATATATGGAGGCTCTGACTGCTCTCTGCCGCACCCAACCCGAGCACCCGTCGTTCGGGCGCTGGCATGCAGCCGTGAGTGATTACGCGGGCTATCTGAAAGCATTGATGAAGTACACCGCTCCCTACGGCATGATTCCCGCAGGCATATACAGCGACGATGAACCCTCGGATACCGAGGCCTTCTATGCCGTGCACCTCTTCCCGCCCGCCGATGCTCCCGAGCGTTTTGCCGCCCAGGCCAAGGGAGGCGAGGCAGTGGCACCGGGCTATTTTGTGAAGCGTTTCCCGGTGTGGTTCAATATCTTCAACGGCAATATCGCCGTGCACACATCCATGGGCAAGTCGGCTGCCATATGCGCCAACTACCTCCACGATGCCGAGCTCCTCGACATTGCCCGCGAGCAACTCTACTGGATAGCGGGCAAGAATCCTTTCGGGCAATCGTTGATCTATGGCGAGGGCTCGCGCTACCCCGAGCTGAACAATTTCTCGTCGGGCCGCATCACGGGCGCCATGCCTGTGGGTATACGCAGCCTTGGCGACAGCGACGAGCCCTACTGGCCGCAGATCAACAATGCCTGCTATAAAGAGGTGTGGCTCACCTCGGCGGGTAAATGGTTGTCGTTGATAGCTGAAACAGAACGTTTTAATTCATTATCATGAAAATAATACGAAATATACTACTGATGCTCTGCCTTGGCGTGTGCCTCGGCTCTATGGCGCAAGACGCCTCATATCCTGCCAATTATGCACGCGCACCCCGCTTCAAGGCACTTCTCTACTACTCCGACACTGCCGAGGAGGCTCATGTGCAGTTTGCCAACCAGGCAATTGACTTCTTCACCCGCCTCACCTACGGCGACGGCTGGATTCTTGAGACCACAACCGACCTCGACACCCGCAGCTACGAAAACCTGCAGCAATACAGCGTGATAATAGCCATCAACGCGGCACCCTCCACCGCAGAGGGGCGTGCTGCCTTCGAGAAATATATGGAGAACGGGGGCGGCTGGCTCGGCTTTCATGCAGCGGCCTACAACGATGCCAACACCCATTGGCCGTGGCTCAACAAATTTTTAGGCTGCGGAACTTTCTACTGCAACAACTGGCCCCCGCAATGCGTGTTGCTCGAACTCGACACCACCGACAGCGACATCACCCGCAACATACCCTCGTCGTTTGTCGCTCCCGAGAGCGAGTGGTACCAGTGGAACCCCTCGCCCCGCAGCAACAGCGACGTGGAGATTCTCGCCTCGATTTCGCCCAAGAACTATCCACTTGGCATTAAAGATATTATACGCCATGGCGACTTCCCCGTAGCATGGCGCAACAAGAATTACCGTATGGTATACCTCAATTACGGGCACGGCGACCGCGAGTTTACCGATGCCACTCAGAATCTTCTCACTCTTCAGGCTTTCCGCTATGTGGTGAGCCGCGACCCTAAAGGAAATCCTTTCGAGAAATAAGAATTAAATGTCCCTGATGTTGTCGGTTCCTGCGCCCGCCGGAGGGTGCGGGAACCGATTTTTCGGTCTAAAAAGCCGTAGTATTTGCACAGCTGTAAATAAAATTGTAATTTTGCAGACCCTCGGCAGAACACCGCCGCAATAGTTTATGAACGAAATTCTCAAGTTCGAACCCATATATAAAACGGTTCTCTGGGGAGGCAACCGTATAGCCCGCTTCAAGGGCGTGCCTTCACCGGGTGAGCATATAGGCGAAAGCTGGGAGCTTTCGCCTCTTGCCGGATACGAGTCGGTGGTTGCCGGTGGCAAATATGCCGGGAACACTCTCAACCGCCTCATATCGGACTACGGAACCGACATCATGGGCGAAAGGCTTATGAAGCGCTTCGGCGGAAAGTTTCCTCTGCTGGTAAAATTCATAGACTCCAACGACGACCTCTCGGTGCAGGTTCACCCCAACAACCGCCTTGCCGCCGAGCGCCATAATGCCTCGGGCAAAACCGAAGTATGGTATTCGCTTGAGCCGCTGCCCGGGGCTTATTTCTACGCCGGGTTCTCAAAAAGACTCACTCCCGACACTCTAAGGGAGGCGCTTGCCGAGGGGAATATCACAGACTATCTCCGCCATTATCCGGCCCACAAAGGCGATATTTTCTTCCTGCCTCCGGGGCGCGTGCACGGCATAGGGCGCGGCAGCTTCCTGCTTGAGATTCAGGAGGCTTCCGACATCACCTACCGCATTTATGACTACGGGCGCCTCGACGCCAACGGGCAGCCCCGCCGATTGCACATCGACGAGAGCATCGAGGCCATAAACTTCGATGATACCGCCGAGGCAACGGTGCCGAACGTAGCACCTGCCAAGGGTGTAGCCAGCAACATTGCTGACTGCGAGTGCTTTACGGTAGATGTTACCGGGGTTGAGGGTGAACTGCGCCTCGACCTTGCCGGGCGCGACTCGTTCACAATACTCATTGCCGTGGAAGGCGCGCTCACAGTCGAAGGGCCCGAGGGCGCAGTATCCTTGGGCTGCGGCGAGACAGTGCTTATACCGGCTTCGCTATCAGAGGTTACACTGCGCGGCAAAGGCGCTGTGGTGTCAACTTTTATCCGATAAACTTTCTCTATTTTACCTTATGTGCCGTGCTGCCGCCAACGACAGCACCAGTGCCGTGTCGGCAATCTGCCGGGGAGAGCCTTGGAGCGTACGTTCACTATCGGTAAACTTGAGGGTGGCAGCGCCTTGGCTCACTGTAATAAGCAGCTCCGGCGCACCCTTGTCGGCGGTAAAGCGGGCGAGAGCCTCGGGAACCTCCAAAGGATAGTGGCGGGTGGAAGTTGCCTGAGCGAGTGCCCTGCCCTCCTTTATATCTTTGAGCGCGAAGCCCACGGCACACCCGGCCTCACCGAAAGTGCGCACGAGCTCGGCGGCGACTTCGGCATCGGCCTCGCAGGGGGCTATGAACACCGTGCGGACGTCGAGAGGCAGGCACACCGAGCCACGGGGCACGCCGAGCGGCCCGAGAGTGCGCGGATGTGCGGGAGCGGCACCGCGGCGGTGCTCCTCCATTTTCTTTTCGAGATAATTATCGGCCATTTGTGCGGGAGATTCTGTAGATTGTACCTTCGATAAGCGAGACATATACATCGCCCGTGGCAGGGTCGATGTCAATGCCGTTTACCTCGCTCACTCCCAATGGCAAAGCGGCCACGAGTGCAGGCTTGGCGGGGTCAACAATGGCGAGGCGCCCACGGCGCGAGCCCACATACACATAGCCGTCGTGCTCGGCCACTATGCAGGGGGCGTGGTCATAGCCGAAAGTGAGGTCGAGCGTCCACAGCTCCTTGAAGGCGGGAGCGGTGGCATCGACGGCCACGAGTTCGCCGTCCATGGTCTTGGCGTATACGCGCTTGCCGTCGGCGCTGTGGCCGAGACTCTCGCGGTAGCGGTGCGAGTTATCGCGCCACAGCTCGGTGCCGTCGGCGCGGCTGAGAGCCGTCATATAGCGGTCGGGGGCTACGGTGAACACCTTGTCGGCGGTTATTACGGGCACAACGTTGCCCGGGCCGAGCATATTGCCTTTCTTACCGTTGTTCCACACCCAGCGGAGTCGCCCGGTTTTGAGGTCGAGGCAGCGCAGGTTGGTATCCCAGGCTCCGAACACGAGGTCGTTGCCGTCGATAGCGGGGGCTGCCTGGCAGTAATTGAAAATAGAGTCGTAGGTCCAGACGGGTTTGGCGTCGGAAGCGCGGCGGCACTCCATGCGCTTGTAGGCGCCCTGGATGTAGGCTTTACCGTCGGGCGAGATAGCGCCGTCGGCCACGTAAGGACCTTCGGCAGAGGCATATTTGCGGCGTAGGCGGCCGTCGCGGCGGTCAAGAGTGAGGATACCGTCGTGTGCGGGCACGGCAACAGTACCGTTGCCCAGCGCCACCGGGCGGCTGAAGAGCGAGGCCCCGGTGGGCACACTCCAGCGCAGGGTGCCGTCGGCCTTGGCAACGGCGCGGGCATTGCCGGTAGAAGTTCCGAAGTAGATGTTATCGGCGTCGAAGCCGAGGCGGGTGAACACCGAGGCGCTGTCGGCCCATACCTTGGCAACCTCGAAGCCCTCGGGGGCTATGATTTCGGGGCGCGGGGCAAAACTTGCCTTGGAGTGCGTAGGGGTGGCAGCGAAAGCGTAGCGGGCCTCGCGCGGGCGCCCTATGGGTTTGTTATATGTGTGAATCCAATCGCCGTCGACCTCCACTATAGAGTAGCCGTAGTCACCTTTGCCGAGGTCGAGCGAGCGCACCATGACGCACGGCAGGTCGGAGCCGCTGCCCTCGCCGCCGGCATTATACGGGCGCCAGCGGTGATAGTGGCCGTTGATATGCGCTATCACGGGGTATTTCTCGAGCACGGCGAGATAGTCGGGCATATTGTCGAGGTCGTCGAGCAAGGGGTAGTGGTTGAAGGAGAGCACCCTACGGCCGGGAGTGACATATCGGGCGAGGGTGCTGTCGAGCCAGTGGAGGTCTTCCTGTTTTATGTGGCCGTCACCCATTTTCATAAACGGGCCGCTGCTTATACCTATGATAACGAGAGAGTCGGCCACGGTTACGAAGCGGTCGGCACCCCATAGGTCCACAAAGGTTTTGGTGGCGCTCTGGCTCCATGTGCTCTCGTGGTTGCCGGGGAGCACGAAGAGCGGGTGGCGTATGCCGTCGAGAATAGCTTTCACGTTTGCAAGCTCCACATCGGAGCCTTCGTTGCCGAGGTCGCCGTTCATAACCACGAGGTCGTAGTCGGCGGCATTGATTTCATCAACGGCGAGGCGAAGTTGAGTCTCGCAGGCGTTGCCGGGCGTGACATGCACGTCGCTGAGGACGGCGATTTTCTGGCCCGACGAGGCCAAAGGGAGCGCGGAGAGGAGGAGGATTAAAAAGGTTTTAAAAATTTTCATGGTGCTGAATCGTGCTTACAGAGTATTGTGGCAGGGGTTGCGCTGCAAAGGTACTATTTTTTTATAATTTTTGAAAACCTTTCGCGGGCGGGTGGTGTTAATAATACAAATCACACGAACAGACTACCAACTATTATTTATGATTGATATGAAAAAGATCGCATTAATCCTCGCTGTAGCACTCAGTAGCGCAGCCTGCTTCGCCCAAGTTAACAAAGGCGAACTCAAACAACTTCAGAATTTCCTTCAGCAGCCTGCCGAAAAGGGAGGCACCAATGCCGAAGCTCTGAAAATTACCAATGTTAAAGACCCCTCGACCTGGGAAGGTGTTACCGTCGTAGGTAAGAACGTGACCAAGATCGACTGGAAAGACAAAAAACTCGGCGGCACACTCGACCTCTCGGGTTTCACAGCCCTTACATCGGTTGATGTATCGCGCAACAGCCTCACCGCACTCACCGTGCAGGGCGACGCAGCTCTTACAGAAGTCAACGCTTCGCGCAACAAGCTTTCGGAAGTAGACCTCTCGGGTTGTACAGTGCTCACCAAGCTGTCGCTCAACAACAACCGCCTCACCGAGTTCACTCTCAACGATGTGCCCATGATCAAGAGCATCAATGTGGCATCTAACCTCCTCGCCGGTCTCGACCTTCAGGCCTCGCCTACCCTTGAGACCCTCAACTGCCAGAGCAACCACCTCGAAACCCTCACCGTTGCCGACTGCACCGCACTCAAGAACCTCTACTGCGGCTACAACAAGCTTACTTCGGTGAACCTCGTGGGAACCACAGCCCTTCAGAACCTCAATGTTGACAGCAACAACATCTCCAACATGATTATCTCGGGTCTGCCCTCGCTCTCCACTTTCCTCTGCACCGACAACAACATGAAGACCCTCGGCGTACGTGAGTGCAAGAACCTCCTCGACCTTGTTTGCTCCTACAACGACCTTACCACACTCGACGTAAGCAATTGCCCGAACCTTCTCTTCGTAGATTGCTCGTACAACGACCTTACCGAGCTCACCCTCTCGAACCAGACTTTCCTGCAGCGCATCCTTTGCAACAACAACGAGCTGACAATGCTTGATGTAAGCTTCGACCAGGCTCTTACCTACATCAACTGCCGCTACAACATGATTACCGACATGCGCACCATAGCTTGCCCGAACCTCCGGATGATAGCTTGCCAGTGGAACTACTAAGGTAATCGGCAAAGAAAAGCCTGCAAAATACACACAATTCATTCAGTTACCGACAATGCGATAATACGATCTGAATAAATTCCCCGGTCGGGGGCTCCACAGAGCGATTCTGCGGAGCCCCCGCTTTTTTATTTGGTGCGACTGACTTCTTTTTTGTAATTTTGGGCTATGTTCTTTCAACGCATCATAAAATATTTAGCGGGCGCATTGATTCTCATGCTTTGCTCGTGCGCCGGAGCCCCGGAGTACAGAATCGGGGTATCGCAGTGCAGCCAGGATGAGTGGCGCAACAAGGTTAACGATGAGATACGGCGCGAGATGTTTTTCCACAAGGATGCCGAGGTTGAGATACGCTCGGCGCAGGATAACAACAGCAAGCAGATTGCCGACATCGACTACTTCGTGGCCAATAAGTTCGACCTTATAATAGTGGCACCCAATGAGGCTGAGGCGATAGCCCCGGCTGTGAAGCGGGCTTTCGATGCGGGTATACCCGTGATAGTCTTCGACCGCGAGATAAATGGCGATTTCTATACGGCGAAAATAGGCGTAGACAATGCCGCTATCGGGCGCCAGGCGGCGCAGTATGCCCGCGCAAACATGCCGGGCACACTTAAAATACTGGAGCTCAAGGGGCTCGACGGGTCGAGCCCGGCAGCCGGGCGCCACGCGGGTTTCATCGGTGAGCTTGGCCCGGGCATGGAGCTTGTGGAGAGTATCGACGCGGGCTGGTATCTCGACCAGGCGGAGCGTGCCACCGACTCGCTTCTTGTGGTGCACCCCGAGATAAACCTTATATACGCCCACAACGACCGCATGGCTATCGGCGCTGCCAATGCCACGCGCCGCCATGGCCGCAATGACATAAAGATTATCGGTATCGACGCCGCCCCCTCGGTGGGCATAAAGGCCGTTGCCGACGGCGTAATCGACGCCACTTTCTTCTACCCGACCGAGGGTCAGCTACTTATAAAGACGGCTCTGCAGATTCTTCGCGGCGAGCCGTATGCCCGCGAGACCAGGCTGCCTGTGCTCTCGCCCGTAGACTCCACCAACGCCGACATCATGCTTCGGCAGAGCCAGACCATAGCCGACGAGACCGCCAAGATGCTGGTAATGAAGGAGCGTGCCGACGACTACGGCTCGCGCTACTCGGCGCAGACGGTGCTCTTCGCCCTTGCCGTAGTGGTGCTGGTGCTGCTTTTCGCTGTGCTATTCGTAGTACTCCGCGCCTATCGTCAGAGCAAGCGCTACCAAAGCACTATCGAGCATACCAACAGCGAGTTGCAGCAGGAACGCGACCGTCAGAAAGAACTTTACCGCCAGCTCGACAACGCTACACGGAGCAAGCTAATGTTCTACACCAACGTCTCGCATGACCTGCGCACGCCACTGAGCCTCGTTGCCGAGCCTATAGAGCAGCTGCGCGGCTCGGCCACACTGAGCGACAGCGAGCGACACCTGCTCGACATCGCCGCACGCAACGTGAAGACCCTGCTTAGGCTCGTAAACGAGATTCTTGATTTCCGCAAGGCCGAAGACGGGCGCCTCGAGCTGCATGCCACCGAGGGCGACTTTTTTGCATCGGTAGGTACCTGGCTCGACGGCTTCCGCCCCCTCGGGGCAAGGCGCCACATAAAACTCATTTACCGCAGGCCCGAGGGCGCGCCTACCCTTGCCTTCGACGCCGAGGGCATGGAGCGCGTGCTCTTCAACATCATCACCAACGCGTTCCGCCACACCCCCGACGGCGGCACAATATCGGTCGAGGGTTCGGTGGCCGACGGCACTATATCGGTCACGGTGAGCGATACGGGCGAAGGTATAGCCCCAGGCGACCTTCCTCACATCTTCGAGAGCTTCTATCAGGCCGAGCACGGTCACACGGGCAACTCGGGCCTTGGTCTGGCGGTGGCAAAAGCCTTTGTGGAGCTGCACGGCGGCACCATATCGGCCGCCAGCGAGCAAGGGCGTGGCACTGCCATTACCATAAGCCTGCCTGTGCGGCACGTTGATACCCTCATCCCGAGCCAGGGCTACGACACCGACGCCTCGGCTGCAACGCCGCCAATCGAGCCAGCAGACACCAGCGATACCACCGATGATACTGCCGGTGACGATGACCGCCCTCTCGTGCTGGCCGTCGACGACAACCCCGACATACTCTCTCTGCTGAGCGTGCTGCTCAAAAACGATTTCCGCGTGGTCACGGCCTCCGACGGTGCCTCGGCACTGCGGCTTGCCAACAAGCTCACTCCCGACCTTATAATAAGCGACCTCATGATGCCCGGCATCGACGGCCTTGAGCTGTGCCGCCGCCTCAAGAGCGAGACCAGCACCTCGCATATACCCGTGCTCATGCTTACGGCCTGCTCTCTCGACGAGCAGCGCCTGCAAGGCTACGAGAGCGGCGCCGACGCCTACCTGCCCAAGCCCTTCCGCGGCGACATGCTCCTTGCCCGCTGCCGCAACCTCCTTGCCAACCGCCGCCGCATTGCCGACCTCTATGCCCCCGGCGGCAGCCTCACTCCCGTGACCGAGCTGCCGGGCGACCTCGACAGCGAGTTCTACAAGCGCTTCATGGATTTCTTCAACGGGCACCTCGCCGACGCCAACCTCAATGTTGAGCAGATGTCGCAGGCCCTTGCCCTGAGCCAGTCGCAGTTCACCCGCAAGATAAAAGCCCTCACCGGCTACACCCCCATAGAGCTTGTGCGCAAGCTCCGCCTCGAGGCAGCGCGCAAGCTGCTTACGGGTACCGACCGCCCCGTGAGCGACATTGCGGCGCGCACGGGCTTTGCCTCGCAGGGCTACTTCGCCAAGTGCTTCAAGGACGCCTACGGCGAGTCGCCAACCGACATAAGGCGGCGTCTCACCCTCTGAGACACGCGTAAAAACACATACCGATCTTTTGCAGTTGCGGGATTTTTTGTAAAAATTCCGCAACTGCTTTTAAAAAACCCGCAAAACACCAAAAATGACACCATATGCAACATTCCTTATAATACTATATTTATTGAAGACCATAACTTTGCGGCACAAACCTTAAAAAAACTGACAATTATAATAACCCAAAAATTCTTTTCATGAAAACCACCTTTCTGAGTGCATTGATGCTGCTACTTGCAGTAATAGGGATGCAGGCACAGAATATCACTGTGCATGGCTCGGTATGGGGACTTGCCGATGATGAGCCGCTGATTGGCGCGTCGGTAGTACCTGAAGGCAATGCGGGCGCCGGTGTGGTCACCGACCTCGACGGCAACTTTACCATTACCGTACCGGCAGGCTCAAAAATCACATTCTCTTACATAGGCTACGTACCCCAGACCCTCGCCGCCGCTCCCGAGATGCGCGTGGTGCTCAGCGACGACGCCCAGGCTCTCAACGAGCTCGTCGTAACGGGTTACACCGTGCAGCGCAAGGCCGACCTCACCGGCGCCGTTTCGGTAATGGACATGAAGCAGCCCATAAGCGAGAACACCGGCTCTATCATCAACTCGATGCAGGGCCGACTCCCCGGCGTATCGGTAACCACCAACGCAGCCCCCGGTGGCGGCGGTTCGATCCGCGTTCGCGGTATGTCGACCGTCAACAGCAACGACCCTCTCTATGTAGTGGACGGTATCGCCACCGACAACATCACCTCTATCAACCCCTCCGACATCGAGAGCATGCAGGTGCTTAAAGACGCCGCCTCGGCCTCTATCTACGGTTCGCGCGCCGCCAACGGCGTTATCATCGTCACCACCCGTCAGGGCAAGGGCGACCGTCTGAATATCAACGTCGACTATGCAGCCTCGCTCCAGACCGTGGGCAAAACCTACAAGATGCTCAACGCCGAGCAGTGGGGCAACGCCTACTGGATAGCTGCCGCCAACAGCAACGTGTCGCCCTCGCACCCCCTCTACGGCAGCGGCGCCACCCCCGAGCTCGTTAAATATATAGGCGGCAACGAGAACTTCGCCACCACCGACACCGACTGGCAGGACGCCGTATACCACTCGGCATGGACAAACAACCTCACCGCCACCGTATCGAACAGCAGCGACCGCGGTTCTTTCCTCTTCTCGGCCAATTACATCAACCAGAACGGTATGATGCGCGAGACTTTCTACCGCCGCTACTCGGCACGCATGAACTCCACCTTCAACTTCAACCGCTACATTACCATAGGCGAGAATTTCATGGTATCGAACTGGAGCGACCGCGGCTTCGGCACACAGGACGACCGCGGTATTCCCTACACCGCCATGCGCCAGCACCCCGCTCTCCCCATCAAGGGTGCCGACGGCGACTGGGCACGCCCTATCGACCTCATCTCCTCCGACATCTCCAACCCCGTTCAGGAGCTCTATAATGGCCGCGACAACGACAACAACAGCTGGCGTATATTCGGCAACGCTTATCTCGCCGTGATACCCGTTGACGGTCTTACACTGAAAACAAACCTCGGTATCGAGCATATACAGTACTTCAACAAGACTCTCGGCCGCAAGATGACGGCCTCTGACCAGAACAGCATGAGCCGCGCCTATGGCCAGGGCGACACCTGGACATGGACAAACACCGCCAACTACGTGAAGAGCTTCAACGATGTACACCACCTCAACGTGCTCTTCGGCGTCGAAGCTATCAAATATACCTTCCAGGACATCTCCGCCTCGCGCACCGACTACGCCTTTGAAGACGACAACTACATGCAGATAGGCTCGGGCGAAGGCGACCAGCTCAACGGCGGCGGCAAGAGCCAGTGGGGTCTTTTCTCAATCTTCGGCAAAGCCGACTACAACTATGCCGACCGTTATCTGGCATCGTTTACCCTGCGCCGCGACCAGAGCTCGCGTCTCGACAAGCACAGCAACTCGGGTGTGTTCCCCGCCGCCACAGTGGCATGGCGCCCCACCCAGGAAGCTTTCTTCCCCACCAACAAGGTGCTCAACGACCTCAAGATACGCTTCGCATGGGGTCAGAACGGTAACTCGGCTATCGACAACCTCTACGCCTCCTATTCGACCTACCGCTACGACATCGGCTCGGGCGCTTACGACCTCGACGGCACCAACACCGGCACAATCGCAGGTGTGATTGTCGACCGCACCGGCAACGACAAGCTCAAATGGGAGACCACCACCCAGACCAACATCGGTATCGACGCCGGTTTCTTCAACGGAGCCCTGAGCCTCTCGGCCGACTACTACATCAAGAAAACCCGCGACATGCTCACCATTCCTCCCGTGCTCTCGGTAGCCGGAGAGAACGCCGCCATGTGGATGAACACCGGCGACATGGATAACCACGGTTGGGAAATAACCCTGAACTACAACAGCCCGTCGTACTCCGACTTCTCGTGGAGCGGTAACTTCAACATCTCGCAGTACAAGAACAAGCTTGTGAAGCTCAACAACCTCGTGAAGAGCATCGGCGGCGACTACCGCCTCATCGTTGACCAGCCCATGGGCGTTTACTACGGCTATGTTTGCGACGGTATCTTCAACACCCCCGACCAGGTGAGCAACCACGCCGTACAGCAGGGCGCAGCTCCCGGGCGCCTCATCTACCGCGACATCGACGGCAACGGTGTAATCAACGAGAACGACCGCTGCATAATAGGCGACCCCAACCCCGACCTCTCGCTCGGCCTCAACCTCGACTTCCGCTACCGCGACTTCACCCTCAGCACTTTCTTCATGGGCGACTTCGGTTTCGACATCTACAACACCACCAAGCGCCAGCTCTACTTCATGAGCAACGGCGGCGTATCGACCAACCGCTCGCAGGATATACTCAACGCCTGGACTCCCTCGAACACCGCCACCAACATCCCCGCTCTCGCCCTTGCCGACGACAACAACGAGACCCGCATGTCGACCTATTATGTTGAAGACGGCTCCTACTTCAAGATGAAGTATATCAAGCTCGCCTACTCTATCCCCTCGAAGATTCTCAAGCCCATTGCCGCAACCAGCTGCAATGTATATGCCCAGCTCGAGAACGTGTTCACTGTCACCAAGTACAGCGGCCTCGACCCCGAGCTGCCCCTCGGCGGCTACGGCGCACGCATCGACAACGGTCCCTATCCCCGCTCGCGTGTGATAACCCTCGGTCTCAACATCAACTTCTAAGCCAATCTCCCAAGAAATGAAAAAATCATATATATCCCGTCTCGGCGCCCTTGCCTTAGCTATAAGCGCCGCCCTCGCTTCGGGAACCCTCACCTCGTGCAACGATATGCTCGACCTCAAGCCGCAGGGCCAGTTCGGCGCCGACCAGATTGACGACGAGACAATCGAAGGCCTCATGGCAGCCGCTTACGGCGGTCTGCAGGCGCACTTCTTCGGCAACAACCCTGCCTTTGCCGGCCCTATCACCAACTGGATTCTCGACGTCCGCTCCGACGACGCCTACAAAGGCGGTGGCGGCCTCTCGATGGAAGGCAACATACACCAGCTCGAAGTCAGCAACATACAGAGCGACAACGTGAGCCTCCTCAACAAGTGGCAGAACAACTTCTATGCCGTATCGCGCTGCAACAAAGCAATCAAGGCCGTAGAGAGCTCTAACGTTACCGAGAAAGAGAACTACATAGCCCAGCTCCGCACGCTGCGCGCCTACTTCTACTTCGACCTCATCCGCTGCTTCGACCGCCTGCCCTACTTCGCCGAGAACGACGATCCCAACAGCGCACGCGCCGACCAGTATACCCGCGAAGAAATCTTCGGCTTCATCAAGAAAGACCTCGCCGACAGCTACGAAATCCTCCCCGAGTCGCAGAGCAAGCCAGGCTACTTCAACAAGTATGTTGCCGCCGCTATCCACGCCAAGGTATCGGCTTTCACATCTTCGTGGGACGAGGTTGAGAAATATGCCGACTACGTTATCACCTCTGGCAAATACGAGCTCTACCCCAACTTCCTCGATATGTCGAAGATAGAGTTCAACAACCGCTACGAATCGGTAATGGCAATCCAGTTCTCCACGGCCAACAACGCCGCCAACATCAACTGGAGCAACCTGCTGAACACCACCTACTCCGACGGCAACCTCTTCGGCAGCGGCGACGACTTCTTCCTGGCTTCACAGAACCTCGTGAACGCTTTCCGCACCGACGACGACGGCCTGCCCTACCTCGACGGCACTTTCAACAACGAGAACGTGACCACCGACTACAACGGCAACGTTGACCCCCGCCTCGACTTCACCGTTGGCCGCATAGGCATGCCTTTCCGCGGCCACACATACACCATGGGCTGGACCCGTGCCTACGATGTCTACGGCGAATACTCGGGCAAGAAAGGCCTTATCGACCCCTCGTCGGCCGATATGGTACAGGGCTGGCCCTGGGGCGCCTCCTCGCTCAACTTCTGCCTCATACGCTACGCCGACATCCTGCTTCTCAAAGCCGAGGCTCTCATTGAGATGAACAAAGACCTTGCCGATGCCCGTGAGCTCATCAACAGCGTACGCCGCAAGGCAGCCCGCTCTGTCGATCCCGGCTATACTCCCGTAGACTGCAACCCCACGATAGCTTTCTACGCCGTGGGCGAATACCCCGCCACCGGCTGGAACCAGGATTACGCCCGCCGTGCCGTGCGCATGGAGCGCCGCCTCGAGCTCGCCATGGAAGGCAACCGCTGGTTCGACCTCGTGCGCTGGGGCATTGTAGTGGAGACAATGAACAGCTATTTCAAATCAGAGTCGAAGCTCCGCTCCTATCTCTCAGGGGCAAGCATGAGCGCCGATGAAACTTATTTCCCCATACCTCTCGACGAAGTGGAGAACGCCGGCGGACTCTATGACCTCTAATATCCAAGAAACGATGAAATCAACACATAAATTCGCCCTCGCCGCCGTAGTGGCTGCCTCGGCACTCTTCGCGGCCTGCTCCGATGTAACATATCCCGACACCCCGACAGGCCCCGCGGTTGAAAACCTCGAATACTCTGTAAACAAGAAGGCCGTGACCCTCACCTGGGCGGCTGCTCCCGGAGCCATAGGCTACCAGGTGGTGTGCGACGCCGAGATTGTTGCAACTCCCGCAGCCGGTGAAACCTCGCTCACCCTCAAGAACCAGACAACAGGCAAAGAACTGGCTTACACCGTGAAAGCCGTGTATGAAGGCAATATCGTATCGCCGGGCATAACAGTGCGCTTCATTATCGACCCCATACCCACCAAGGCTGCCCTCCTGCTGCCCTGCAACAGCGTGGCCGACCTCACCGACGACGATGAGATCGCCGCTGCCGAGTGGTTTGCCGAAACCTACGCCACCAACGGGGAAATCCTCACCCCTGCCGACATCGCTTCGCTCGACCCCGAGGAGTATGCCGTGGTATGGATCAACATCGACCGCGTCGGCCTCGCCCCCGGCTGGGAAAATCTGCCCTCCGAGCTCGTGAACCCCGAAGCCATAAACTCGCTCACCAACTACGCCGCCAAGGGTGGCAACCTCTTCCTCACCAAGTTTGCCACACAGCTCACCGTGCCCTACGGCATCATCGACGCCCGCTACGCTCCCGGCATCTTCGGCTCGGGCCCCGGCGGTGAAGGCAGCGACAACTGGTGCATGAACGCCCAGATAGGCCTCATCTACGACCACCGCGGCCACGACATCTTCAAAGGCCTCACCACACTCCCCGACTACGGCCACGAGACATTCGCCCTCGAAGGTCCGGGCTGGCGCGAAGACCACAACTGCTGCTGGGATCTCAACGCCTACGGCTTCAGCGGCGACCCCAACACTGTGGTAAACTTCCAGGACGCTACCAACAGCACCGTGCTCGCAACCTGGGCTCACGTGGTTGACTTCGCCGTGGCAGGTATCGTGGAATTCAATTCCACCACAACCCGCGCGGGCCGTTGCCTCGCCATTGGCCTCTCGGCCTACGAGTTCGCTCAGAACACCGGCAACCCCTATCAGGAGAACACCAACCGCCTCACAAAGAACTGTATAGACTATCTTAACAAATAAAAAAATTCACCAAGGATGCGGGCCGGGTAAAACCTGCTCCGCCCGCGGCCTTGAAATTGCAAACCCTAACTAACCCTATCATTATGAAGAAATCATTACTCGCCGCACTCTGCCTCGCATCGGCAGTGACTATGAGCGCCAACAGCCGCCTCGCAATCATGATCGACGGCGCAACTGTTGATGACCTCGACTTCCAGGAGGCTGCCGCCGCCAAAGTGTTCACCGACCTTCACAAAGACGGCACTATCATCGCAAAAGGCGAAACCTCGAAAATCGACGCCAAGAACCTCGACTGCATCTGGATTCACTTCGACCGCTGCGGCCTTGCCAAAGGAGACATACCCGCAGCTTTCGGCTCGCAGGAAACAATCGACGCCCTGGCAAAATTCGTAGCCGACGGAGGTAACCTCTACCTCAGCAAGCAGGCCACCCAGCTCGTGGCTAAAATAGGCCGTATCCCCGCGAACCTCGATGTAACTATCTATGACAACGGTGACGGCGGTTTAGGTACCGACAACTGGGAAATCATGGCTATCGTAGGCTACGACTTCCTCAACGAAGGCCAGGACAACTCGCTCTGCTTCGACCAGCGCAACCACGCTATCTATGCCGGTCTTGAGTCAAGCGAGCGCGACAACCACCATGTATTCCCTCTCCTCGGCACCAACGGCAACGGTGAGATGTGGCGCGAAAACCACAACTGCAAATGGGACTTCAACGCATATCAGTACACCGTAGAGGGTGCCACCAACCTCGTTAAATTCCAGAACGAGACCAATTCAGTTGTTCTCGGCATGTGGGGTCATGTTAAAGACCACGCCTGCGCAGGTATCATCGAGTTCCTCCCTCAGAACGAGAGCCGCTCTACCGCCAAGGCCGGCACTATCCTCGCCAACGGCCTCGCAGCCTATGAGTTCGCTCCCCGCCAGGGCACCAACGCATGGACCGAGAATATCAAGCGCCTCACCGCCAACAGCCTCGACTATCTTGCCAAAGGCACAACTACAAGCGCCGGCATCGTAGCCGCCGACGAAGAGGCCGCTCCCGAGTATTACAATCTTCAGGGTATGAAGGTATCGGCCGACAACCTCGCCGCAGGCATCTACATTGTGCGCCGTGGCAATAACACAAGCAAAGTAATCGTTAAATAATACGAACAGGTGAAGTGTGCCGGGTGGTTCATGGTTCCCCGGCACACTTTTTTCTTAACTCTCTTAAAAGATACCGATGAAAAGAATCCTCGCTATAGCAACAGCCGCAGCCGCACTCACGGCCTCCGCCGCCGAAGTGGCGCACTTCAACATGGAGGTGCGCAGTGGCCAGATAGTAGAGACCGTGAGCGGCAACCGCTTTGCCGTGCAGGGTCATTTCGCTCCCGAAAACGTGGCGGGCGCCGTGGGCAAAGCCCTGCGCTTCGACGGCTACACCTCATGGGTCGACGCCTCGCTCGGAAACATCATACCCGAAAGCTCTAAAGACATGACCGTATCGGTATGGACTGCCATAGAGAGCTACCCCATAGTGCTCATCGACCAATATACCGACGAGAAAATCGCGATAATCAACTGCCTCGACGATGACGCACGCAGCGGCTTCGGCTTCTTTGTGGGCTTCAACGGCGAATACACTTTCAAGACTTACATAGGTGGCTGGCCCATTGAGGTAAAAGCCAACGGCGCCCTGCCCACCTACGAATGGAATCATCTCGTGGCCGTGGTAAACTCCTCCTCGCGCACCGTGAAACTCTACAACAACGGCACCGAGGTAGGCTCTACACGCGGCTACGGCACCATAGACTTCAAGGGCGGTCACCTGATTATGGGCCGCGGACCGGCGGAAAACTACACGGGCCCCTTCCTGCTCACTTCGTTCGACGGCCTCATCGACGACATCACGGTATACGACGAGGCTCTCGACCCTGCGACCCTCTACAAGGCTCCCGAGAACAAGGCCGACCTCTCGATTCCGGCCTCGCGCTTTGCCGACGACCTCCTCCGCCCCCGTTTCCACGGCATGCCCGCCGCCGGGTGGACAAACGAGTGCCACGGCATGGTATGGGCCGACGGCCGCTACCACCTCTTCTTCCAGAAGAACGCCAACGGCCCCTATATGGCACGTCTGCACTGGGGGCACATCTCAAGCGAGAACCTCTTCGACTGGCGCGAGGAGAAAATAGCGATAGCACCGGGCGCACCCTACGACATCAAGGGCTGCTGGAGCGGCTGCGTCTTCACCGACGATGAACTCACTGGCGGCAAACCCAACATACTCTACACCGCCGTAGACTACGGCAAGGCTACCATAGCTCAGGCGACTCCCGACGACCCCGCTCTCGACAACTGGACAAAACTGGCCTCCAACCCCATAATCGGCGGCCGTCCCTCGGGGCTCTCCGACGACTTCCGCGACCCCTATTTCTTCCGCAACGGCTCTGACGCATATATAATTGTGGGCAGCGCCGCCAACGGCATAGGTACCACTACCCTCCACCACTACGACGCAGCCTCACGCTCGTGGACAAACAACGGGCTCTTCTTCAGCGGCACGTCGCAAAGCCAGGACGGCACTTTCTGGGAAATGCCCAACATCACCCCCATGCCCGACGGCAAATGGCTCTTCACGGCAACGCCCATAGGCACAGCCACCGGCGTACACACAATGTACTGGACGGGCAGCATCGGCGCCGACGGACGTTTCAACACCACCCAGCAGCGTGGCAAAGACGTTGAACTCGCCTCGCGCGACGGCTTCGGCCTGCTCTCCCCCACTATCTACAACCACGAGGGCAAGACAATAGCGCTCGGCATCGTGCCCGACAAACTCTCCTCGCAGGATAACTGGAACCTCGGGTGGGCACACTGCTACTCGCTGCCCCGCGAATGGAGCCTCGACGCCAACGGCGAGCTCGTGCAGAAGCCTTTCGAGGGTCTGCGCGGCATGCGCTCGGCAACCTCGTATTCTGCCGATGCGCACACTATCGACGGCATCGAGAGCCTCGCTCCCGTCTCGGGCCGCGCCGCCGAGATTGAAGCCACTTTCACCGTGGGCAACTCCGACTTCGGCTTCCGCATCTTCAAGAACTCGGGCGCCGCAGGTGTCATCACCTACTCTCCCGTCAAGGGCGAGCTTACAGCCGACTTCTCGCGCCTGGCACGCCTGATCAACGACAGCGGCGTATACAACGGCATTTACCGCTGCACGCTTCCCACCCGCCCCGCGGTAGGCACAGAGCTCAAGCTCAACATATTCATCGACCACTCTATTATCGACATCTTCATCAACGACCGCTGGGCAACCTCTATCCGCGTGTTCCCCATAGCCGAGGATGCCGACGGTATCGAAGCCTTCGGCTCGGGCGCCGCTGTGAAATCGCTCCGCGCCTGGACTCTCTCGGCCGACGGCAACTCGGGGGTAGACCACATAGAAGCCCCCGCCGAAGAGTGGACCGACGACACCGTATATAATCTGCAGGGCATGCCCGTAGGCCATCTCGACGGCCTGCAGGCTCTTCCCCGCGGCATCTACATAGCAAAGGGTAAAAAAGTTTTAGTTAAGTAGGGCTCGCGAGAGTCTGTTGCACAAGTCATGAGGCCGGGGGCACACACCCCGGCCTCATGCTTTTTTGGTAATAAATTCTGCGAAAAGGGTTAGGCGTATTTCTGCAATGATGAGTATATTTGCAGGCATGAAAAAGATATTCGTCACCTTACTCCCAATCTTTTTTTCAAGTATCATGGCATCGACACAAAATCCCACCCGCCTCACTGCCGGGCCTACAGAGATAACCCAGACCGCCGGGCAGCAGGCTCTCGGCAACTTCGCTCCCAAATTTGCCGAACTCAACGACGACGTTCTCTTCGGCCAGGTGTGGAGCCGCACCGACCGCCTCGCCCTGCGCGACCGCAGCATCGTGACCGTCACCGCCCTTGTGAGCAGCGGCATAACCGACTCCTCGCTCACCTACCACCTGCAGGAGGCCCGCAAGAACGGCGTGACACGAACCGAGATTGCCGAAATTCTCACCCAGGTTGCTTTCTACGCCGGGTGGCCAAAGGCATGGGCTGCCTTCCGCCAGGCTCTTGAGGTTTGGAAAGACGACACCGAGGTCTCCGACGCCAAAGAGAAATTCATGCAGGAATCAATCTTCCCCATTGGCGAGCCTAACGACGCCTACGCAAAATATTTCATCGGCCAAAGCTACCTCGCCCCCGTCTCCACCGAGCAGCTCAAATTCTTCAACGTTACCTTCGAGCCCGGCTGCCGCAACAACTGGCACATACACCATGCCACCAAGGGCGGAGGCCAGTTACTTGTGGGCGTTGCGGGCCGCGGCTGGTATCAGGAAGAGGGCAAGGAGCCCGTGGCGATAACTCCGGGCACTGTTATCCACATCCCCGCAAACGTAAAACACTGGCACGGAGCCGCTGCCGACAGCTGGTTCTCTCACCTGGCTTTCGAGCTCGAGGGCGAAAACACCTCCAACGAGTGGCTTGAGCCTGTGACCGACGCCGCATATGCCGAGGTCGGGAAATAAGCCCTGCCAAAACAAACGACGCAGATAAGCGTTTTCACTTGAAACTCATTAATTAGCGACATGAAGAACTTCAAACCTGAGGCGTGGATATAACTGATGTAATCATTTATCAGAGTGCCCCGGAGTCGCTTTGCGTCGATTCCGGGGCACTTTTGTGTATTACAGTATATCAATTACCTATGTGTGACTGATTGTTGCTGTTGTAGCGGTTGCCTTGAATAACTATAGTGTCGAGAGTGGCATTTATCGCAGCCATTTCATCGGGAGTGTAGCTTACATTTACAGCTTCAATATTATCTTCGAGGTGCTTGAGGCTTCGGCTGCCGGGTATGGGCACAATCCACGGTTTCTGATATAGAATCCACGAGATAGCAACCTGTGCGGGTGTGATTCCTTTCTTTTCGGCAATTGATTTCACGAAATCCACAAGCGCCATATTGGCCTCGATGTTTTCTTTTTGGAAGCGCGGAACCGATGAGCGGAAGTCGTGTTTGCCGAATTTTGTATCTTTGGTTATGCCTCCGGTGAGGAATCCTTTGCCGAGGGGACTGAAGGGCACAAGGCCAATGCCCAGCTCTTCGAGCACGGGCAGGAGATTTTTTTCGGGTTCGCGCCAGAAAAGCGAAAATTCGCTCTGGACGGCGGTGAGCGGAACAATTGAATTAGCCTCCCTGATAGTATTGACACCTGCTTCCGAAAGCCCCCAGTGGAGTATCTTGCCCTCATCCATAAGGTTCTTTATTGTTCCGGCGACATCGGCAACGGGCACGTCGGGGTCGACGCGATGCTGATAATAGAGGTCGATGTAATCGGTACCGAGGCGTTTGAGCGAGCCTTCGACAGCGCGGCGTATTGTAGAAGGCCGACTGTCGAGGACCTGCTTGAAATCGTCCATATTCATGCTGATACCGAATTTTGTGGCAATTTTAACCTCCTTACGTATAGGTTCAAGAGCCTCGCCGACAAGCTCCTCATTGGTATATGGGCCGTAGACCTCGGCCGTGTCGAAGAAAGTCACGCCCTGGTCATGGGCTGTGCGGATAAGTTTTATCATTTCTTTCTTGTCAGCCGGGGCTCCATAGCCGTGGCTCATTGCCATGCAGCCGAGGCCTATGGCAGAAACTTCGAGCTGAGATGCAGTACCTAATATTCTTCGTTTCATATTCTGTTATTTTGAAATACGGTAAAATAACAAATATCGCCTGCCGGGGATTCCTGAAAAACGGCGGTAAGAATTACACTTTTTTCGGTTTTTCAGCGAGCTAATACCGGCGGAATACCTGCACTGCCGCCTGCGGCCATATTCTTTCGCCAAAAATTCAGGGCGTCATTTATCCAGCCCTCGGCAACGGTTCCCTCGCCAAGCCCGAAACCGTGCCCGAGCCCCTTATATACGTGAAACTCGGTAGGGATTCCCAGCTCAGAAAGGCGCTGAAGGCGTGCCTGCATCGCGCGCCAAGAGGCAATACCGTCGTCAGATCCAACACATACATAAGTGGGGGCATCGTACTGCGTGGCCTGAGTGTAGCCTGTATATTGCATGACCACGGCTGCTGCCTGCGGTATGTCGGCACGGCCTGTGAGTTGCTGCAGATAAGCCCTGTTGCCTGCTACGGCCGCCATGCGGGCCCCTGCCGAACCACCCCAAAGAGAGTAGTCACGCGGGGCGACACCCAGCTCTCCGGCATTATCGTGAATAAACTCTATGGCCTTCGCCAAATCGGAGTAAGGGTCGTCGGGCCTATATATCAGAGCAAAGGCATTGTACCCGGCCTTGCTGATTTCAAGAGCATGCGGGAAGCTGTCGTGCATGGCGCCCACATATGCAAACCCGCCCCCGGCATTGGCTATCGCAAAGGGTTTGGCGGCCTCGCCCCGGAAAAGAAAGAGACCTGTATAGGCTTTCGAGGGGTCGGCGGCGATTTCCGCATCGGAATACATACGGTAGAATATCTGATTGCCTGCGGCGGCATCGTGGTAAAGGCGGTTGATAATCTCCACCGTTTTGGCCGCACGTATATGGCTGTACCATACATATACGCTTGGCGAGCTGACATCGGCGAGCGTCATCATAGCGGGCACATTGCGGTCTACCGGGAACAGGAGGTGACCGAAATCACCGAACATCGGATTGCTGACCACATCGGCAACGGTCGATGCTGTTGTGAATATATTTTCAGCGGGCGCCTTATCGCTACCGCCGTTTTGGTTGGCAGGAGTTTCAATATCAGTTTTCACAGGAATTTCGGGCTTGGTAATGCTGTCGTCGTCCGCACAGGATGCACACAACAACACAGCCGACAACATCAAGACGGTCATTTTCATATCAAAAACTAACTTAGAGATTTTCAATATGCAAAATTACAGCCTCAGTCCCGGTTGACGGCTACATTAATTTCCGTGAGTTCTTACTATTTTTCCGAAAATGCGGGATGCGGGCTACAGGTAATCCTCGCGCTGAGGTGTGAAAACATCAACCACCTCGCCGCCTTCGAGAACTTCAAATGAGTGGGGTGTATTGCCGGGTATGGCATAGGTGTCGCCGGGGTGCATGATAACATCTATTTTTTCATCGCCCTCGACTATCAGGCGGTATTTGCCTGATATTACATAGCCGCACTGCTCGTGCGGATGAGTGTGGAGCGTGGCGAAGTTGCCCTTAACATAGTTCATTTTTGTGACCATCGACTTTTGGCCCACGGCAAGCGAGTCGAGATTCACACCTTTGAAGGTCTTTTTGAGAGCGTCGTGGCGGCGCACAAATATTTTGGTCTGCATTCAGTTGACTATTATAGCGTTAATTCCATTTGTATATCACCACGGGCATATGCGGGGTGGTACTCGGGCAATTCCTTGAAGCCGAGTTTGCGATAAAGGGCAATTGCCGGTTTGAGGCGAGTGTTGCTTTCGAGGAAGAGCCTCTTTGAGCCAAGTTCGCGGGCCTTGCTTATGAGGGCGTCGCAGAGCTTGTGGCCTATACCTTTGCGCCGGATAGAATTATTTACCGCGAGCTTAGCCAATTCGAAATCGTAGTGCGATTCGGCGGGCATGGGGCATAAGGCACAGACGCCTACGGGATAGCCGTTATAGAGCGCCACGAATATATGGCCACCTTTATCGAGGATATGCTTTTCGGGGTTCTCGAGCACTTCGATGTCGTGCGGTTCCAGCTCCCAGTACAGCTCTATCCAGTTGCGGTTCAACTCATAGAAAGCCTTTTTATAGAGTGGGCGGTATTCCACAATCTCAACCTCGGAGTTCTCACGTTGCTCTTTTATTTCGCGCACCCGATCAAATATTGATTTGCGGGCAAGAGCCTCCTGCCAGTCGGCGATAGCAGCCCATAAATCGTTGTCGCACTCGGCTGAAATCTGCTCGACGGCTCTTTCAACATCACGCAGCTGAGTTATCAGCTCCTGCGAAAGGCTCTTTCCATTTTCTGTAAGAGTGATGAGGGTGCAGCGTCGGTCGGCTTTGTCGTCAAATTCCGTTATGAGGCCTGCCTTGGTCATTTCCTTTACTATAGTGCTTACCGAGGGGTGCGATTGCCCTATTTCCCTTGCTATGGCCGTTACGCTTTTGGGCTGCTCGTCAGTGAGTGAGTAAAAGACGGGGAACCATTTGGGCTTGAGTTCCACGCCGTAAAGGCCATATATACTTGCGGCATCGCGCGTAAGGGTCTCGGTCAAAACCCTCAGCCTACTGCCTATCGCCATTTTGCCTGTCCGTTCAAAAAAATCCATATGCGTATTTAATTGCGTAATTGGTTACGCTAAATTACAGAAGATTTTTGAATTGGCAAAATTTTACACGTCGGCCAACGCAATTCCTGTAGCCTTTATTCGCGATAGTCCGAGGGGCTCATGCCGAGATTGTTCTGCACGTAGCGGCTGAAATATCCGGGCGACGAGAAGTGGAACATGTCGGAAATCTGAACGAACGTAAGGCTCTTGTCGCGCAACTGACGCGAGATGTCGAGCGACGTATAGCGATTAATCCAGAAGTTTGCCGAGTGGCCGCTCACTTTCTTGCATATTTCAGAGAGGTATTTTGGGGTTATACAAAGCTCTGAGGCATAGTAAGAAACCTCGCGGTGCTCGCGGTACACGCCGCTGTCGAGCAGGGCAAGAAAGCGGTTCATCACCGTGGCATATTGCGGAGTGATAGAGTCCTCGCCATAGTTATAGGCGTGGAAGTCGAAGAAATCGAGAATCATGAGCTGCACGGCACAACGTATGCTCTCCTCATAGAACACAAATCCGGTGGTATCGTAGCGGTATTTCACGCCTTGGAAATCTTTGAGGCAGAGGTCGAACTGCGCTTCATTGAGTTTCATCACGGGATTCATGAAGAGAGCGAGCTGCCCACGCATGCCGTAGTTCGACTGCGGTGTGCAATGCTCCACAAAGCCCGAGTCGACATACACCACCATTACCTTGAAATCATCTGACGGGCCCATGTTCTCAACGAGTGCTCCTTTACGCACAATCATGAGGTTGTGGGTGCCGAAGGTGAAGTGCTTGCCGTTGAAATCAAACTCCATGCTCCCGCCGAGACAAAGAGCATGAGCGAGATAGCCCTCCATTTTATCGGTGGCTATCTCGCTCAGAGTGTCGCTTATGATAATTTTATCGAATAATTTATCGTCGGCCATAATCTGCGGTTTTTACAACCGCAAATATACAAATTATTTTTGGAACTTACGATCGAGCCACGCGGCTACGTGTTTGGCTATCACATCGTTGTTGAGCTCCTGCATAAGGAAGTGGCTGTTGCCTTTTATTCCGATTTCGGGGAGTACAACAAGAGTGGCGTCGCCGCCGTGACGGTTTATTGCCGCGACAAACTCTCGACCCATCTTCAATCGCACCTCCCAGTTGCTTCCACCGAGGGTTGTGGCATTGCTTTCGGGAATATAGTCGCCGAAATAAATCACAATGGGCTTTTTGGTGAGCTCAACGAATTGTTCCATAGGGACGCCGAATCCTTTTAAGCCGCCTGTGAGGCCGGGCAGCGGTGCAGGAATTTCGCTCTCGGGGAAAACATACCCGCCGGGTTCAAGGGCAACGACACCCTTAACCTCGGGGTTGCGCATTGCGGCAAGCCAGCCGGGAAAGCCACCTGCCGAGTGTGTCACCAATACCTGGTCGCCTATTTTCTTTGCCAAGGCATCGAGAGCGGGCACATCGAGCTGATGATTGCTCAGGTCAGGCACCATCTGACGGAAGAAATTGCTGACGCTGAGCGAATCTTTGGGGAACTGTATCCCCTCGTTCCACTCGGGCCAAATGCCCATGCGCCAAATATCGAACCAGAACATTTCGTCGGCTACAGGCTCGACCGTTACGGTGGAGCTTGTGCGAGAGGCATGCCCGCGCCCGGGGAGGTCGAGAACATATGTCGGATACCCTTCGGCAAGTAGAAGAGTCGCAAAACCGGGACGGTCGTCGGGCGTTGACTCCCAGCACACACCGTCGCCACCATATCCGTGCACGAAAACCAACTGCATGGTATTGGCCCGCGCCGGAATCTGGTAGCGGACAAATGCGTGGTCGCAGCGGTAGCTCTGCCCTGCCTGGTCCTGCTCGGCCCAACCCACGAAAGTGTCGGGGTTGAAGGTACCCGGGCGCTGTATGGTGCAACCGCCAACGGGGAACTGCCCCTGTTTCTCTATTACAATGCCTCCGGCAAACGTTGATGTTATTGCCGTAGCCGATATTATCAGGGCCATTAACTTTTTCATCGGTTTACAATCTTGCGTATCGGTTCAACTTTACGGTTGCCCATGTTGCGCTCTATTATGTCGAGCAGCGCATTGAGCTGAAGGGAGGAGACCCCGAGATGGCGGCAGATGCCGATATGGCCGCTCGCCATAGGTTCGACGCCTCCGAGGGCGGTGAGCATAGCCACCGTGGCAAGTTCGCGGTCGGTATAGGGCAGTACTCCGCGGCCGAAAATATCGGCGAAGAGGTGCTCTTTGAGGAAGCGGTTAATGCCGGGGGCGAAATCCTGATACCATGGCGCAGGGGCATCGACAGGCACGCCCGAGAGCTTGCTGAGCGTTTCGGCACCTTGCCCATACTTGTCAATGTCGCTCACCACCGATGCCGCTTCTCCCTCGGGGGCATTTATGCCCTTGGACTTGCGTGCGGCAAGTAAATCGTTGAAAACCCCGAGAGCAGTGAGCGAACGCGGGAAACCGCAGTAGGCGTAGGCCTGGATTAGCAGCTCCTTGATTTCGTTGACGGTCATGCCTTCGGCAAGGCCCTGCTCAAGTGCGCGGGTCAAGCCCTCGGGGTCGCCGGCAGCGGTATAAGAAGCAATGGCCACTATAGCCTGCTGGCGCCCGGAGAGCTCGCTTATGTTGCCTGCATTGGCGGTTGCTTGGGCATACTCGCTGTCGGTGACCGACCCGAGCCATGTCACCTCGTTGCTCTGCGGGTTGCACTCTATGGCGATATGCGCAAACCAACTGTCGGGAGCCGCCCCGTGCCAGTGCTCTTCTCCGGGAGCGATTTCCACAATATCGCCGGGAAAGAGGCGGCGGGCAGGTTTGCCCTTCTCCTGATAATATCCCACGCCTGCGGTAGCTATAAGTATCTGACCGCCGCTGTGGCGGTGCCAGTTATTGCGGCACGCGGGTTCAAAAGTAACGTTGAACATGGGCACATTGAGCTCCTGCTCATGGCTCAGCGGATAGAGCCACGCCGTGCCTGTGAAATTGGGGTTGCCCTCCATGGCCGGGCCTGCAGGATAGGGCTGCTTGAAATCGGTGATATTCATTGCCATACATATTAAAGGTATAAGGGCAAGAAATGAGGCAATCAATCGGTTCATGACGGGCGGCTCTTAGAGGTTCTTACCGAAAAACTCCGTAAGCTTACCCACTTCCTGCTCCACATATTCAGGCACATGGTAGGTTTGGATATGGGTTGCGCCCGGAATCAGGAAGAGCTCCTTGTCGGCCGTGCCGGTGGCCTTCTCAAAGGCATCGGAAGTCATGTAGAAAGTGTCGGCTTTCGAGCCTGCCATCATGAGCAGAGGTGCGTTGATAAGCTCGATTTGGTCGGCTGCATCCCAGGTCATGAGGTCCATGAGGCTCTCCATAGTGTATCGGAAAGTGGAGTTGGGGTGCGCATGGGTGCGGTTGTAGTATATGGCTCCCTCGCGGTAAAGGTCGAAAGGCAGCTTCTCAATTTCCTCGTCGGTGAGGTTCATATCGCCGGTGAATACAATCTCACCCGTAGCAATTCTTTTTTCACGTGCATCGGAAGCTTGCTTGAGTCGCTGCTGAATTGTGGGCATGGCCGAGTCCATGAAGCCGTTGCGGCGCACGCGACCCGAATTGAACATGCTCAGGGTTGCCACCGCCTTGAAGCGCTTGTCGCTCTTTGCGGCGCCGAGGGTATAGCCACCGCCACCGCATATGCCGAAGGCACCAATGCGCTGAGGGTCAACGCCGGGGTATCGTGAGATATAGTCGGCCATGCCGTGAATATCGTTGATGCGGTTGGCCGGACGGTCGGTGTGGCGGGGTTCGCCACCGCTCGCACCCTGGTACGAGGCATCGGCGGCAATTGTAATGTAGCCTTTCTCAGCGAGGCGTTGAGCAAAAAGCCCGGCCACCTGCTCTTTAGTACCGCCGTTGGGGTGGGCGATGACCACAGCGGGATATTCCTTCTCTGCCGGATTATACCCGACCGGAGTATAGACATTCGCGGCAATTTCGATGCCGTCGAGATTATATTTCACGGGGTGTATGTTCACTTTGCCGGGCAGGTTCTCGGTGATAGCCTGCTCATAGACAAGGCCCCACGGATTATCCTGAGCCTTGAGCACGGGGCCGAAGTTAATTGCAGATGTTGCCATGAGTAAGATGCTTATAAGTTTATTTATCATATTACATGAATCTGTTGACACCGCAAAATTACACCCGCCGGGGCACTTGGAGCATTCAATAATTACCTGAAGATTTACCTTTTTTTCGGCTAACCGAAATATTGGTAAGAAGAGCGGTGAAAAACGTAATACCGGGCTGCCCTTATGCAGGTAATTTTGTAGCAGAAAAACTAAACCGATAAAAAGTATATGAAGCACTATCTATTTCTACTTCTTATGCTGCTTACGTTTACGGCATGCAGCGCAAACGAACCCGACCAACCCGTGCAGCCCATTCAGCCCGAAGAAGGCGAGGGCTCCGGCTATTTCGACGGCAAAAAAGTGTTGATAGCTTATTTCTCGTGGGGCGGCACAACCGAACGCATGGCCCGGCAGATTCAGGCTGTCACAGGCGGAGATTTCTTTGAAATCGAGCCCGTGACGCCCTACCCTACCTCATATACTCCCTGCACCGAGGTTGCCCTGGAGGAGCGCGACAGCGATGCCCGCCCGGCTATCAGGAGCAGCGTGGCCGACTGGGACGAATATGACATCATTTTCCTCGGCGGCCCGGTGTGGTGGCATACCGCTCCCATGATTCTTCACACTTTCGCCGAGAGCTACAATTTTGAGGGAAAGACTGTTGTGCCTTTCACCACCTATGCCTCCACCTACCGCGACGAGACCTTGCAGGCTATCGCAGATATGACTCCCGCTGCCGATCACCTCGAAGGACTCGGCCTTACAAGCGGCGCTATAAACGAAAGCCGCATCCGGACGTGGATTGACCTCATCAACGAGCAATACGGCAACCAAGCGGCAATAAACAATGTAGAGGCCGATGCGGCAGAGAGCGGCGAGGAAAAATACTTCGACCTTAACGGACGCGCCGTGTCGCCCGACACCCTCGGCAGAGGAATATATATAGTGAAATCAGGCAAGCGAACCGCCAAGATAGTGCGATGATATGACACAAAGAAAACTTCGCGACCTGGCGGTATCGCCCGTGGGCTTGGGCTGCATGGGCATGAGCCACGCCTACGGCGCTCCCGCCGACAAAAAGGCCATGACGACACTGCTGGCCGATGCGGTGGATATGGGCTACACATTGTTCGACACCGCCGAGATATACGGCACCGACCGCAACCCTCACGATAATGAGGAACTGCTCGGAGAGGCTTTGAAGCCTTACCGCGACAAGGTGGTGATTACGACAAAATTCGGCCTTACTTTCGACAAATCACACGAGCCGGGCCCTTATCCCCTGATTCCCGATTCGAGGCCTGCAAACATCCGCAAGGCCGTCGAGGGCTCGCTCCGCCGCCTCTGCACCGACCGTATCGACCTCTATCTGCAGCACCGCATCGACCCCGACGTCGAGCCCGAGCTTGTGGCCGAAACCATGGCGCGACTCATACGGGAAGGTAAGATACTGCACTGGGGTATATCTGAAACAAGCGAGGAATATCTCCGGCGCGCGCATGCCGTATGCCCCGTAACGGCCATACAGAACCGCTATTCGATGATGGCACGGTGGCACGAGGATATTTTCGCGACGCTCGAAGAATTGAACATCGGCTTTATTGCGTTCTCGCCCCTGGCCAACGGGCTGCTTTCCGACTTCTACACAGCCGACACCAAATTCAACCCGCAGAACGACTACCGCGCCGCCATGCCGCAGTTCAGCCGCGAGAGTTTCGAGGAGAACGAAATGCTCTTTGATCTCATACGCGGGCTCGCCGAAGAAAAGCACGCCACGCCCTCGCAGATTTCACTTGCGTGGATGCTGTGCAAGAAACCGTATATCGTGCCTATCCCGGGCACACGGCATCTTTGCCGCCTTAAAGAAAACATAGGCGCGGCCGATATAAATCTCTCCGCGGAAGAAGTCGAGGCTATAGACAGCCGGCTCGACAGCATACCCATGAGCGAGGTTTTCGGCGGCTCAAAAATTGTTCAACCACAAAAAGCATAAAGGAAATGGCTCCAAAAGTAATATGCCACATAATGAGCTCGGTAGACGGGAGGCTCCTCCCCGGCCGTTGGACGCCCCCATTCGACGGCACCAAGCCCGCTGAACTCTTCAAGGAATACGCCGCCATAGGCGCGAGCCTCGGCACCGACGCGTGGATGTTCGGCAAAGCTACGGCACGCGAGGCTTTCCCCTACCGCTTCATGCCCAAAGCAGGGCCTGTGGGCAAGGGCGCCCTGGTGTTCAAGGGCAAGCGCCAATCGGCGAGAATGTTTATAACCGTCGACCCCGAAGCCGACATTTTCTTCACCTCCGACCGCCTGCGCGGCGACAATATCCTTACTATCCTGGGGCCGAACGCCACCACCGACTACCTCGCCGCCCTTGAAGAGAAAGGAATATCGTATATTGTCTGCGACGACCCCACCGACCTCCGAACGGCTCTTGAAATGGTGGCCGAAGACTTCGGCATAGCCTCGGTATCGCTGCAGGGCGGGGGCATAATCGACGGCGCCATGCTTGCACAGGGGCTTCTCGATGAGCTGAGTCTCGTGATATACCCGGGCATCGACGGGCTTGCCTCGGCACCCTCTGTCTTCGAGTATCTCGGGCAGGCCGACGAGTGCCCGGCAGCCGGGCAGGCTCTGCAGCTTCTTTCGGCAGAGCAAAGGCCTCACGGCATAGTGTGGCTCCGCTACCGCTTCCATAAGCTCTGATTCACCACTACCGCAAAAATAACGAATCTTACCGAAGTCTGTATAAAGCAAGCCTCTCAGGATTTTGTTTATTTTGCATTACAAACCAAACAAGCATATGAAGACAGTAACTTTAAATAACGGGGTTGTAATGCCCCAAATCGGCTACGGAGTCTATCAGGTGTCTCCTGCCGAATGTGAGCGTTGTGTAGCCGATGCACTGAGCGTGGGCTACCGCATGATCGACACCGCACAGGCATACCACAACGAAGAAGGCGTAGGCGCTGCCGTAAGGAAAAGCGGCATTGCCCGCGATGAGCTTTTCCTTGTCTCAAAGGTATGGATCTCGAACTACGGCTTCGAGAAAGCAAAGGCTTCCATTGACGAGAGCCTGCGCAAACTCGGCACCGACTACATCGACCTCATGCTCCTCCACCAACCTTTCTGCGACCGCTACGGCGCCTACCGCGCCCTCGAGGCCGCCTACAAAGAAGGCAAGGTGCGCGCCATAGGGGTGAGCAACTTTTACCCCGACCATTTCATCGACCTTGCGAGCAACGTGGATATAGTGCCTGCCGTCAACCAGGTAGAGACCCATGTATTCGACCAGCAGATTGAGGCTCAGGGCTACATGAAGGAGTTCGGCACTCACATAATGGCATGGGCTCCGCTTGCGGAGGGTCGCAACAATTTCTTCACCAATCCGCTGCTTGAGTCAATCGGTAAGAAATACGGCAAATCGGTAGCACAGGTGGCACTCCGCTGGCTCCTGCAGCGCGACATCATCATCATACCCAAGTCGGTGCATGTGGAGCGCATGAAGCAGAACCTCGATATTCTCGACTTTGAACTCACGCCCGACGACATGGCCGCCATAGCCTCGCTCGACACCGGCTCGAGCCTGTTCTTCGATCATCACGCCCCCGATGTTGTAAAAATGTTCATGGGCTGGAAATAACCCTATAAGAAATCATGAAGATAAGAAGCATCATTAAATCGGTCGTAGCGATAGCCGCACTGGCGCTAAGCCTCAACCTCTCAGCGGCCGGACCGACCACAAAAAACGATAAAAACATGAAAGCCATAATAGTATATTTCACCCACTCGGGCAACACCGAGCTTGCCGCACAGAAATTGGCAGATGTGACCGGCGCCCCTGCCGTACGCCTCCTTCCCGACCGGCCTTATACCGCTGCTGATGTCGACTGGGTAAACGAGCAATCGCGTTGCACACAGGAGCACCTCAACCAATCGCTCCGCCCCGCTCTCAAGCCGCTCGGCGTTGACCTCAGCCAATACGACACCGTCTTTATAGGCTTCCCGATATGGTGGCACGAAGAACCCGCCGTAATACGCACGTTCCTCGATAACTACAATCTCGAAGGGAAAGAGCTCTACCCCTTCTGCACATCTTACGAAAGCCCGATGTCAGAAGCCGATGCCACCCTTCAAAAAGGATACCCCAAGCTAAAATGGCACACCGGCCTACGACTGCCTGCAAGCGCCGATACAATCAAAGCCTGGATAGAAAAATAACAAGCGGTGCGGAGTCCTGCGGGGCTCCGCATCGGTTTATGTGGGGCTCAGCGACCTCTTGCGATGTCAACAAAAAGTTTCACACGGGCAAACACCTCACGCCCACGGTTGCGCAGCAGCGAACTTCTCCTGCCGGGAGTCTCCGCATTGAACCCCACCGCATCGAGGCCAAGATACTCAGCCTGATATAAGGCCCGCTCGTTATGGTATTTCTGCGAAATGATTATAATTGAGGCCTGCCGGTACACATCACGCATCTTTGCAATGGAGTTGAGCGTGCGCGTACCGTCATAGTCAAGGACTATACACGCCGAATCTACCCCGGCCTTTATCAACGAGTCGCGCATAGCCACGGGCTCATCATAGCCGTTGCCCGAATTTCGGTAATCGCCGCCGCTCACCACAAGCATATCAACCTTATCTGCCTTATAGAGGTCGGCGGCAGCCTTTATGCGATAATCAAAGTAATAGTTCTTACGTCCATTATAGACGGAGAAGGGCGAGGTTCCGAGCACAAGCCCTACCATGCGGTGAGGCACCGCCTCAACGGTATCATACAGGCGTCCCTTGGCCGCATGGCCCACCAAAAGGTCGCAGCCCACCAATATCACGGCCATTAAGCCAAACGCCATAACCGTGCCGATAACAGCACGTTTTATCCACTTGCTCTTTTTCATTTACAATATACCTATAGCTTTCAAAGGGTGCGGTTGGAGATGAAAACAAAAAATCCCGATTAAGAAATCTCAATTATCTGCCATTGGCCACCTTTGTTTGGGCCGATGCGGATGATAACTCCTTCGGATTTGAGGATAGAGAGCTGGCGCTCCACGCCTTTAGGCGTTATGCCGATTTCTTCTGCGAGGGTGCGGGTGGTGTGCTTCGGATTTTCACGGAGTAGCTCTATAATTCTATCGCGGGTCTTGACTTTCTTCTTTGGTTGCTCAACCGGGGCATCTTCTCCGATTGATTCCAGATAGGAAGAAATATCGCGGTTGAGGTGCGTAATCATCGTATCGGTCATGAACCGGCGGAATATGTCCAAGTCCTCGCTTTCGCGGGTTGCAACCAGAGCTTTGATATATTCCTCCCTGTCATCGCTGAATATTCGTGACGGGATAAGTCCGAATTCAAATTGCAGCCAGTTCATCAGCAGACGGGCCATGAGACCGTTTCCATCTGCCCACGGGTGGATTGTCACAAGGTTATAATGCGCGTCAAAACTCATTTCATACAGCTCCTGCATTGACATTGAATCGGGTTTGCATCGCAAAGCATTGAGCGTATCGCAGAACTCTTTCAACTTCTGCGGTACTTTGTTAAACGCCATGTAGGATCGCCCACCGACTCCGGCAGTAACATTCACAAGGCGTATATCTCCGTTTGCAGAAGAAAAACCGCCCAATGCAGTATGATATTCCGAGCCGGTATTTTTCATTGTCAACGCCGACAGCTCTTTCAGACGGTCAACAGTGACATCAGCATGTTCACGGGCAAAAACCAATGCCCGCTCGTATGCCGCTTTAAGGTCGAGGTTCATGTTCTGCTCGACAAGGCTCTTGCCTTTCAAAGCAATGCCGTTGTCGAACATTATCTGATTTTCAAGCTCAGTAATGGTAGAACCTTCGATTGCCGTTGAGTGCGTGATTATGGAGTACAGGTAAAACTTATCATAGTCCAATTGCCGGTCTATGCCAAGCTCGCGGTATCTCCCTACTAATTTCTCTAATTCCGATTTCATAGGGACAAAATTACGGTTTTCTTCCTACTTTTCAAAGTAGAATAGGACATTTGTACCCTATAATACTCTGCCGCTGAACAATGAGAGCCGCCCGAGCCCGCGCTTACGAACAAAAAATCGAAATCAGCACAGGCACACTTATTTCGAGAATAATGCCATGAAACAGCGCGGCCGACACTAATTGCGCGTCCGAGGATTTTCCCGCCCCGACAATCATAGGCAGGCACACATCCATTGAGTTGATGCCGGCAACCGAAATAGCAGCAACACCACGGCCCCGTTTGGAGAGGAACTGGCACGACAGCAGAGCTATCATTTCTCTTACCACATTTGCCAGCAAGGCAATAGCCGCCACCGAAGCCGCAGCCTCGGCACCGACGCTTGCCTCCTTGAATTGCGCTATCAGCACCGACGAAAGCGTATAATAGCCAAAGCCACTGCCGATAGCCATGACATCTGACGACGAATCATCAGTAAAAATCATAGTGGCGATGTACGTAAACGCCAGAGTGCCTACTATTGTGCAAGCAGGCAACAGCAAGAGGCGGGGATTGATATTCTTCACAATCGACTTGAGATCGGGGCGCATGCCAAGCCCCAACCCTACCTGGATAATAAGCGCATAGAGGCACAACTGGGGCAGCGAATACTCGGCAACGAAGTCGGGCGCAAATCCGCACCAGCCAACAAAAATGCCGGCAAAGACCATGAGAGGAAACAAGAGATGATTCATTTTGCACCTCCCTTCCTATTGATGAATCGGGCACACAGACTTGTTGCCACCACACTTCCGGCCACACCTAATAGGGCGATAGCCCCGGCCTTGAGCCCGTCTTTATGTATGTTCGACAGGATTGACTCATTGGAGCCTATGCTCAATCCGAACATGAACAGCAATATAAATATAGTTAAGGGAGTTGTGCGCGACAGAGCTTTACCCAAGCCCGACTTGCGGCGAAGCATATAGCCGGCGCCCGCTGATATAATAAGTAATAATAGAACCTTGAACATAAGTTACATTACACAATTAAGCCCGAGCCTCGGCAGCCCGGACAAGAAGTAATCTGAAAATTAGAGAACAAGCAGAAGCGCGCCGAAGCCCTATAATGGGCGGCGCAATTCCTTCAGACGTGTAAGTAACTTAGATAAAACCGCTGAACCAATGCACATGAACCACCCTGCACAGGCGTTCCTCAGCCCGCACATTCTGGCGATTTATGTATTTGGTTGCTATAGTCATCGTTCCTTATTTTATGCAAAGTTAGCTCTTTTTATCCGATAATCAAGGGCCAAGTCCGTTAAAAATCCCTTATGGCTACAACGCGAGTATACGTATATTATCACTACCTTTGCATTATGAAGCCACGATATTGCCTCCTCTTTATAATTTTTACTGTGGTCCTGGCGGCCTGTACTACATTCAAATCTATTAAATGTGGCAGTCCGTCGACCGATACCTACCGCAATTTTTCGGTTGATACAATTGCTGCAACCGATTCAATTCAGACTGTGTTGATTTCTTCAGTCGACCACGACAGATATTTCGAAGACTCCAAATTCACCGGCGGTCGATTCAATAGCGAAACCATAGGAGAGTATTTTCCGCGTGTAAGAGGCAACGGTGCATTACTGATAGTACGCAATGATACCATACTTCTTGAACAATATTATGGCAATTTCTCACAATTATCACCCTCAAACATATTCTCTATAACAAAGGCAATAACAGCCTTGTTATGCGGTATCGCGATTGATGAGGGCCATATGTCTTTAACCGACCCCGTAACCAAGTATATTACAGAACTTGATAATGCAGACCCTTTGTTCAACGAGCTTACTATCGAGCACCTGCTTGATATGCGCACCGGCATTGATTTTCAAGAAAGCTACAGCTGGAATCCCTTCTCGAAAATGGCAAAACTATATTACGGCACAGATGTAGTCAAGCAATTCAAAAAGCTGCATTTCACATCAAAACCCGGCACAGTTCACTATTATAATTCAATTGCTACCGCCCTACTTGGCGTAGCAATCGAACGGGCAGTCGGCACACCCTACGCCCGTTATCTACAGGAAAAAGTATGGAAACCGCTTGATATGGAAGCCAACGCATTTATTTCTCTTGACGATAGCAAACACCGGCAAGCGAAGGCTTATGGCGGACTGGTGTCTAATGTAAGGGATTTGGCAAAAATCGGCCGTCTGTATATCAATGGCGGAGTCCACGGCAACAAGCGTATTGTGAGCAAAGAGTGGATTGAGCGCTCAACTCACTCATCATTGGCTAACGAAGCATATTCGTTTGGCTGGAACAACATTATCACCCGCAAAAACGGCGAGGATATAGTCACCCCGCGTTTTTTCGCCATCGGCTTATACGGTCAAGTCTTATTTTGTGCCCCGGAGCAAAACCTGATTTTTGTAACCCTTGGCGAAAAGAAAGGCTGTGAATACCATTTGCTTTTTGACGATTTTTGTAATCTGATGTCAGAATAAGCAGAAGAAATCTTGTATTGTTTTAGAACCGAGGATAATGGCTGATTTTTTGTAATCGCAGACTTTAGCTCAAAATCCTTAAAATTTCGTCCGCCACAGGAGGCGATGATTTTATGCAATCTCTCAGTTATTGCACAGAACTAATGATATTTGCCATTTTGATTAACACTTCAGATGTATTTCTTGAATATGTTTGACGTAAAAAGTCGGTGCTCATCTCATCTTCCCACAGTTCCCTGGCTTTGATCCAGGCATCAACGTTCTGAGGTAGAGTCTGCATCAAATATTTTGTCTCCTCATATATCTTTATATATTCATTGTCATTTTCCTCCGGGGTATAATACTCGGTCAAAGCCTGTTTGCAACAGTTCATAAGAAGTTCTCGTGCAGGGTCGAGAAAGGTGCCTATATTTTCCCATCCGCCATCATAACGGTCCTCCATTACATTTTCCTTCTGATACAAATCAACATGACATTGCCAGATACTTAAGTATCCACCGGTTCTTACAGGGCCGGCAATTGATCCTCCCCAAAAATGCAAGTTCACACAATTGGCGAATATCATTAAGAACTGTTGTTCAAGTTTTACCCATTCAACGAATTCAGTATACAGCAATTTTTTCTGATTCTCTGTCTTGCATATACTTTGCAACTTGCCATATTCGTTGAATTGCTCAAATATTAATCGTGTACGTTCTACATCGTTTTTAATAATCATTCCCATGGTTGAGTAATTAGTATCAATACTCCATAATGCTCTTGCTTCTGAAATGACACTGTCAGCTTTTGCAAACAAAGAAGTATTGCTGCTTTGTGAATGTTTAGCGTCAAAATAAGAGCACAGTTGATACCTGTAATTCTCCATCCACATTATTTCTCTTTTTAAGGACTCCGATGGGAATGAGTCACTCCTGACAAATTGATACAATGTGTCCATTAATTGGACTAACTGATAATTAGTATTCAGAATGGTATCAGAAGTCCAAAACTCCAAACTTTTAGAGTTGTCTGTCTTTTTGAATACTTGGTATCTGCTATCTATCTTAGTATCGCATGAACAAGAGATAAATATTAAGGCAGAAAGAAAGAATATAACTATGGATCTCATGGCTATAAGTCTAAAAAATCATTCTAATGAGCTCGATAATTCTATGTATGATAGACCTTGCTTAACATCATCAGGGAAGATGTACCACATCCAATGTGAGCGTTTTCTCCCGGCACAGATTTCAGAATACGCAGTTTCACAAGCAGCCGATTGTGCTTCCAGGAAACGATTCAGATTGTATTCGATTGTTGTCATTATTTCTTTTTATGTGTGATAACCAGCTTCATACCGGTGTTGTCAATCTCGATTTTGCCGAGACGACCGAGGACTGACTGACCAAGCAGGAGAGGAGCTTTCTGATTGCGGACAACAGAAGCACGGACGTTATCCAATTCCAATCCTCCGAAATTGACATTCCTTAGGTTAATAACCGTGCCGTCTGTTATATCACCGTTGGCATCCATATAACGAGCGGTCCCTATAATATCATTAGGGCTAACATAGTCGTTTTTCAGCATAAAGTTCGCCTCGATCATTGACATGGTTACTTCGGCAGCTCCGGTATCAAAGACAAAATGAAGCGGTAATCCGTTGATGTTACATTTCACTTTTGTAACTCCTCCCTCTTTTGAGAAGGGGACCTCTACAATCTCAATATTGCGGGCTTCAGCTTTTACAGGATCTATATCAGCAAGGGGAAGAGCTTGTAACAACGATACAGAGTCTATCAACTGCTTATATCGGGGCATATCCCGCAAATTATCCAAGTCATAGTCTGACTCTATATGAGAAATATGATTATAACCTTGGGCTATCGCATCTGTGAGATATTTTAGAGCCTCCTTGTTTAGCCCAAGTCGAGCATATACACATGCTGCATTATAGAGGTTTCCACTTACATCGGTGGTATCATTTGATAAAATGAACTGTATTGTCTCAATTGCCTTGTCTTTATTCCCAAGCCCGGAATAAGCAAAAGGTGTCCAAGAATAGCCTGTAAGGACAGAATCCTTTTCAACGGTTAGAAGATGCTCATAATCTTTACGTGCTTCTGAATCTTTACCAACAAATCGATAAGCATCGCCTCGTCGCATAAGAAGGTAGGTATTATCAGAAAGAGTCGGAGCCAATACCAAAGCCGTACTATAGTCTTCAATAGCACTTTCAAACTTTCGGGCGCTAAGTAGATCATCGGCCCTCGACAAATAAGCCATGGGGTATTCGGGATACTTGGCGACATATTTGTCCCGTTCACTCAGACATTCATCAAATTTTCCCATTTGACTCAATACTTCAGCTTTCAAATCAACTACATCATAATCTTCCGGATTCATCGCCAAAGCTCTATCTGCATAATCCAACGCCTTGGCATAGTCCTTTTTGCCAACATAGCATTTAGCGATATTTTCCATGAACACTGAATTGGCATCGAGAGCATTGGCTTTTTCGTAATACGAGATAGCTTCATCAAACCCATTATCGGAATTATAAATAACAGCCAGGCAATACGGCCAATAAGGATTGGCAGGCTGCTTTGCCATCTTTATCTTAAGTTTGGATTTCAATAATCCTGAAGCCTCATCGGGAAGATTCTGCATAAGATAGAAAGCCCTATTATCGCCTGCAATATCAAGGGCTTTTACTATATCATCTGTAGCTTCATTCCATTTCTTTTTCCCAATGTAAGCATCTGCACGAAAAGAATATCCGGAGGCATAATCCGGTGCCAATTTAATTACATAGTCAAATTGGCTGATTGCATCATCCCATCTTTCTTCAACATTTGCATTTCTGCCAACGCCCATATAACCCATCACCTGACCCTGGTCTAACTTAATCAGGGCTTTATAATCATCATCTGATAAGGCGTAATTCTTCTGTTCATAATACAACTGAGCCCGTGAATTATAAAATTTGAGGTTAGACGAATCGATCTTGATTGCTTCAGCCAAATCATAAAGGGCCTTGACTGTATCATTCATGGCAGCATAAACTTCTGCCCGGGAAGCAAAAGCCGAGGAACGCCATTCTTTATCTTTTTTGGGAAGGCGCTTCAACGCATTGTCTATGGCCGACAGTGCCTTGCCATATTCTTGCTTGCTATAACGAAGAATCGATATATAGACATAGGCATATCCATTCTCAGGGTGGTCCGACAGTTCCTTGTTGAACCAATCAAGGGCATCTTGATATTTTTCCTCGTTGTATGCCTCAACACCTCGTGTAAAGGCATACGTGTCCGGTTGTAAAGAATTAGTTTTTGCAGATAGTGTAACCGCCATGCAAAGCATAGTGATGACGCTTAAAATTAGTTTTGCTTTCATACTGCTCAGAAGTTTCATCATTCAAAGTTTAATACCATTTAGTGATAAGAGGTAAACATTAGCCTGTGAATTTTTGAATCCATTACAAGGATTTACCCAAAAACGCACTCATTTTCCAAAGATGGTATTGAGGATAGCTTTACCCATTTTGCGTTCAATACCAGCCTTAGTCAAGGGTATTCCAATCCTACGGGATACCGAACTCTTTCTATAACTGGAGAATGTTTAACCCGTCTAACTTTTTGGTGTCACTCCACTGCTATCATTTGCATGTTTTGTAGTTTGAGAACTCTTGTGGCCGCTCCTAATGGACTCTAAATCCGGGAAGACTCAATATCCTCAAAAGAGGGGCTAAAATAGGCAACTATTAGCAGTGCATAGCATTGCGCTATAACAACGACCTGTGGCAGTGCAAAATTGAAGGTTGCACTGAAACAGCCCCGCTATCTAGTTGGTAGTAAACTTCGCAGATTCATTGGCAAGGAGATTCTCAATCGTCGCCTTGCCTCTCGGTGTTTGGTATAGATTGTTTTTTGGGGGGATTCAAATTCATATTTTATATTTCGGTTAAACCAAGGCTTTTAAAATACTCGTATGTAGAATTATAATAAGTTGGTAGACGTGTTGGATCTTCATGGAAGCCTTCAGGTGTTTTGTTGCCATTACCTTCTGGCACGCATATTACCATTCCTTGACGAGCACGAGTGAGAAGTACCCGGTAGGCATTGAGCATATATTTTTGTGTATCAATATTCTTTTCTGGAATCCAGCGGGTTTTACCGTTGAATTTCCAAAATGACCACTTGCCATCATCGTATCGCATGTCTGCGTCCCATAAAATACAGGCAAAATCTACTTCAAGGCCTTGAACTTGAATTTCGGTAGCCGCTTCTTCGAGATAGTTTGAAGATCTCACATCGGTTTTATCCTCAAGAAACCAATGCACGGCTTTATCATCGCTTTGAGCCAGGACGTGTACAGCTAATGGTTTGAAACGGGCTGAAACTTTTGAAATCAGTATACCTGTTTGCTGTGAGCCCCTGGCTTGTTGTCTGAGCCATGCGCGAGCTTTGTCCATACTTCGGGTTAGTACGATTGGATAACGGTGACTACTAATGTTCTGATATAACTTTTCTGCGTCCGGATTAAATGATAGTAGAGAATGTACAAACGCTGATAATCTTTCGGCTCTGAAGGATCGGAGACTTACGCCAAGATGTAGGCGGTCGGAATACTCAACATTAGAATTATGCTTGAGTAATTCATTTACCTTCCCTTCGGCATATTCCGGTTCAGTCAATTTGTCAGAAATATATATTTTCCAATGCTGGAAACGATTATTGAGTGCTTCTATCCATTCAGCTATCCCCGCTTCTCCCGTGTTGATTTCCTGACCGCCTCCGATAAGGCAAACAATAGTAGCCCAGTCCTCTCGTTGATCAAGTGACCAAATCAGAAATGCAGCCTCAGACATTGGGAAATTTGCTACTTTGAGCTTATTCCCATATGTGCCACCGCGTTTTAGATAGTCGGCAAGGCGTGTCTGGGTCCAGGCTCTCTGAGCTTCATCAAATATGGCAATGTGTTCAACTTCACCATATCCGCTTTGTTGCAGTTTTACAGCCTTTAAAGAATCAATTTCGAGTTTACCATCAACTACCGGAGTTTTGATTTTAGCGAGCATATTGTCTCTATATCGGTGGATAATTTGAATAAACTTGCTCACTTCTCGGCGGGAATCGGAGCGTTTTTTATCCTCTCCCCTATTTTTAGATTTCTTGTAGTTGTCTCGAGCAAGAGCTTCCTTCAAGACGGCAACAAGTGGGCCGTTGCCAGAAAGATACACGGCTCCGTCATCCTCATTGTATGTTCCATCTTCTTGATAAGACTGTTTGACAGCAACCTCAAGGCCGACCAAGGTTTTCCCTGCGCCTGGCACTCCGGTAACGAAACAGATGCTTTTTTCTCCGTTTTTCTTTGACCGATTTATTATATTAAGTATGCAGGCAATCGTTGCATCGGTTGTTACTTTGTCAGCTTCATGTCGAGTTATATCCTCTACAGAATGATTTTCATAGAGTGTACGGGCAGCCTCAATGATGGTTGGAGTAGGTGTATATGGGCTAATTATCCAGTCCTTTATTGTGCCAGGTATATTTGCACCTGTATGTTGTAACACATTTTCTATAAGATTCTGTAAACCATTAGCACCAGTAATAAGAGGATTGAAAATGAAGTCGTTATATACTGAAGGAGCAAAAGAACTTGATGAGCTCTTGTGTTTAGTTGGAATTAAGATAGGTATGATAATACGATCGTGGCTGAAACGATGAAAATTTTTCAAGTCAAGAGCATAGTCTAACACTTGCTCAACGTCGGGCTGCAAAACATCTTTTTGTCCAACCTTAAATTCGAGGCAAAATATGATTCCTCGTAGAAGTAAGACCACATCAATGCGTTTGCCGAGACGCGGAATAGCATACTCAAGTATTATCTCAGCTTCCTCATCTTTCCACGGCTCGAGAACACCTTGTAAAAGATTGATTTCGCTATTCCAAGCCTCATCAGTTGTAGTCAAAGTCTGTCCGTGAAACGCATCGTGAATGCGTCCCAGGATAGAATAAGGATCCGAGTCAATAAAAGATTTAAAATCGGAGCGATACAAGCATCTGTTAGTTTTGTTATAAGCCATTTTTGCTAATGATTGGATCAATACTATACAACGTTACATAAAAAACGCGATTTTTATGCCGGGTGAATAAGAAAGTCAAGGCCGTGACTATCTTTGTGGGAGAAAAGAGGTCTTCAGGTAAATTACCTTAGGCTCACCAGTGTTTAACGGGCTTGATGTCCCAAATATTGAACCCTTATGAAAACAGTCTGCCGTCTTGACGTGCACAAAGATAGCGGTTTTTTGCTGTATTCTAAGCACTGCCGGACGCAAAATTCAACCCAAATTCGGTGTATTGACCAAAGAACCGACGACCTTGCGCGATTTGCTGGAGAGCGAAGGCGTAGAAGAATGCTGCCTGGAGAGCAGCAGCATCTACGGGATGACTGTATGGAGGGTGCTGGAGAATACGGTACGGCTGCATTTGGTCAATCCGTACTTCATAAAGCAGTTGCCTGGCAAAAAGAGTAACGTCAAAGATGCGGAGTGCTAGCCACCTGTATGATGGACAATCTTATCGCCTCAAGTTTTGTGCCGAACGAGAAAATACGGCGACAGCGTCAGTACAACCGCCGTATTTTCGACCTCAACACCGTAATTTGCCGTAAATTGGTCAAAATCTTCCAATGTTTGCAGCGCTGTAACAGCCGCATCAACAACTATGTGCCGACAACCTACTCAAAAGACTATTGCTCGGTGATCAAACTGATAGCCGAAGGCATTACAGATGCCAATCTCCTTGTGACAAAGATACATGACCGCACAATCAACCGGCATGGCCGGGGGACCTTGAGAAAGGCACTCACAGGAGTGGTCAACATTGCCGAAGCAAGCACAGACATGTCACATTTCCAAACGCCGAAGAAGCTGGTGTCACGGGTTGGGCTTAGCCCCCGCAACGAGGAAAGCGCGGGCAAAATCAAGTCACTCCGTATCACTCATGGAAACAAGTTCCTTCGTAAGACACTGAGTGAATGCTCATGGGGTGCGTCCCGGACAAGAGGCTCGTTCTTCTCTGAATTCTCATACCGGCAATGCGTTGAACGCCGCAAGAATGAAATGAAAGTGCGGTCGCGAAAGCACGTAAAATACTCGTCTGCGTGTGGTACATCCTACATGACGGGGTGGCATACATCAGACCTAAGATTACATACTTTCTTTATTGTTGCAAAGGAATTTGCGACCCTTTAACTGTGCCTTCTGCTCTGCAAAATAGAGAGTAGACACTCTTTTCGCTCTCAAAATGATAGTCATGCAACTGAAGTTCTTTGAGGAAAGATATAAAAATGTCATTGGTGGGGCTATTTTTGCTGGTGTTTTACAGCAAAAAAGGCCCATAAAGCCCCACTTTGTGAACGGCAAATCGCAGAAAAAACACAGAAGATTAGCGAGTTAAAAATCCCGCATTCAAATCGTGAACAAAACTATTCACGGATGTTTCCGTTCACGAATTGCACACGGCTTAACCTCATAACGTTCACAATTCTGCCGGATAGTGGTATAACAAAAATCGCTAAAACCGTCTTAGTTTCAGCGATTTGCGGCTTTCTGACGATTTGTTCAGTGATCCGCCTGGGTTCTGAGAATTAGGCGGTATATATCATGGCTATCAATAACTTAGCTCTCTGAAAAATCAAGGATGTTCCCGGTATTGCACACCCCGATATTTCAATGTTCTTCGTCGATTACTCCGGAAAGATAACAATAATCCGCTGATTTTCGGCAATTAAGACTGTTAATTAAGCCTATTTATTTCTACGTTTTTCCGAATTTATTGCTCCCTCACATTTTTCAGCATCTCATTTGTCAGCAGATGGACGGTTGAAGACAAGTTAGAGACTAACTAATATTTAACATTAACTTACTGCTCTGCTTTAGGCTCTTCATTATTAGACATGTTCATTTCGTTCAAATGTTTGAAGGCAGAAATCACGGCGTTCACATATTCTTGACATCCTTCATCAATTAAACCAGAAACATATTCTTCTCCATAGATATTTTTAATCAGTCGAATATATCTACCCACAAGCATTATCCCAAAGCATGTGATTGGGTACATAAATTCCTCATCTGAGGTCAATAATAAAGCATTCCCTAATCCGTGTACGTATTGGGAGCAAAAACTTACGAAGGAAGATATGGTTTCTCTGTCATCTAAAAAGCTATAAAGTTCCCGCCATGAGTATAAAGAAACTCTACCTGTGCGATTGGTTGCATTGCTTGAAAACTCTTTATATTTCCAACCACCAGTAGTTTTGACAATATCTTGAAAAAGTCTTTCGTTTATTGTCATATAAGGATGTTTGTTAAGCTGGCTTATACAAAATTGTATGGCTTCGTTTGCATTGTCACGAGCGTCTGTCATCTGTTTGTACAAAGCATCATATTCCTGTCGACCAATTCTACCGTCATATTCTGGAATCACTTTAAGATTTTTGAATCTTAATTTCTGTGAGTCCAAAATATAGAGAAGATACCGAAACGACCTTTCATCAACATTATTGTTTTCGTAAATGAGAACTAACGAACATAGATAGTCTGCTATTACTCTCATTAAACTATATGCAGATACAGGGTCTTTTCCTGTAGTAATAATATCAAGGAATGTTTCTGCCACTCCTAATAATTTGGATGAGAGATCAAGAAATACCTCGTATGGTTTCAGTATGGAGATTCCTTCATTATTTTCTTGAAGTCTGGATGTGGCAAAATTCGCCTGAAGTAAAATTTTAGATAAGACAGTTACTGGTGTATTGCCAGTTTCTTCAAATTCTTTTACCTTAATGTTTACACTCATTATTGCGACCTATATAATCGTTCTATCTATGATTTGGAGTTTTGCCTGCGAGGGATCTTCGTAAGCATTGCAGGCGGCGAGGTAGTCTTTCAGTTCGGTAAAGTCGGTGCCATAGAGATTATCGCTGAACTGGTGGAGTTTGGTCATTACGTTGATGTATGCCAACGGGTCTTTGCGCCGGGTGAGCTTCCGCAGTGCTAAGATGTAATCCTCGCGGAACACTGTCGGAACAATTATGCGGGATTGGTCGGCACGCACAAGTTCTGCGTTCATCATCACGCGGGCGATACGTCCGTTTCCGTCGTTGAACGGGTGGACTTCGCTAATCATGAACATCATGAAGATGGCCCGCGCAAATGGGTCTGTCAAGGCAGCATAATACTTGAGGCCCTGCGAAAGCGTGCCTTTCACAAGTTGATAATCCACAAATTCAGTTTGACCGGCACGGTTGTTCTTCATTTTGAAAACCCCGGGATTCATGTGCGGTCTGCCCTCAAGCAAGATTGTATGGCGATGGCTGAGTATAGCAACCAGTTCCTTCGGAGAAGTTGGCGTGCGCATCATCTCAGCACGGTTTGAAAGGACTTTGAATGTTCCGAGGATGTCGTGAGAATCTTCAGCACGACGCGGCATCGGAATACCTGAGTCCACAATTGCCTTCGCTTCCTCTATCTCAAATTCAGTTCCTTCGATGTAATTGGAGAAATAACTCTCAAAGAAAGAAAATAGACGGAACGACTCCTCATCAGTATTCCGGTTATTGCGGATAACGAAATATCGGTCTTTGATTGCCTCGAACAGAATTTCAAACAATTCAACTCTCGCAGGGTCAAATGGATTACCGGCTGCAAGAGCTTTGGCGGAGTCTGTTGACAATACTGTTGCATCATGTGTTGACAACAATGCCGAAATGATGCTGTTGAGCTTTGCGAACTCTGTCTGCATTCCCAATTCTTCCGCCACCTTTCGCAGTTCGTCACGGTACAGGTTCAGTCGTTCCTCTCCTCCCGTGAGCAATAGATGTTCAAGTTTACTTTCAATGACACTGACAGGCAAAACTCGTGATTCATCGCCGGACTTACGCGATACCTGCATATTTTCAAGCATATACCGATACTCCCCGGATATGTGCATACCCATGAAAGGAATGTCATGCGCTGTGGCTTTCGGGCCCTTTACGAAGTTAAGTGTAATACCCGGCAAGTCAGTCACGCGTCTTGTCGTTGAATTTGTGAGGAAAAAATCGCCGGTGGCAGTCGGGCGCATTTCCTTCGCACTTCGATGACTAATCAGAGCATCCGGATAGCGATACACCAATATTTCAATGAGATTGCGGCGAACTATATTCTCAAGACTATCCACAAGGTTAGTCGTGTAGATACGAGGGGCAACCTTACGCAGTTCTCCGGTCTTCTCCTTCTTGGAAAGCACACGGGATATGTTCGGATCCGACGAGCCGAAAATAATCTCTTTCTGGGTATCAACTTTTACTGCCATACAAAAACTCACGATTAAGAGAATACAAAGGTACAAATTTTTGCGATTATAACCTCGAATTTTACAAAAAACTGAGTTTTAGACCGTGTTTTCAATAAACAATGTATAGGTTAACAATCGGTTGTATCTGGTGAAATGATACCATGAGGGCGTACTCGCCTTGCCTATATTTACAACACGCTGATATAAACGAAAGCATGCAAAACACCTGTCGCCTCAATTCCGTGTGAGGGTGCGTTGGAAACATCCCTATCCTCCATATTGCTTCAGTCTGCAGCCCTTGTTCATCACGACAGCTTCACGGCTTGTTGGTTTGTAAGTGATTTGGTTACAATAAAAGCTATTCCTCATAAATTGGTCGTCACTAAAACAACATATTAAATTGCTACTCAAGGTTTAAGAGCTCTTTCTTTAAATCTGTATCAGTAATTAATTTATCAATACCAAGAGTCGGGCTTTTTACCAAAACACACGCATCTCCATTCGCTTCTACTGTAAATTCTTCTTCAGCTTTCTTTACTGGAATCCTATAATTGATGCCAGAAATATGAAAGGACTCAAAACCACTATGCACATAAGCTTCCACATTAAAGCATCCAGATATTTCTTTCTGCCCAGGCCAATTATTGGGGATCTGAGAGGCTGTCAAATCTTCAATAGTTGTAAGTACACTGCCATCTCTATTATACAATAGATTAATTGTTAACACTCTTTGTCCTACGTTTTGTAGGTGGTTGTTAAAACGAGTAGCTTCATCTGCATCACACAATAGCAAGGAATATTTTGCATTATGTGTATCAAGGTAGGGCATCGTAATATGGATAACAAACTTTTTAATCCGATTCACCTCATCTTGTGGTATAGAATGTCGTATGATGGCGATGTCTGTGCTTGTTAATTTGGGATTATAGCCAGTGGCATTCACATACTTCTTTGCTTCTGATGTAAAGTCTGTAGCAGAAGCGAATAGGCCACGTTCAGCAACTTCAAGATCACTCATTGCACCTTGATGATTTTGAACTTCTTCAAGACCAACTTTGGCTCCCCTGATAGAATAATCCTTTGCCTCCAATATAATATTTGAGCCAATTACACCATCAAGTTGATGATTGACGCCACTATATCCCTCACAAAACACATTGTGCTTTGCTTTTTCTGCCCCGAGTACAATTTTAGCTACTGCAGTCGCAAGTTTCTCATAAGCCGTTCCTGCTTTAGCAAACACTTTTCCTGTTAATCTTTTATAAAGTTCATCTTCCGGAGAAAGTTTTCTTGAAGTATCCTTTTCATTTTTGCTCATATCAATTTATCGCATCTTAATATACAATGTTTTAAAATAATCGGTATTAAGTTAAATATCCATCAACTAAGCATTTTATCCAGTATGGCTCTATCTCTAAATATATCAAAATCAATGATTGACCTTTCAGTGCAATGATTGATATCGCATTTACAAATATCGGCATTGCTTCTAACTTTTAATAAATCGAATATATAGCTGGCTTTTTTATCATCATATACGACTATATCCATTATCACATACTCGGTTTTTGAAATGGGCTTATAATAAAATCCATACTGAGACTTGGAATGTTCCGTATGGGTAAATCCTAATTCTTCCAAATATCTAATCAGGTAATTCTTTTTATACCGGTTTCTATAAATAGGGTCTATGCACATCAATATATTATGTGTTGACACCTCTTTCAAGAGAATTGCGGGTTAGTTCACCTCTTAGATACTCTAATATGATTCTTTGCAAATCCATTATACTTCCTAAGTTCGTTATGGTGTCGTTTTCTGATTTTAGGAAATACAAACGATTGTTGTATTTATATTTGAATAAATCTAGAATTGTTCATATTTCTAGTATATGAGTTGTGGAAAGTTTGTTTATTGTAATTTTTGTTTTGCCGTTAACTCATTCACATTGAACAAGCTCATTATATCGAAATTGAATTGAGGCATTATTCGGCTATTATCGCCATCTGTATCCATTATATAAGGCACAGCGTCAAAACGTCCCTGAAGATAGGCTTTCTCTAAATCCATCTTCTCTCGGAAGTCTTTATAGTCGTAGAGCGAGTATAAGTCGGACGAACCGTCCTCGCGTTTGTTGACAAAGAATATCTGATCCTTGCGGAAACGTGTCATGTCAAGTAGATGTGTGTTGTGGGTAGTGAATACCAACTGCGCTGATTTACTTGTGTGGAACAGATTTATCAGGTATTCCACAAGTCGTGTGTGCAGACTCGTTTCAACTTCATCAAGGAACATCACCTTGTTATTCCGAACAACATCCATTACCGTCAGCATTATCTTGAACAGGATTTTAGTACCCTCAGATTCCTCCGTATTGAAGTCAAACGGCAATGACGGATTGCGACGGTGGAACGTGGTCAATTCTCCGTCTTTGAATGAAAATTCAACAATATCGCTGTCGGCAGCTTTCAATACCAGAAGCACGGCATCCTTGTTATCTCCGAGAAAACGGTCAATGGCGATAGTCGTCTTTCCGCGATAGCTGAACACAAGCTGCTCATTAAACCAGCGGTACACTTCCTTTGCTTTCTCACGATCCATCTGACTTGCGCGGGATATAAAAAGTGTCTTGCGTGAGGTGTTGTTAGCAACATCGAGCGGACGACGGATAACGGTTGTAAATTCATACTTGTCTTTTTTACCTCCTTCCTTACGCTCGTCGCGTGAGAAAATCAAAGCCTTGCGCCCTTTGGGATAATGATAAAGGCTCTCGGTAATGACTTCATTTCGGGTACAGGAAAACGAATACTCGTGCTCAATTCCGTCCAATAGAAAACGAATATAGAACTCACTCGGTGCATCAGTTGAGCCGAACTTGAAAGGTTTGAACCCGAATGAATCACCTTCGTTGAAATTATGCGACAGCAAAATCATATCCACTGAAGCCTTTATAGCTTTGATGATATTGCTTTTGCCGGAGGCGTTGGCCCCGTAAATGGCAACTGTTTTCAAAAGACGTTCATTGCCGACAGTGAAAGTGTTGTCGGCAAGCGCACGGGCTTCCTTTGTCTGGATATTTGCAGCCTGCAAATCCAGTGTTACCTTCTCATTCAGCGAGAAGAAATTGGTGAGAGTGATTTCCAATATCATTTTTAATGTCATATTTGGAATTATTTTGCAAATATAGCTATTTATTTTGGATTATACCTAATTCTCCACTCTTTTTATTGATAAAAAAAATATCTTTTTGGATACAAAAAACTGCGATTATAGACAGGTATAGGTACAAATTTTTGCGATTATAACGCCAATTTTTACAAAAAAACTGAGTTTAGAACCTGATTATTTACTGGGAAACGAAGCGTGGGCGCAACGGATCGGTTGTTTTCGGAATGGATCCGTTATGCCACGCTCCGTTGACTGGTATATACATATATTCCCACGGGTATCATACATATTTTTGATTTGTCATATACATTTCAGAAACAGGTACAAACGGCATTTTAGATATTTCTGTCATTCAATGTCACCCTGCGGGGCTGCGCTGGCTCTACTTTCATGCTGATTATAAACGGAGTTCAAAGTGCGTTCGCTCGTGGCGATGAACGTGCCGGAACGGTGTATTCTTTGCCTTTCGGCTTAAAAAATCTCCAGACTTCCCGTTGGTCAGCTCGTATTTTTTAAGCCGTGAGGCGAACACCCCTTGCCTTCCGTCACGCGGAGAGTTCATCGAGCGAACAAACTTCAAACTGCGATTATACGCATAAAAAAAATATCGCCTTATGACACTGGATGACAGACATATTAAAAATTCGAGCTTCACTCCTTCACCAGCTCAAACCGCATTAAAAAAGGTTGCAAAGGTGGTTGTGGTTATCCTCGGTGCTATTGTCGGTCTGATGATATGGGCGGTTGTAAAGCCGATATTCCGAGGTGTGGGGTGGATAATATCAATCATCACCGCAGTTATGATAATCTTTTGGCTATTAACCCTCTAAAAATTACGACTATGGCAAGCAACGGAATTAACGGAACAATGGCGTTCCAAGACACAATCGCCCAATACCTTATGGCAAGGGCAGAGAATGACCCTCTTGTAGCGGTCAAGTTGGCAAATCCCTCAAAGACTATGGAGCAGTGTTGCGCCTACATTATCGGAGAGGTCAAGAAAAGTGGATGTTGTGGTTTTACCGATGGTGAGATTTTCGGAATGGCAATGCACTTTTGGGAAGAGCCGGAAATTGAGGTTGGTACAATTCCGGAATGTAAGGTGGTTGTAAACCATATTGTAGAACTTACTGAGGAAGAAAAGGAACAAGCACGTCAAGATGCAATCGCAAAACTCCGTGACGAGGAATTGGCAAAGATGAGGAAAGACAAGACCACTGAGAAGAAAGCAAAGGAAGTTCAACCAAGTCTATTCGACTTTTAAGATATTACGACTATGAAAGTGACAACCAAATTTCAAAAGGATATAATCCAAAAGAGTATGAAACTCCGTCCCGTAACGAAATCGCAGGCAGAATGGGCAATTAGGGAATGTTCTGACCACTATGCCTACCGTCTTAAAAGTGGCAAGAATACTTGTACGGACTGCGGTCACACGTGGAATACAGACTGCAAGACTGACAAATGCGTATGTCCTCACTGCGGAATGAAACTTGATGTAAAGAATACCCAAGAACGCAAGATAAGTGGTAAGATGTGTTTCAATGTACTCAGAATGACTGGTAAGTACCAGACCCTGCGTATGTTCGTGATTTTCGCTGAAATGCGTAAGGGAAAGAAAGCTGAATACAACATAGTTGAAATATGTCAGTATTGGGTTGCCCCTAACGGACAATGCGAGGTTATAGGACTACGACGCAGTATGAGTTTCTATGTGGACTGCTTTGCTTTCGGCTCAGGTATGGAGATAAGAAGCAACGATGAGGTCTTTTCTTTCATTGCAAGGGATTTTCCGATGTACCCCAAAGTGAAGATTATGTCCTCACTGCATATAGATGTAGTTGGCAATAAGTTCTTCGGAATTTCACCTGCAAAGTGTATCAGCCGTTTCCTTTCGCTCCCGCAACTTGAAACACTGATGAAGAACGACACCAAAGATGTGTTCAACTATTTCCTTAACAATCCCACTAACTGCCGGTATTGCTGGGCATCATATAAGGTTGCCAAACGCCACCGCTATGAGTTCCACGATTTAGGTTTGTGGTGCGACTATATAAAGATGCTCAAAACCTGCAAGAAAGATGTTCACAATCCTCACTTCATCTGCCCCTAAAATCTGCTTGAAGCACACAACCTCTATCAAAAGAAGGTCTTGGCTATAGATGAGTGCAGAAGAAGGGAAGCCGACATTAGAAGAACGGAAAGAGAAGCGTTGAGAGCCGTGCGTGAAAATGAAAAGTTCATCAAAGAAAAGTCAAGGTTCTTCGGATTGACAATTTCTGACGGCGAAATTGAGGTAATGGTTTTGGATAGCGTAGAGACTTTCATTGAGGAAGGACAGGTGCAACATATCTGTGTGGGAACGTCGATGTATTACACAAAGAAGGACTCCCTTACATTGTCAGCGAAAATTGAAGGAAAACGTATTGAGACAGTGGAGGTATGACTTGATTCCCTTTCAGTTATCCAGTGCCACGGAGCATACAACAAGAATACTGAATATCACAATCGGATTGTTGAATTGGTCAATTCCAACACTCACTTAATCAAGGCAAGAATGATTGCATAATGTTTAATCCGACCACCGACTTAAAATGTCGGTGGTCACAACACCCAATCAATATGAATGTGACAATTGAAAGTCTAATTTATGACTTTGATGATAAGGTAAGGGAAATTGTCTTAGACCTCATAAATCGCATAGTCCTCACCCGTAATGAAACCGAGTTAAGGGAAAGCGTAGCCGTATGCGCAGAGCGTACCGACCTCAATAAATACTTTCTCTATGGCTACGGGAAACACCACTTTTGGGTAAATCAACGTCTTTTCAGCGACCCAAACAAGACATACGGACAACGAATGATGATTGTTAATTTCTAATATTCTTATATTATGGCAACACGAATGACCGCCAACGGAGTAAGCACGACCACAGCTCCCGGCACTGAGCAATATGAGGTTTTCTACATCGGCTTCCACCCTCGGCGCAAGCGATACCAATACGATTACCGACACACTGACGGAGAACTATTCTCTTGTGTCGCACCGACACTCAAGGAGTGCCGACAAAGACGGGATGAGTGGCTCAATAAGAAAGGCAACAACTGAAGAATATAGCCAAGTCGTAATATAGACAGAGCGATGTAACCTCGTGATGAAGTTACACCGCTCAATTTTGCTAAAATTTCGGCCGCCACAGGCGGCATTGGCATGATTTTTGCTTTATCTGATATGTACGTACAAATTAAATACTATCTCTATATGAAAAAGATTACAATAAAAACATCAAACGAGAATGCAGCGAAGGAACTCGTATCAAACATTATCAACAATGTCAAAAAAAATGTTTATAAAACATGGAGTTATGAAAAGATTAAATTAGTAAAGGGCGAAACAAACTACGATTCAATATTTCATAATCCACCTCAATTTCTAGAGGACTTAACGAAGAAAGTTTGGTTTATTCCAAAAATTTTAGGAACGAATATAACTTTTAACCCGATTAAAACTGAAGGTTATGAAGTTAAAGATGCAATCTTTTCCCTTCATACGGGAAGATTACTAGAAATGCTCATGACATATTATTATGATGATTTTACAGAATTAACGGTGAAATAATAGCGATTGGAGAGTGTCGAGTACGGCACTCTCCAATGATTCTATCGTATAAACAATGCGGTGAACTCGGTCAGTCTTCTAGTATAAATTCCTTTATGCCACTTGCCTTTGTAGCGGCAGTGGGTGGTGTAGGGTTTGAAGATGTTGCGGTCACCGGCTTTCAGCTTTTTAAGGATACTGCTCTTGTTCACCACTCCGGGACCACAGTTGTAGGCGAGACAGCCTAACAGGATTGAGTCTTTGCCATACTGGGAATATAGTGCGCAGAATTTTCGGAGATCCTTGCGGAGCAATGCGTCAGCCTGCGCTTCCGTGAGTTGCACTCCACGTCGGTAAGGCTCGCCCGGCTGGACCTGATGCCCGTAGCCGACATACGGCCAGTACTTCGGGTGGTGCATCGTTTCAAACTTCTTTATAATCAACACCGCTCTTTCAAACGGAGGCAGCTCCATTATGCTCCTTTTTGCTTGAGCGGTCGGCGGTGCTGCCGCAAGGGTCAGCAACGCCACGAAGAACATCAGGAGTTTTCTCATAGGCTGATCGGGGTTAAAGTTCCGGGATTGACAGGTCGAAGTGTCGCGTCACCGTTAACATTCCCACTTTTGCCGTTGAACTCGAATGTCTGTTCCCAGGAGTTGAGCCGAAATTATCTTCCACGACCACGAGGAATTTGTGAGCATCGGAAGACTGGGCGGTGTAGTTCA
>CANPGB010000009.1 GCA_947573485.1 uncultured Porphyromonadaceae bacterium | reverse complement strand
TTAACTCTGAATCTCGTCTGCAAAGGTAAAAGTTACTGGATTAATCAGCGTCCTGCGGACGCGCGGATGAGCACCTATATGTATGATACTCTTCGGGCATACCGTAGCCGTAGGCGGAGGCGTGCCCGTTTACTGGATTAATCGGCGTCTTTCAGACGCAAGGACGCACACCTATATGTATTGATACTCATCGGGCACACCGTAGCCGCAGACGGAGGCGTGCCCGGATTTCTGCGTCCTAACGGACGCCCTCCCCTCCTCGGCATGATTCATAATAAAACGGCGAGGCTGTGTCGGGTGACACAGCCTCGCCTTTATTATTTCGCTAAAGCGAAGGAGCGATTAGCGGATAGCCATTTTCTTGCCGTTCACGATGTAGAAACCGGGAGCGAGCGAGCGGAGAGCGGGAGCCTCGGCGTTTTCGAGGAGGAGCTTGCCGTCGATAGAGTAAACGGTGTAGAGGCCGTTTTCAGCGGCGGTGATGTTCTCAACACCCGAGTAGTCCTTATCGAGAGTGTAGGTAGCCGAGAAAGCCTTGGTGAGCGAGAAGTCGTCGATGAAGAATGCGCCGTAGTCAGCCGAGAGAACGTAAACGCCGTCGGTGGTGGGAGCGGGATCGAAGGTAACGATTACACCTGCGCCGTCTTCGCCGGTGAAGGGCTTAGCGTCGGTAGCAACCTGGTAGTAGCCGCCGAAGTAGTCCTGAGTGCGGAGAGCGATGTAGTTGAGGTTGGGGAGCTCTGCAGTCTCAGCCTCGGGGAAGAGGATGGTAACAGTAGAGAGGCTTGCGGTCTTGTCGCCGTCGGCGGGGGTGAGCACGAAGCCGTAGTCGTGGGGAGCCACAACCTGCCAGGTCTTGGAGATGCCCTTGAAGGGTTCGGTCTCTACGTAGAAGCAGCCTTCGGGGATGTCGACAGAGAGAGTACCAGTCTTGCCAACATAGTCACCGGCTTCGATGTTGATGAGCACCTTGTAGGTTTCGCCGTCGCCCTGGAAAGCGATGTTGTAGTCGCCGGGGGTCTTGAGGAGAACGTCGTCGAACTTAACGGTGATCTTGTCGGCCCAGCCGAGAATTGAGTAAACTTCTTCGTCGGGAGCGAATACAAATGCTACGTAGGTACCCCATTCGTCAGCCTGAACCTTAGGGCCTGCGGGCGAGGGAGTGCAGGTGGTGTCGATAGGAGTGGTGCGAAGGAGGGTCACGCTGTGGCTGATAGCCTTGCTTGCATATTTACCGTTGATGATGAAAGCACCTTCGTCGATAGTAAGGGTGTAGCGACCGGCGATGTAGGGAGCGGGATCGAAAGTAATCTTAAAGGTGGGAACGTCAGCACCGGCAACCGGTTCGCAGCTGTACTGGCTCATCTGGCGCGGGCCAAACATCACTACCCATGCACCTTCAACAAATTTAGCTGTGGTAGCTGTGGGGAAGCTGATAGTGAAAGTAGAGAGCTCGGTAACCTCCTCGCCTGCGGCAGGAGTGATAACGCAGTCGAAGTCAACAGCCTCACCTACGGTAAGGGTGTAGTTGATAGCGTCGCAAGGCTTGCCGTCGACAGTAAAGATGCCCTGGTCGGCTTCGATCTTAATAGTGCCGTTGGTCTTGAAGATTTCCTTGTTGAAGGTGAGGACAATCTGGTTGCCGTCTTCTGTAGTGGCAATGCTGTAGCCGTAGTCTGTGGTAGCGTCGTCAACGCGCGAGATCATTTCGGTGCTGTAGAGTACACGCATACCTACAGTTTCGGTACCGTAGAGGGGATCTTTCTGGAAGTCGTAAACCTCGTTGAGAACCTCCTTGGCGTTTGGCCATGTGTAGGTGATAGTGAGGTTGTCGGTGGGCATCGCTATTGTAGCGCCGCTCTCGGGAGTTGCGGTGTAAGCGAGGGGGTTGGGAGCTTCTTTGATAGTGAACTTGATAGCGAAGGGTTCGCTATCAGCGAGAAGAATGTCGTCGAGGTTATCGTCGTAGTCCATATCCTTGAAAGCACCTTCAGCGAAATTGATGGTGTATTCGCCGCCTTCGGTGAAAGTTACAGCCTGACCGTTTTCGCGGAACTCGAAGAGGAATGAAGATTTTTCGCCGGCAAGGAGTTTGCGGCTTGCGGTGTATGTTTTTTCGCCGTGAGTGAGGGTGATGCGGCCGGTTTGTACGCGGATGTCACCGTCGGCGCTTGCGGGAGTCCACTTGGGGAAGCTGATAGCGAGTTCTTCGAAAGACTCGAGAACAGCGCCGTCGGCGGGAGTAGAGGTATATTCAGCGAAGGGGTTAGCTGCGGGGATTTCAGCGCCACCGATAGTGAAGGTAACGTCGAAAGCCTCGGTCTGCTCAACGACATTATCATCATCGTCATAGGCTACGAAGGCACCTGCGTCGAAGTGCATGGTGTACACGCCCTTTTCGGTGAATGTAAGCGTTTCAAACCGATCCTCAGGATTAGGTATTGTAAACGATACTGCCCAACCGTTTTCGGGCTGATCGGCGCGACCCAAGCCTACAGAATAGGTTTTGTCACCTGCGATGAAACTGATTTTGCCGGTTTTTGCCGACATATAGCCGTAATCGCCTGTGGGGACATAGTTGGGGAATGTGATTGTGAAGCGGTCGAAAGAATCTACGTCAGAACCGGCGGCAGGCGTCGAGATGAAGCCGAAAGTACCTTCGGGTTTCTCGGGGGTGTCGCCACCTTCTTCAGCTCCACCTTCTACGATGTAGGTAGCGGTGATGGGCTTAGTGAATTCAAGGTCTTCATCGGTATCGAAATCCCAGGTACGAGCAAAGCCTGCTTCAAGCGAGAGAGTCCATGTTCCGGCTATCGTAATCGTCACGTCCTCAGAGGTCTCATGATTTACGAATGTAAGGCTCTTTGCACGTCCGTCACCGTTGCGGGGACTATTGGGGACTACATCGTATGTAATGGTGCCGTTTGTTATCGTTCCCTTACCGCTTTCGGCAGTAAGAATATTGCCACCGGGAACATAATCGGGGAACGTAATGGTGATCTCCGTGAGAGTCTTCACCGTAGCGCCGGATTCGGGCGACAGGGTGTAGTTCTCGAGCTCGGCAGCATCAGCCGCGAGAGGGCTCCAGAGAGCGGCTCCTGCGAGGCAGAGAGAGAAGTAAATGCTTTTTCATTTGCTTTCTGTTTTTGATTAATAAATAGGTTAATTAGTTGTTGGTTGTAAGGTTTAGGATTGGGGAAATGATATTATTAGTTAGGAGTTATTTAGTTAGGAGTTGCTTAGTTAGGAGTTAGGGGTTAGGAGTTAGGGGTTGTTTAGTGAGGAGTGAGGAGTGAGGAGTTGGGAGTTTTATTCTATAGCCCAGCTGCTGAGGAGTGGGTAGTGGTCAGATGCGGTGGTTGAGCCTCGGCTTATAGAGAGCGGCGTCAAGGCTCCGCGGTAAAGGGTGTGGTCGATACGGAAGTATATTCGGCTTTGGTTGAAGGTGTGGGTTGGTCCGCAACCGCGGTCGGCATAGGCGCTGTGGAAACCTGCATCGGCTAAGGCGTGTATAGTGTAGCATCCGGGCACATCGTTGAAGTCGCCCGAGATAATCACGTTTGGTCCGCCGTAGAGCCTTACGTAGCGCAGGAGCTGCTGTGCTTGCCGTGCTCGGTCGACGGCGGCTTTGGAAAGCTTGCTCAGCACACGGTTCTTGACTTCGCCGAGGCTCTCCTGGTGGAGGCCTGTGATGTTGACGTACACCTGGCGGTCGTCGGCGCGCAGGCGCATCGACTCAAGGTGCACATTAAAGATAGTGAGGAGGCGCCCCGAGGGGAGTGTCACGCGGTAGCAGCCTATGTAGCCGCCTTTGAAATCTTCTTTGGTGTTTCCGAGGTGTATGGCTTCCACGGGGTATTTGGAGAGGAAAGCGATGTCGCCGCCGGTGAGCACATAGGGGTATGCGCGGTGCATCTCCTCAATTTGGGCGGGCGTGAGTATGCCTTTGCGCACCACGCCGAGATAGGTCGCTTCCTGGAGGCAGACGAAGTCGGCGTCGGTATCGAGGATATAGCGCGTGGCCTCGTTCTCTACAGTGTCGGAGTTGGCAAGGACGCCCGGGCGCAGGAAGTTGTGCACATTATAGCTCAGGAGGGTGAACTCCGAAGCCCCCGCGGGAACCTCTACCTTGCCGAAGTGGAGGGGCGAGAAGCGCAGTATGGGACCCGCGCACACCAGCATGGCAGCTGTGAGGACTATGGCTCCGCGACGGTGCCAGAAGCACTGGGCAATAGCTAAGAGCAAGGCGCCTGCAAGACAGAAGGGGAAGCAGAGCGGCAGTATGCCCCATATGCCCCCGTGCTGCAGGGGTGATACATTACCGGCATAGGCGGTGACACACAAAGCAAGCCCGACAAAGATGTCGAGAATCAGCGCAAGAGAGCGTAGCACCTTCTGCAAGGTGCTTCGGCGCTTGGCCGGGGGCTTAGGTGTTGCCGTGGTGCTTCGGGGCATAAATCGTTGTTAAAAGAACCAGTGGTTATTGAACACGCCTTTTTTTCTCCAGTAGAGCAGCATGAGGAAGCCGAAAATCATGCCTCCGAGATGCGCGAAGTGAGCCACGCCGTCGGCCGAGCCGGTGATACCGTACACGAGCTCAAGCACGAAGTAACCGATAATAAGCCACTTGGCCTTGACGGGGAAGGGTATGAAGAAAATATAGACGGGCATATTCGGGAAGAGGAATCCGAAGGCGAGGAGCACGCCGTAGATAGCGCCGGAGGCACCTACCATTGGAGTGTTGATAAAGGCGTTGAGCTGAGCGCAGTCGGGGTCGGAGTAGTTGTAACCGCGGCGCAGGAGCGAGAGACCCTCGTCGGCCACCATATTGCAGACATCGGCAGGAAGGAGCGACTCTAAATTATGGATATAGAGCGCAAATACGCCAAGCTGCACGAGGGCGGCGCAGATACCGCAGGTTATGTAGTAGAAGAGGAAGCGCTGCGAGCCCATGACCATTTCGATGGTACGGCCAAACATTGCGAGGGCAAACATGTTGAACAGCAGGTGTGTAAAGCCGCCGTGGAGGAACATGTAGCTAAGAATCTGGAAAGGGCGGAACGCCGGAGAGGTGAAGTAGTAGAGGGCAAGATAGTTATCGAACACCCTGTCGATAGAGGGCACAATAGCCATTGCGCCCCAAATGAGCACATTGATAATCAGCAGGTTCTTGACTACCGGCGGGAGTGTTGCGAAGAAATTGCGGAACATGGGCCTCAGACGTTGAAACGGAAGTGCATTATATCGCCGTCGCACACAACATATTCCTTGCCTTCGACAGCCATTTTACCGGCCTCGCGTACACCGGTCTCGCCGCCGAGGGCAACGTAGTCGTCGTACTTGATTACTTCGGCGCGGATAAAGCCTTTCTCAAAGTCGGTGTGAATGATGCCTGCGCAGCGCGGAGCCTTTGAGCCGCGGCGGAAAGTCCATGCGCGCACCTCGTCGGGGCCGGCGGTGAAGTATGTCTGTAGGTCGAGCAGCGAGTATGCTGCGCGGATAAGACGGGCCACGCCCGATTCCTCAAGGCCTATTTCGGCGAGGAACTCCTGACGCTCCTCGTAGGTGTCGAGCTCGGCAATCTCGCTCTCGGTGCGTGCGGCCACCACGAGGAGGCCTGCGCCTTCGTCTTTTATAGCCTCGCGTACGGCCTCAACGTAGGCGTTGCCTGCGGCAGCGGCTTCGTCGTCGACGTTGCACACGTAGAGCACTGGCTTGGATGTGAGGAGGAAGAGCTCGCGGGCGAATTTCTGCTCGTCGACGGTGTCGAAGGTCACCGAGCGTGCGGGGAGGCCCTTTTCGAGGGCGCTCTTTATGGCAGAGAGTACGTCGGCCTGCATGCGCGCCACCTTGTCGCCGGTAGCAGCCTGCTTCTGGGTCTTGGCAAGACGTGCGTCGACAGTCTCGAGGTCTTTGATCTGAAGCTCGAAGTCGATGATTTCCTTGTCGCGGACGGGGTTTACAGAGCCGTCGACGTGGGTTATATTGTCGTCGTCGAAGCAGCGGAGTACATGTATAATGGCATCGGTCTCGCGTATGTTGGCAAGGAACTTGTTTCCGAGGCCTTCACCTTTTGAAGCGCCTTTCACGAGGCCTGCGATATCGACAATCTCAACCGTAGCGGGCACAACAGAGCGGGGGTTGCACATCTCGACGAGCTTGGTGAGGCGGTCGTCGGGCACGGTGATAACGCCCACATTTGGTTCTATAGTGCAGAAGGGGAAGTTAGCCGATTGCGCCTTGGCGTTCGACAGACAGTTGAAAAGGGTTGACTTGCCAACGTTGGGAAGACCAACGATGCCGCATTGTAATGCCATGTATATAAACAGATTAGATTCTAAACAAGTAATATCGGGGCTGCATGGTGCCCTCTAAGTATGCGCAAAGTTATAAAATCGCCGCCAAATTGCGAAATTTTTGTACAAAAAAATGTCGCATAACTTATCAAATGCACATCACCCCACGCATGAGGTGCGCAGGGTGATTGTATAAGTATCGTTTATTCGCTTTTAGGAGCGGCCGTCTTCTTCTTGCGGTGCCAGAAGCGCTTTTTTGGCTTGGGCTTGGAGGTATCTCCCTGAGCCTCGGGCGCTTGTGCGGGCTTAGCCTCCGGCTTTGCATCGGCCTTGGGGGTGGCGTCGGCCTTTGGGCGTCGGTTCTTTCCGTCGCGGCGGTCGCGCTGCCCGCGTCCGCGCTTGTTTTTATCGTCGCGCCGAGGCTGACGGCGGTCGTTGCGCGGCGCCTCTTCGGCAGCCGAGCCACCGAGCTCATCGGGCACGGCCTCGCGGCGCACTTTGATGTCGAGGAACTGCTCGATCTGTGCAAATCGCCTGCGGTCGCGCTCGCTCACGAAGGTCACGGCCTTGCCGTCGGCGTCGGCGCGCGCGGTGCGGCCCACTCGGTGCACATAGTCCTCAGCCTCGTGGGGCACGTCGAAGTTCACCACCATGGCAATATCGTCGATATCGATGCCACGGGCCAGGATGTCGGTTGCAATGAGAATATCGACGCGACCTGCGCGGAAGTCGTGTATCACCTGCTCGCGTGCGGCCTGGTCGAGGTCGGAGTGCATCTCGGCGGTCTTCCACTTGCTGCGGCGCATGGCCTGCGAGAGCTGGCGCACCTTGAGCTTCGACGACGAGAATACTATCACGCGTTTGTTGAAACCCTGCTCGAAGAGGTGTTTGAGGAGGTTTTCTTTCTGATACTCATGGCAGATGAACACCGACTGGTCGACTTTCTCGGCGGGTTTCGACACGGCAATCTTTATCTCCGCCGGATCGGTGAGTATGCTTTTTGCGAGCTGCTGAATCTTGCCGGGCATGGTTGCCGAGAACATCAGGGTCTGGCGGTTGCGCGGTAGCTCGGCCACGATGCGCATGATGTCGTCGGAGAAGCCCATGTCGAGCATGCGGTCGGCCTCGTCGAGGATGAAGTACTCAACCTTGGAGAGATCCACATAGCCCATTTTCATGTGCGCGAGGAGTCGGCCCGGGGTAGCGATCACGAGGTCGGCACCGCTGCGGAGGGCGTGCTGCTGTCGTGCGAACTCCTTGCCGTCGTTGCCGCCGTGGATAGCGAGGCTGCTCACGGGCAGGTAGTATGAGAAGCCTTCCATCTGGCGGTCGATCTGCTGGGCGAGTTCGTGAGTGGGCACCATAATCACGCAACGCACGGCGTGGTCGGGGCGCTCGGTCTCGGCCAGAAGGTCGATAACGGGCAGGAGGTATGCTGCGGTCTTTCCGGTGCCGGTCTGAGCACAGGCAATGAGGTCGCGGCCGTCGAGAATCACGCCTATGGCCTGCTCCTGTATGGGAGTGCAGTTTGTGAAGCGCATGGCATCGAGGGCATCGAGGAGCTCATCGCTGAGGTCAAGTTCGTCAAATCGCATAATAGCGTGGATGGTGTTATTTAGTTCAAAGTAAAAAAGAGAGTGGCGGTTTACTCGCCGTCGTCGTCGTCGGCCTCGTCGTCGCTGAGAAAATCGAAGTCCCAGCCGTCGTCGCCCATATCTTCGGTGAATTTCGAGAGCTCGCGCCCCTCGCGTTTGGTGGGGCGGCCGAGGCCCTTGCGGCGATCGATGAAGCCTGAGATTTTGACAACCTCGAGCAGGTCGTACTGCTCCTGCGGGGTGAGGTTCTCGAGGTAGTCGGGCACGAGTTTTGCGCCGAGACGGTTCTGTGTGACGGCTCTCACACGGAAAGTGAAGGTTACCGGCGGCTTGCGTACATTAATAATATCGCCGGGCTCCACCATGCGCGAGGGCTTTACTGCCACAGCGGGGTCGCCCATTGTCACGCGGCCTTTCTTGCAGGCGTCGGTGGCAATGGTGCGCGTCTTGAACACGCGCACGGCCCAGAGCCATTTATCAATTCTTACTGCCATTATTTATTGTTGAATTTACACATGGCGTTGCCGAGCCCTGCGAGCACAAACTCGCGTATGGCCTCGCAAGCCACACCTATGCGCTCGTTGAGAAGCGGACGGTCGGCGGCGGGGAAGGCGCCGAGCACGAAGTCGATCTGCGTGCCGCGGGGGAAATCGTTGCCAATGCCGAAGCGGAGGCGCGGATAGGCGTCGGTGCCGAGCATCTGCGCGATGTTCTTGAGGCCGTTATGACCGGCGTCGCTGCCGCGGCCTTTGAGGCGGACAGCGCCCAGGGGCAGGGCGAGGTCGTCGACCACCACGAGTATATTCTCAAGCTCTATGCCCTCCTGCTCCTTCCAGTAACGCACGGCGTTGCCGCTGAGGTTCATGAAAGTGGAGGGTTTGAGGAGCACAACCTGCTTGTTCTTCACACGGCCGCGCGCCACATCGCCGTAGCGTGCGGTGGAGAAAGAAAAATTGGACGCCTCGGCAAAGGCGTCCAATATCATAAAACCGATGTTGTGGCGGGTATCGCGGTATTCGTCGCCGATATTACCCAGCCCAACGATAAGGTATTTCATTTGCGATACGCGGGAGATTAGCCTTTGGCAGCGTTAGCGGCAGCACCACGAGCGGCACGGGTGAGCTGAACGGCGCAAACAACGGCGTTCTTGGCGTTGACGAGTTCGAGACCTTCGAAGTGGAGGTCGCCTACCTGCATAGTCTTGCCGAGGCCGAGTTCGTCGACGTTGATGATGAGACGCTCGGGGATAGCGGTGTAGGGAGCGCGTACTTTGAGTTTCTTCATCGAGAGGTTGAGCTTACCACCGGCCTTAACACCTTCGGCGTGGCCTTCGAGCTTAACGGGAACTTCGATAGTAACGGGCTTCTCGGGGAAAACTTCGAGGAGGTCGATGTGGAGGATGGTGTCCTTAACGGGGTGGAACTGGAGGTCTTTGAGGACAGCCATGCGCTTTTCGCCGTGGAGGTCGAGCTCGATAGCGAAAATCTCGGGAGTGTAGATGAGTTTGCGGACAGCGTCCTGCGAAACAGTGAGGTCGGTAGTTATGAGGCCTTTGCCGTTGCCGAGTTCAACAACCTTCTCGCCGTCGCGGAGTGTGCCGGTGAAGGGGAGTTCGATGATTTTGCCACCGTTGAGAACTACGGGGATGAGGTTCTGGCTGCGGAGAGCCTTTGCTGCCTTCTTGCCCAGGACTGTGCGGGGCTCGGCGCTGAGTGCGAATGTTTTCATTGTGTTGGTTTAAATGCTTGTGTTACTAAAAATTAAGATGTTGCTCCTTAATTTCCCATCACACGGGGATGCTAAAAAGCGCTGCAAAGGTACGCTTTTTTTGTAACCCCGCCAAGTTTTTTCACTTTTATTTAGCATGCATGCAATAATTTGAGATGCACACTCGTTGACTTAATGTAAGAAAAACAAACCCCAAACTCCTCACTATTGACTTCAAACTCTTGACTTTTTACTTTTTAATCAGATTGCCTATGGAGAAACGCTCTACCCTGACACCCTCCTCTCCCCTCCGTTCACCCCGGCCATCGCAAGGCCCACGCCGCTCCACCGTTGAAAAGTTGCGGCAGTTTGCCCGTGTTACTTTCAAGGCACCTGTCGGGCCGGTGCTTGTTATCAATTAAACAGAACTCCGCTGAAAAAAATTTATGGCGCAAAGGCAAATAAACATTGCTTTTGCGCCTGTCCCGTTTCAATTATCGCCCTGCGCGCCTGTTCTTGCAAATTAATTTGCTTTTTTATAACTTTGTAGGCATAAATTATCAACCGGTCAACGAGAATAATCATCTATTATCACTAATACATTAATACACAACATGTTATTACCCCCCCGATTTTAAATAGCGGCTTCTGCCGACGCCTCGCGTTGGCCGCCGTCCTGCTATTTTCTGCTACAGTTGTCGAGGCGCAGCGCTTCGAGACACCCACAAGAAGCTCATTTATATCGAACACGTTCATTGACCCCGACCTGCCACAAGACGAGTGCTACGGCACTATCGTTGACGGCAATGACAAGTGGGACGTATACTATTATTACCTCATTTCGGCCCCGCGGGCATCCACAAACGATTTCGGCTCGCCCATAACGGTAATCTCCACCGACAAGAAGACAGGCAAGACCACAAAATACCGTAAATTTGAGAACCCGAGCGTTTACTACGCCATTCTCCGCAACGGCGACACCAGGTTCTACGGACTCGTGACCACCGGTTACGACAACATTGAAACCGTGCTCAAGCAGCCGAAGTCGGAGTGGCACCCCTTTACAGAGGTCAAGCCTTTTATGGGCACTCTGATACTCCCCGACGGCAGCACCGAAGACTTCCGTCTCCACCGCGAGAGCGAGTGGAAAGCCAAGGCTGTGAAAGCTCCTGTTGGCACGCTCATACGCTACGGTTTCCCCGAATACGACGGTGCGGCCTACGATAAGGTGACCCTGCAGTTCAACCCCGGTGGAACCGGCACAATAACCCTTACGCACAGGCCTTACGCTGAAACTTTCATGACTTATATGGGCGGCTCGCTCAAACAGAAGGTGGGCAACCGCGTGAAGCGCAAAGCCAATGTGGTGCATGGCGGCACCATACGTTGGATGAACACCGGAAAGCGCCCTATGAAATGGAGCCTGCAGGACGGCAAACTCACAATAACGCCCACCGGAACTGTGACAATGACCTACAAGGAGGAGATTGATCAGAATGAAGGCAACACCCACTGGTCGAGCGAAGCCGACCGACAGACGTCGAAGCGCCAACAGGAGTACGACCTTAAATATGTAAATGAAGACGCCATAGCCGGTCGTGAACGTGTGAAGAAAAATGCCAAGGAGGCCGACGAGAATTTCCCCGCCTTTACCATTGATGTGGAATATCTTACAAAAGACGAGCTCTTAGGCAGCCTCAACGGTTCGACAGTGCACCTCTCTACCCACAAGCAGGGCGAAATGGACTTTTATGAGCCTCAGCTTTATGTTAAACTCGACCAGTGGAAAAGAACCGCCAACAACAAGCGCGACAACGGCAGTGAGTTGCGCTACAATGAGTTTGTACGCAAAACAAAGCTCGCCGTTCTCCGCGACAAGGAGCGCTTCGGCGAACCGGCCGACTACTCGGTGAGCGACTACGACTTCAGCTCGCCCACAACTGTAAAAGCCAAAATGACATATTACCGGCCCAACGAACAGTGGCAAGGCGAGTATACTATCAACTCGAAAGGCGCTATCGAAATGACGCCCGTGAAGTTAGACCCCTTCGGCTCCGGCAATAAGGAAATTGAAGAGCTCAACACCGCCATAATGGCTTATAAGAACGACAAGGCCCGCAAGGATGTGGTGAAAAAATACGAGAAGAGCTATAAGAATTTCGTAAAGAATTTCAAACCCGTGTTCAACTCCGAGGCCACACTCAAAGCTGTGCTCGATGAGCAAAACCGCTTTATAAACTCTCAGAAAGAAACACTCAAATTACTCGAATAATGAAAAAACTGATAATGCTCATGCTCGCTGCCGTGCTTGCTGCAGGCAGCGCCACAGCGCAGTACAGCAAAGAGCTTGAAAAGAAAGCGAAAGGCGGCGACGTAGAGGCCATGCTCGCCGTTGGCGACGCTTATGCCAAGGGCGACGGCGTGGCCAAAGACGCCAAAAAAGCCGAGGAATGGTATAAGAAGGCTGAGAAAGAAAAATGCGACGATGCCTACATACACCATGCCAATCTCTACACCTCTTGGGACGGCATAGAGAAGAATCCCGAAAAATACAAGAAGCTCCTTGACAACGGAGTTAAGAAAAAAATGCCCAAGACAGCTCTCGAGCGCGCACGCCTCTACCAGCAGCAACTGCAGGAGAATGTGGCAGCGGGCAACACCAAAGATGAAACCGCATCTACAAAAAAATGGATGAAGGGCAGATGTAGCGCGGATGTTGCCGAGCAGATAGCTGCCATGTATCCTGAGATGTGTGCCAACTACAAGTTTTATACAAAGTACCTTGAACCCCTCTATAAAATAGCAGCCGATGCAGGCAATGCCGAGGGCATAGAGAAATATGCACCTATCTATATGGCCAGAGGGGTCATTAGCATCCCCAAAAGCTACATTACGGCTTACGAGAAAGCAAACGGCAGCAAGACTCCGGCAATGGAAAAGCTTCTTGAGATGATGGACACTATGCGGAAATATAAGGGGGAAAACATATCCCAAGGCGATATCGACGAGTTGTTTTATCGTATTGAGAGAGCCCCTTACTACGAACGGGATAAGTTGAGTAAAGATGCATCATACGAACGAAAGCAAGCTGCCGAGAGATTTTCTAAAGAAAATCAGCAAGCCTCTTTTGAAACAAGATGTAGAATCATCGAAATCGAAAACTCCGCCGAACTCGATAATCTTGCCGCCATATGGGCTCATGCAATCGCGCTTTATAAGGAAGGAAAAGCAACGGAGGCACGAAAATGGGCGAAAAGGATTCCGGAGGCGGGAGGCTACGCGCCATTCCCGGCTACCATGTCACTGATTTTATATAAAATTGCAGGCGACAATAACGAACTTATGCTATACTTTGATGATATGATAAACGACGACCCAATGAATGTTTATAATCTTATCACTCAATATGTGCTCAAATTCAATCAAGCCGAAGGAAAGATCTTCACTTACAGTTGGAGCACCCACCCCACCATGAACTCAGGAATATGGATGAAACGAATAACAAACCTCAATCTTCATAACCCCTTCTTAAGCAAAGACGAGTGTATGGCTCTGGTAGCCGATGCGAAAGCACGCGCCACCGGCGAAGCCCGCGAAAAACTCACCGAGCTTGAATCACGCCTCAGAAGATAAGGGAAAAGCAAGTGTGAGTAGCAATGAAACGCAGGGACTCACGACTCGTACAATGCTCCTAAAGAAGCCGTGTACTGAAGTATAAGCGGGTCTCAACTCGCCTGACCTTGTTAATCCGCGTCCTGCCGGACGCGCACCTTTGCCTCCTATAAACCCCGCACGCCTCCGCTTTTAGCTCCGGCGTGCGGGGTTACTGGATTAATCAGCGTCCTGCCGGACGCTCTTTCGGATACTCTTCGCTCGCTTATTCGTATCGTTGGCAGTTTGCCGAAGATACTTCTGCGCTCGGCAAAGGGCAAATAAATTTGCCTTTGCGCTCGCTTATTCGTATCTTTGCAAAAAATTCCACATTTCCTATTCCACCTTTATGCAGGAGAAAATAGTAATTCTCGATTTTGGTTCGCAGACCACGCAGCTCATAGGGCGCCGCATCCGCGAGCTGAACATCTACAGCGAAATTCTGCCATACAACAAGTATCCTTTCGGGCAGGAACAAGAACAAGGTATAATCGGCGTGATTCTCTCGGGCAGCCCCCTGTCGGTTTACGACAAGGGCGCTTTCACCACCGACATCGCAGCTATCGCAGCCCGCGTGCCGGTGCTCGGCATCTGCTACGGCGCACAGCTCATGTCGCTCACAGCCGGCGGCAAGGTTGAACCTGCCCCCTCGCGCGAATATGGCCGTGCACACCTCACCTATATCGACGCTTCCTGCCCGCTATTCAAAGGCATCGAAACGGGCGCGCAGGTATGGATGAGCCACGGCGATACCATTACGGCCCTCCCTGAGGGTTACAGCTGCGTGGCCTCGACCCCCGAGGTGCGCTTCGCAGCCTTTGCGGCCCCCGGCAAGATGTGGGGCGTGCAGTTCCACCCCGAGGTTTACCACAGCGAGTGCGGCATGCAGCTGCTGCGCAATTTTGCTGTAGACATCTGCGGCGCGAGCTGCTCGTGGAGCGCGGAGTCGTTTATAGAGAGTACTGTTGCCGAACTCCGCCGCCAGCTTGGCAACGACCGCGTGATTCTCGGCCTCAGCGGCGGTGTCGACTCTTCGGTTGCCGCCGTTCTCCTCAACCGTGCCATAGGCTCGAACCTCACCTGCATCTTTGTTGACCACGGCATGCTGCGCAAAAACGAATTTGCCGACGTGCTCCGCGACTACGAGTGCCTGGGGCTGAACGTGCGCGGCGTCGATGCGTCGGATAAGTTCTTTGCCGACTTGGCAGGTGCCACCGACCCCGAACGCAAACGCAAGATTATAGGCGCCGACTTTATAGAAGTGTTCGACGCCGAAGCCCACAAGATTACCGACGCCAAGTGGCTCGCACAGGGCACAATCTACCCCGACTGCATAGAGTCGCTGTCGATAACGGGCACCGTAATCAAGAGCCACCACAACGTGGGCGGCCTCCCCGAGCGCATGAATCTCAAGCTCTGCGAGCCCCTGCGCCTGCTCTTCAAAGACGAAGTGCGCGCCGTGGGCCGTGCCTTAGGCATGCCCGAGCACCTCATAAGCCGTCACCCCTTCCCCGGTCCCGGCCTTGCCGTGCGCATCCTGGGCGAAGTGACCCGCGAGAAAGTGGCCGTGCTCCAGGAAGCCGACCACATCTTTATCAAGGGTCTGCGCGACAGCGGCCTCTACGACCAAGTATGGCAGGCCGGTGTGATACTCCTGCCCGTGCAGAGCGTGGGCGTAATGGGCGACGAGCGCACCTACGAGCGCGCCGTGGCACTCCGCGCCGTGACCTCGACCGACGCCATGACCGCCGACTGGGCTCACCTCCCCTACGAGTTCCTCGCCAAGGTTTCAAATGAGATTATCAACAAGGTGCGCGGCGTGAACCGCGTATGCTACGACATCTCGTCGAAACCACCGGCCACTATCGAGTGGGAATAAACAGTCAGAACGTTACCATATATATCAAGTCGCCGGAACAAAAATGAAATCCGGCGACTTGATTTTTTGTTATACTATAAAATAATTGTAATTTTGTAGACCACTTATGAAGTTGATAAACGACAATATACAGAAGCTGTCGGCCTTATGCAAGAAGTATAAGGTAAGCAAGCTTTATGCCTTTGGCTCGATTCTTACTTCACGATTCAACGAGGATAGCGATGTTGACATACTCGTTAACTTCAACTCAGAGATTGATTACCGCAATTATGCCGACAACTATTTTGACTTTTACCATGCGTTAATGGCATTATTCGGCAGAAAAGTTGACCTCGTTGATGAAACAGCGGTGAAGAATCCTTTTTTTAAAGAAGAGCTTGACGAAACGAAGTTTTTAATTTATGGATAGAAAACTCCGGAAGTATCTCACTGATATTCTATCTTCGATTTTAGAGATAGAATCGTTTATGGCAGACCGACCGAAGGAATATGCCACATTCTGCAATGACACTCTTTTCAGAAGAGGTGTTGAACGAAATATCGAGATAATGGGCGAGGCCATGAATCAGGTTCTCAAAATAAAACCTGAAATCGCAATCACATCTGCCCGCAAAGTAGTCGATACCCGCAATTTTGTAATTCATGCCTATGATTCATTAAAACCGGATATTCTCTGGGGCATTGTTATAAATCACATGCCTTTACTCAAACATGAGGTGGAGACATTATTAGATGATTAAATACATAGCGCATTAAACCCTCAACGCCAGAAGCGGCACAGGTATACCGGCGATAGATTCGCCCCGCCAACAAACTTATAACCTAAAAAATGAGGAGGCTATGTCGTATGACACAGCCTCCCCTTTTTTGTATTTGACTGTTCTACCTTACTTCTACCATGCAGCCGGCGCTGTGGGCGGTGAGTTCGGGAGCGTATTGGCTCTGGAGGGTAGCTATTCCCGAAGAGAAGGTGCCGGCGGCTGCGGCGGTCATGTCGTAGGTGATGTGGTAGGTGCCTTTGGGCAGCCAAGAGATGAATAGGCGCGTCGAGGCGTCGAGGTTCTCGCGGTAGAAGGCGAGTTGGGCGTCCCATACGTAGCCGGGGAGCTGGTCGACAGGCTCGAAGGTAGCTGCCCGCTCATCGGCGATGCTCACATACTCGAGGTCGCGCTTCACTTTGAGGGTGAGTTGGATACGTACGCGCTGCCCGAGGGCGAAAGTTTTGGTTTCCACCCACTTGCCGTCGTTCTCGACCAGGAAGTGCTTCTCAATGGCGAGGTCGGTGCCGGGGCGAGCCTCAACCTCGGTTGCCGTGCGCTTGAAAAGGCTTGTCACCGAGCCATATGAGGGGGTGACGCCGTTGGGCCGCACGGTAACGGTGAGTTTGCCGTCCATTGCGGGGAGGGTCTGGGCGAAGTAGCCGGTGCTGCTCTCTACCTTGTCGATTGCGAGAGCTTTGCCGTTGACCTTCACGAGATTATCTACGGGAGCCGAGGTCCAGTCGGAACCGGTGAGCATTATTGCAGCGATGACGTAGTCGGGGTTATAAGCGCCGAGGTCGTCGAGCGCCTGCGCCCGCACTATAATCCATTGACGGAGGGCGTCGAGCTCGGCATCAGGGGCTTTCATAGCGGCATAGGCCTGAATAATGGTGGCGTAGGCGCGGATGTCGGAAACGTTGGGGAAGCAAAGACCCTTGCCGGGCTGCTCAACGGCAAACTGCCTGATAGAGGCCAGTACCTTGGCGGCCTCTGTGGGGCGTCCGCTACTGTTGAGGATATACACGGCATAGGCCTTATCTACAGTGGTGTTCTTCTTCCAGTTTGCGGCGATGTCGGCAACTGTGGCGCGTATAATCTTGCCGCCTGCGACGCTCTGCTTATAGGAGGGGAAGTAGGCGGCGATAAGGGCGAGGTCGTGGTCGGTGCTCACTTTAGCCTCTACGGCCTTAGCCTGCAGGTAGGCGAAGGCAGGCTGCAGAAGTGCGTCGAAAGAATCGTCGAGCATGCCGAGCGAGCGGGCTATACCCATGGTGGTGAGGACGGTAGAGGTTGCCCATACCGATGACTCGCGGCTCCAAGAGCCCCATGCGAAACCGCCGTCGGGCTTTTGCAGCTTGGCGAGGGCTGCCTTGGCGTCGGCAATGGCTTTCTCGGCACGAGCGCTGTCGAGGAGGTCGGCGAGTGCTGCCATGCGCTGCGTCTGCGATTTTGCAGCCTGCACCCAAGGCGTCTGCTCGAGCATCAGTTGCTTGAGGGTCTCGTTCTTCTCGAGCATTGATTTGAGCGCCTCCTCGCCGGGATTGTCACGCCATGCGGCAATAGCCTCGGCAATCTGCGGGTTGGTGGCAAGGAGATGACGTGCAGTGAGGGCTGAGAAGAGTTGTCCGGCGAGGCCTGTCGACGAGAGCGACTCGGTTGCAGCGAGGCCTCGCATGGCCTTGACAATGGTCCATGTGGGATTCTGGCAGTACTGCAGGGTGAGGGTGGCATCATCGGTGGCGTCGAGAGTGAACTCGAAAGGCTTGTTCTCGCCCGGGTTGAGATAGAAATCGGTGCTCTCGATAATAGCGGCTGCCGACGAGAGTACGGGTATGGCGGCCTGCTCGCCGTCGGCGAAGTTGCCCGCTACGGCACGCACGCGGTAGCCGATAGCAGAGGCGTCGACGGGAGCCTCGACGTTGATACCTATGGTGGCCGAAGCCTTGGAGGCGAGGGTGTCGGTGCGGGTTACGGCAGAGAGAACTGCGCCGGTAGCGAGGTCAAAAATCTCGGCAGTGGCGGTCACAGCCTGCGTGTCGTCGGAATTATTGAATACGGTGGCGAGAACCTGAGCCTTGTCGCCCTGACGGAGGAAGCGCGGCACATTGGGTTGCACCATCACAGGTTTGTTGGCCATAGCCTGAGCGGCAAAGGTTGCGACATCGAGCTCGCGGCTCCACGCAACAGTGCGGAGCTGCCATGTGGTGTTGGCATTGGGCACGGTGAACACGAGGTCGACATTTCCCTCGGCATCGGTTACCAATGAGGGGCGCCAGAAAGCGAGTGGCACATCGCCTTCTCGATACTCAATCTGACTTTCGCGTGCTCCACCGTCGGCGGCGTCGGCAGCAGCCTCGGGAGCGGCGAGTTCTTCTCTCTCCACAGAATCATCTTCAACTATCAGCAAGTCGGTAACGGCAGCATTGGACGCCGATGTGACAGACATTTTCAGGCCGCGCGCGTAGTACATTCCGCCCGAAGTCAAGCGGTAGTTGCCGTAGAAGCGGAAAGCGGGCCATTGAACAGCTGAGGTTTTAAGCCGTTCAAGCAAACCGCGGGCACCACCATGGACGTCATAAATACCATTATACGAAAGACCAAGGCCGTAGCGTCTGCTATAGAAATTGAAGTGCGAGGGCCACTGCATGCTGTAGAGGTCATCGAGGGCTTTGTCGTACATCGTGGCTATGAAGCCTGCATCGGCAATGCCTTCGGAGCCTTTTGCAAGGCGGAAGCGCCATGTCTCGGAGGCTCCCGGCAGGAGTCGGTCGCGGAAGCTTTCGGCGATTATCTCCACCTTCTCAGCAGCCTCTTTCTCAATGGTCAAAGTCGACTCAAGTAGCTTGCCCTGACGCACTGCCAGGAGCACCACCTGAGCGTCGGCGGCGTTAAAGCCGTCGGGCAGCTCAATCTTGATTTTTGAGAATCCGCGCTTTACACGGTGAACATCCGACTTTTGCAAGGTGCTGTCGCAGCGCACGAAAGAGTATACATAAATTGCATCGGCGTTGGTGCCAATCTGCACCGAGAGCTTACCTCCCTCGGGGCGCACCTTTGTGTCGGGAATGAACATGAAGGGCAGCGAGGCAGCCAATTTGCGTCCCTCGATGCTGTAAAGCGCTATCGGATTCGACTTTATGCTTTTTGCTAAAGTGCTGTCGGCAGGCTCTACCGACAAGATATAGTCGGCCATAGGCAGCCCCGAGAGGTCGAGTTCCACTGCAGTGCCTGCGTTAGCCTTACCCTCGCGCAGAACTTTGGAATCATCCTTAGACGCAAGACTCCACGAGAGAGCAATGGGCGCCTCCTTGGAGTTGGCATCGTAAGCCTTGACAGTGAACGTGAAAGGCTTGTCGATATTCACGGCCTCGGGAGTATCGAGGGCCAATGAATAAGGCTTGCCGGTGGTGAAGGAGCGCGAAGCTGTTGCCGTTTCGGCGGTTCCAGATGTAACGGTAAGCGAGGCGGTGAAGTCGGTGTAGGGCTTATCGCCGTCGGCCAACTCAGATTCGAGGAGGGTCTCAGGAACCACCACCGTAAAGTTGCCATCGGCGTCGGTGGTAGTCTCCACTGTGCCGAGGGTAGTCTGCGGCACAAACCAACGCCAGCGCATAGCGCCCTGAATGAGCACCTCGACCTTAGCACCGGCCACGGGCATGCCCGAGTAGGTGCGAGCGCTGCCTTTGATTGTAACATCGCCCTTGGCGGGGAGGTCACGCTCTACAGAGTTTATCGAAGCCTCGAAAACGGGGGCCTTGTAATCGCTGACCATTACAAAAGATTCGGCGCCTGATTTACTAAGCTTATCTTTTACGTGAATTGTATAGTATCCTGTAAGAGTACCTTTCTGCGTTGCAAAGGCGCCCGAGATACGCCCGAGGCCGTCGGCAGTGGCACGAACCGAGTCAACTTTCTCGCCATTGGCGTTGTCAATTTCAACATCGAACTCATATCCTTCTGCGAGCTTCTGACCCTCTCCATAGGAATTAGTCAGAGCCGCAACGGCAGCCCAGTTAATGGTATCGCCTGGGTGATATATCGGGCGGTCGGTGTATATCACCACCGATGTCTGCGGGTTAAAATCTCTTTGTTGGTGGAAATTGTTGAGGTACAAATCACGGTTCGAGCCATATATATAGTTTTGGTACTTGAAACCAAGCACCTGACCTCTCCACCCGTTGTTTTGCGGAGCTTTGCCAATAAGCAGGCCGTCGCCGTCGGTCACACCCAATGTTTTCTTGGCAGTCTTCTTGTCACCGACCAGCACCTTGGCATCTTTAACAGGCTTGCCGGTGATGAAATCGGCCACGCCTACGGCATAATCGGTGCAACCGTTCACAACAAATGGATAAATAGGCGAAGCATCTATAATGGAGCAATCTTCACTTGAATATTTCCCGTTGACAGTTGTCAGCACAGCATAACGCCCGGGCGACGGTAGCGTAAACGAATACTCCGAAGTGCCATATGTGGAGGCAGGGTACAGCGATTTGATGTCGACACGCTGCATCGAAGCCTTTACCGCCTTCGATCTATAGTTGGTGAAGGTCGGAGTCAGCGCATAGACAGCGATATCTATGCTATCGGCATTTGCCCATTTCAGTTTTATGTCGAATGAGGAGCCCGGCGCCACAGTAGAAGGAACAGATATTTCGGCAAGGGGGAGTGTAAGTTCGTTTAGAGCATTTTTCAGTCTGTTATTATCGTACCAGTCGGGGAACTGTGCAAGCGATTGCCTCAAAATCCCGCAGAGCTCTGTGGCTGCAGCGACATCAAATTCTACGGAATACACGATACCGGATGCCGAAAGCTTGGATAAATAACTGTTGGCAGCAGTGAGCAGGTAGCGGGCAGGCTCATATCCGGCATATTTCTTGTAAATTTCGATGAGGGGTTTGCCGTCTTTGTGATCAAGCGTATTCTTGGCAGCTACCCAATAGAAATAAGGCGCCGAGGGAGCGGGATTCTCTTCGATGAGCCGTTGGGCCAAAGCAGAAGCCTGCCGTTTATAGTCAATTCCCGAGCTACGGCTGAAGCGGCTGAGGGCATCGAATTTCTTATATTGGGCAAAAGCCTTGACGGTAGGGATATATGAAAGCGCCTGCGGCGAATAGTCGAGGGCGACATCGAACTTCGACAGAGGGGTATTGCCGTCGGCCAGAGCTACAGCACTGTCGAGCAGGGCTATAATGCGCGTGCGGAGCTGCTCGCCACTCCACTCCGAAATGTCGGCAGGATAGGGTTCAAGGGGCGCGTCGACCCGATTATAGGCATATTGGTCCCTTGTATAAATCTTATTGAATACGTCGGCTTCAAGAGTAAGGAACATGGCCTTGGTGGCATCGTCGAGGGTGCCTTTGGCAAGCTGTTCCTCAATGAAAGCCGGCTGGGCGAAAGCCGAGTCGGCGTCTATGGCGCACTGCGCGGTGAGAATCTCAAGGATAGCCCGCAGGCGCACGGGGCCGCTGTCGGGCATGGCGTCGGCCTTGTCGAGGACTGCAGAAGCATCTTTTATAACGGTTCGCGGCAGCGAGAAATCGGGGATTTTAAACTCCGGCGTATTCGATTCGGCACGCGAGAAGAAACCAAACATCAGCAATATAAAAGTTAAAACAGTGAAACGCAGGTGCTTCATAATAGTAAGTTTTAAAAATAATGCGGCGGGGTGAAAGCTCGACCCCGCCGCACCATTATATATTACACCCGAGGCTAAGAGGGTGTTTAATAATAAACCTTAAAATGGCTCGTTCGTAAAATTTGCGAAGTGGTTGTAACCAACCATTTGCAAATTTCACTCACTCAATATATTTTAATTGTCAATGTCTTTGGCCGTCTTTTTGGTAAATTTCCGCACACTCGTCAGTCGCGTAGCTCGCTACGCTCCTTCCTCATTTACAAAAATTTCCTCAAAAATACAGCTCAAATCCATTAACATTTCTTATTAAACGCCCTCTTACTTCTTGTTCAGCCCGCAGATTTTGCACTTCTCGTTGATTTGGGTGAAGAAGTCGTTGCCCTTGTCGTCGACGAGGATGAATGCGGGGAAGTCTTCAACCTCGATTTTCCAGATAGCCTCCATGCCGAGTTCGGGATACTCGAGGAGCTCTACTTTCTTGATAGAGTTCTGAGCGAGTACGGCTGCAGGGCCACCTATAGAGCCAAGGTAGAAGCCGCCGTGCTTGTGGCAGGCATCGGTAACGGCCTGGCTGCGGTTGCCCTTGGCAATCATGATCATTGAGCCACCGGCGCTCTGGAACTGGTCGACATAGCTATCCATGCGTCCTGCCGTGGTGGGACCGAAGGAGCCCGAAGGCATGCCTGCGGGAGTCTTGGCGGGGCCGGCGTAGTAAATGGGGTGGTCTTTGAGGTACTGAGGCATGGGTTCGCCCTTGTCGAGACGCTCTTTGATTTTAGCGTGTGCAATGTCGCGGCCCACGATGATGGTGCCTTTGAGCGAGAGGCGGGTCGATACGGGGTACTTCGAGAGCTCAGCGAGTACTTCGGGCATGGGGCGGTTGAGGTCGATTTTCACAACTTCGCCTTCGCCGGCCTTGCGGTATTCTTCGGGGATGAGTTCGCCGGGGTTGGCATCGAGCTTCTCAATCCAGAGGCCTTCGCGGTTGATTTTAGCTTTCACATTGCGGTCGGCGGAGCAGCTCACGCCCATGCCGATGGGGCAGGAAGCACCGTGGCGGGGCAGACGGATAACGCGGATGTCGTGGGCATAGTATTTGCCGCCGAACTGAGCGCCGAGGCCGAGCTCCTCAGAGGCTTTCTTGAGGGTTTTCTCGAGCTCGATATCGCGGAAAGCGTGGCCGTACTCGTTGCCGTGAGTGGGGAGCGAGTCGAGGTATTTTACCGATGCTTTCTTCACAACCTCGAGGTTCTTCTCTGCCGATGTGCCGCCGATAACGAAGGCAATGTGGTAGGGAGGACAGGCGGCAGTGCCGAGTGTGCGCATCTTCTCGATGAGGAAGGGCACGAGTTTGTCGGGGTTGATTGTAGCTTTGGTCTCCTGGTAGAGGTAGGTCTTGTTGGCCGAGCCACCACCCTTTGCCACAAAGAGGAAGTGATATTCGTCGCCTTCGGTAGCGTGGATGTCGATCTGCGCGGGGAGGTTGCAGCCGGTGTTCACCTCATCGTACATTGTGAGGGGAGCGTTCTGACTGTAGCGGAGGTTGTCGGTTGTATAAGTAAGGTACACGCCCTCGGAGATGCGTTCCTCGTCGTTGCAGCCGGTGAACACACGCTGACCTTTGGAGGCGTGGCATATTGCTGTGCCGGTATCCTGGCAGAAAGGCAGGGCGCCCTTGGCAGCCACCTCGGCATTGCGGAGCATGGTAAGAGCCACAAACTTATCGTTCTGGCTTGCTTCGGGGTCGGCAAGAATCTTGGCGACCATCTCGTTGTGCTCGCGACGGAGCATGAAAGCGTTGTCGTGAGTGGCCTGGCGTGCGAGCACGGTGAGTGCCTGCGGGTCTACGACAAGGAATTCGTGTCCACCCCATGTCTCGGTGTGGACGTAATCGGAAGTGAGGTGATAGTACTCGGTGGTGTCGGGGCCGAGCGGAAACATTTCCTGGTAATGAAACGGTTTAGTTGCCATATATAGTAGTTGAATTGTTTGTCTATAATTATGCGCAAAGATACAAATAAGCCGCCGCAATGCCAAATTTATTTTTCATGAATCTATATATAGAAAGCGCCCGCACTCAGAGAAGAGCGCGGGCGCGGAAAAAGGTTTTAAGCCTTATTATTTAGCTTCTTCGATAGTAACGGCGCGGTCGAGCGATACGCACTTTTCGCCGAGGTCGGAGAGGTTACCGTTGTTTGTGGTAACGTTGAGCTGGCTTTCAGCAACACCGTTGGCCTTGAGGAGTTTTGCAACGCCTTCAGCACGGTTTTTGCGGAGACGGATGTTGATGTTGTCGGTACCGGTGTAGTTGTCGGCCCAGCCGGTAAGGGTGTATTTCTTGCCGGGGTTCTGAGTCATAACATAAGCGATAGCCTTAACTACGCGCTGGTTCTCGCGGCTGAGGCGCGAAACACCAATGGGGTAGTAGATAGTAGCGAGGGGGCCGTTGTTCTCTACGACAGTCTCAACAGGACGGTTGAGGCAGTCTTTGAGCTGAGCCTCGAGGTCGGCGATGCGGGCATCGGCAGCGGCGAGACGGGCGCGGAGAGCGTCGCAGTTCTCGGGTTCGGGGCAAACGGGTACGAGGGGAGCGTTCCAGTCGGTGTTGTTGAAGTTGTAGGTAACGCCGAGGTAAGCCTGGAGAGCGAGCGATTTCTTGTTCCAGCCGGTGGTACCTTCGTTCTGGATAGACGAAAGGCCGCTTGCACGGAGGTCAAGAGAGATAGCAACGTGCTTGCTTACGTTGAAGCTGTTGATAAGACCGGCACGGAGAGTCATGAGCTCGTGGTCGGTGTGCTTGAAGCCTTCGCTTTCGCCCTTTGCGTTGTAGTGCTTTGTGAGGGTGAAGTAAGCACCTGCACCTACATAGAAAGTAGCGTTGTAAACACGACCGGGACGATAGCCGCACCACCAGTTGGTGAGGTTGATCATAAGGTCGAATACCGGGCCGATTTCAGCAAATTTGGTTTTGTTGTAGCGGCCGTCGATCATGGGTTCGCCCTGGAGGTCGCCTACCCAACCTTTACCGTCGGAGAGACCTTTGAGGCCGAGGTAGTTGACACCGAAACGGCCACCGAATACGGGAGAGAACCATTTACCGGCGTAGATAGAAGCAGCGGGCATGAAGCGGTCACCGGCTTCGCGGTGAACACCGAGGGGAGCAACCCAGAAGCTGGCACCACCTTCTGCAGTGATGAACCAGTTGTCCTTCATACGGTTTACGAGGACGCCCTGCGAAGGATCGTTCACATAAGTGATTTCCTGGGCAGACTCCTGAGCGCTAAGCGACTGTGCACCAATGAAGAGTGCGCAGGCGGCAGCGAAAAGAGTAGCTTTTTTCATAAGAGTTTAGCTTAGTTATTGGTTGAATGAATTATTTCTGCTTAGTTTCAGTGCGCTAAATTACAACTTTTTTTTGACTTTATAACAAAAAAGTCTAAAATTTGTGCGGAAGGGTCGAAAATTTTAACACTCCGCACAAATTTATAATTCAACGTCCGATATACTCAAGTACCTGACGGTAGATGTTTTCGGGGGTGAATCCGAATTTCTCGTCGAGCACTTTATAGGGCGCGGAAGCACCGAAACGGGTGAGGCCGAACACCTTGCCGTTGAAGCCGTCGATCATGCGGAGCGCAATGGGAAGGCCGGCGGTGAGACCGAACTGGGGAACACCGTCGGGAAGCACCTGACGGCGGTAGTCGGCCGACTGGGTATTGAACACGCCTGCCGAGGGCATCGACACCACTGCGGCACGCACACCGTCGGCCTCGAGGAGCACGGCAACCTCGCAGAGGAGCGAGACTTCGGAGCCGTCGGCAACGAGCACCACGTCGGGGGTGCCATCGGGACGCATCACGGTGTAACCGCCTTTGAGGGCACCGAGAGCTGCATGGTAGCGGGTCTCACCTTCGGGCGCGGGGAGGTCTTTTATATCCTGGCGAGAGAGTATGAGGGCTGTGGGGGTATGGGTATTCTCCATTGCCATTTTATAGGCAACCGAGGTCTCGGCGGCGTCGGCGGGGCGGAGAACCATGATCGAGGGGCGTCCGCTGAAGTTGGTCATCTGCTCGAGCAGACGGATCTGAGCTTCCTGCTCAACGGGCTCGTGGGTGGGGCCGTCCTCACCTACACGGAAGGCATCGTGGGTCCATATATACTTGACAGGCAACTCCATAAGTGCGGCCATACGCACTGCGGGCTTCATGTAGTCGGAGAACACGAAGAAGGTGCCGCACGCGGCAAAAACGCCACCGTGAAGGGCAATACCGTTTATAACGGCCGCCATGGTGAGCTCAGAGACACCGGCCTGGAGGAAAGCTCCCGAGAAGTCGCCGCGCTTGAAAGCGGTAGTATTCTTGAGGAATCCGTCGGTCTTGTCGGAGTTGGCGAGGTCGGCCGACGATACTATCATATTGCCTACCTTGCGTGCGAGCACGGCCAGGACATCGGCCGAGGCGGTGCGGGTGGCGATGTCGGCCTTGTGTACGATAGCCTCGTAATCAATCTGAGGCACAACGCCTTCGAGGTAGCTCTTGAGTTCGACAGCGAGGCCGGGGTTTTCGGCAGCCCAGGCGTCGTAAGCAGCGCGGCGCTGAGCCACAATGCGGCGGAGTTCCTCGCGGCGCTCGGCATAGAGGCGCTCAACCTCGGGGAACACCTGCCAGGGGTTCTCGGGGTCGCCGCCAAGATTGGCGATAGTGGCGTTGAAGTCGGCGCCCGACTTGCTCAGAGGCTGCCCGTGAGTTGAGCATTGACCTTCGAAATTGGAGCCGTCGGCCTTTACAACGCCCTTGCCCATAATCGTACGGCCAATGATGATAGTGGGCTTTTCGGTCTCGGCCTCAGCCGAGCATATTGCTTTGGCAATTTCCTCGGGGTCGTTGCCGTTGATTTCAATCACGTTCCAGTGCCATGCGCGGTATTTTGCGGCATAGTCTTCGGTGTCAACGTCTTCCACCATCGTGGAGAGCTGCACACCGTTGCAGTCGTAGAACATTATGAGGTTCGAGAGACCGAGGAAGCCTGCCAGACGTCCGGCGCCCTGCGAAATCTCTTCCTGGATACCGCCGTCGGAGATGAAAGCGTAGGTCTTATGCGACACTACATCGCCGAAGCGAGCCTGGAGGAAGCGCTCTGCTATGGCGCAACCTACGGCCATGGTATGGCCTTGGCCGAGAGGGCCCGAGGTGTTCTCGACACCGCGTTCGGGGTCGACTTCGGGGTGTCCGGGGGTAACCGAACCCCACTGGCGGAACTGCTGCAGTTCGTCGAGGGTATAGTGGCCGCAGAGCGCGAGCACCGAGTAGAGCATCGGCGACATGTGGCCGGGGTCGAGGAAGAAGCGGTCGCGGGCAAACCACGTGGGGTCGTCGGGGTCACTCACGAGGAAGCGGGAGAAAAGAACGTTGACAAAGTCGGCGCCACCCATGGCACCGCCGGGATGACCGGATTTGGCTTTTTCAACCATAGCAGCGGCGAGAATCCTTATGTTGTCGGCCGCCCGAGTGAGTGTTTTAGAATCCATAACAGGTGTAGAAAAGGTATGTTTTTATTGGCCGAAGTTACGCTATTTTTCCGATGTTGCCAAATTTATTTATCTACATCTTCGGCAGCGGTGTCTTCGTAAGTCTGGTAAAGGAGATCGTTGTAGGGGAAACGGGTGAGGTGTATCTCGCGCGCCATCTGGTAGAGCTTGCGTTTGAGCTCGTCGATGTTTGTGCCTTTGCGGGCCGAGATGAACACGCAGTTATCGTTCATCTTCGCCATCCACGACGCCTTGAGCTCGTCGAGCGAGATGTTGCAGCGCTCGCGTGGAGTGAGGTCGTCGGCGTCTTTGGGCACGCAGGTATACGCATCTATCTTGTTGAATACAAGAAGCATGGGCTTGTCGGCACCGTTGCACACCTCGCGGAGGGTCTTGTCGACAACCTCTATCTGTTCCTCGAAGTTGGGGTGCGATATATCTACAACGTGTACGAGAATATCGGCCTCGCGCACCTCGTCGAGGGTCGACTTGAAAGAGTCTACAAGGTGTGTGGGGAGTTTGCGAATGAAACCTACCGTATCGGTAAGGAGGAATGGAAGATTGTCGATAACAACCTTGCGCACAGTGGTATCGAGGGTGGCGAAGAGCTTGTTCTCGGCAAATACATCGCTCTTGGAGAGGAGGTTCATGAGGGTCGATTTCCCTACGTTGGTATACCCCACGAGGGCCACGCGGGTGAGTTTGCCGCGGTTCTTGCGCTGCACGGCTTTCTGGCGGTCGATGGCTTTGAGCTCGTTTTTGAGGTAGGATATGCGGTCGAGGATAATACGGCGGTCGGTCTCTATCTGTGTCTCACCGGGGCCACGCATACCGATACCGCCTCGTTGGCGCTCGAGGTGCGTCCACATTCGAGTCAGGCGAGGCAGGAGGTATTGGTATTGGGCGAGTTGCACCTGAGTCTTGGCCTCGGCAGTCTGAGCACGTTTGGCAAAGATATCGAGGATGAGGTTGGTGCGGTCGAGAATCTTCACACCAAGTTCGCGCTCTATGTTGAGCACCTGTTTGGTAGAGAGGTCATCGTCGAAAATCGCCATGGCAATGTCGCCGTCGTCCTCTATAAACTGCTTGATTTCCTCGAGTTTACCCTTACCGACAAAGGTGCGCGGGTTAGGATAATCGAGCTTCTGCGTGAAGGTTTTCACGGCGTCGGCACCGGCGGTGTCGGCAAGGAAAGCAAGCTCGGCAAGATACTCGGCGGAGCGTGCCTCATCCTGCGTGGGAGTCACAAGTCCCACGAGGACAGCGCGTTCGGGCGTTGCCGAAACAGATATTTTTGAAGTTTTCTCAATCATATTATACTCAGCAATACATCGCCTCTATCTCGTCGGCATAGCGCGTGTTGATAACGGGGCGTTTGATTTTGAGGGTGTTGGTCAGCTCACCGCTCTCTATAGTGAACTCCTTGGGCAGGAGTGTGAACTTCTTGATTTTCTCGAAACCGGCGAGCCCCTTCTGGAGGCGCTCGATTCGCTCGGCTATGAATTTCTTAATCTCGCTGTTCTCCACGAGGTCTTCCACCGAGCTGAAAGCTATGCCTTTGCGGCGTGCATAGTCTTTGAGAGCCCCGAAGGCGGGAATAATTATCGCGGTCACATATTTGCGCTGGTCGCCGATGACGGCCACCTGCTCGATGTAGCGGTCCTGACCGAGGCGGCTCTCAATGGCCTGGGGTGCGATATACTTGCCGTTCGAGGTCTTGAAGAGGTCTTTGATGCGGTCGGTGAGGACGAGTGCTCCGTTGAGGTCGAAAAGCCCGGCGTCGCCGGTGCGGAACCAGCCGTCGTCGGTAAACGCCTTTGCGTTCTCTTCGGGGCGGTTATAGTAGCCGCGCATCACCGTGGGACCTTTGACAAGGATTTCGTTATCGGCGCCCAACTTCACCTGCACTCCGGGCAGCGGTGTGCCAACAGAGCCTATTATGAAGTCGACGGCAGGATAGCAGCTCACCGTAGCTGTGGTCTCCGAGAGGCCGTAGCCAACCACTATGTTGACGCCTATGGCGTGGAGAAACTCCACGATAGCGGGCGAGATAGGAGCGCCGGCGGTGGGGAAGAAGCGCCCGTTGTCGATACCTATCACCTTACGCACCTTGGCGAATACGCGCTTGTCGAAGAACTGATACTGCTTCTCGAGCCACCAGGGCACTTCGAGGCCGAGGCGCTTATACTCGAGGTTGCGCTTGGCTCCCACTTTAAGGGCGCGCTCCACGAGCATGCGCTGCACGCCTTTCATGCCTGCTATTTTATCTTGCACGGCAGTGTAGACTTTCTCCCAGAAGCGGGGCACACTGCACATGCAGGTGGGTTTGGCAATGGGAATAGCCTCCTGTATGCGTTTGGGGTCGGTGTTTATGGCCACGCGTATGCCTATGGTGAGGCAGAAATACGTCCAGGCTTTCTCAAAGATATGGCTCAACGGCAGGAAGCACACCGAGGTGTCGCTGTCGGAGAGCATGGTGAGGTACGATTTGTGAGTGTCGAGGGCGGCGTTGAAGCAGCTGTGAGTGAGCACGGCGCCCTTGGGCTCGCCGGTAGTGCCCGAAGTATAGATAAGGGTGGCGATGTCGTCGGGGGTAGCCGAGGCCGCACGCAGTGCAACATCGGCACGGCAGGCAGGCGATGCCACAGAGCCGAGCTCAAGCACCTCGGAGAAGCGCATCGAGGTGGTGTCGGCGGCGTCGAAGACTATGGCCGGGTCTACGGTTATTATCTTCTCGAGAGAGGGGCACTCGGCGGCCACCGAGCGGACGGCGCGGTAGAGAGCCGGGGTGCCGACGAGGGCGAACCGCGCGCCCGCGTCATTAATTATATATTTGATCTGCTCAGGGCTCGATGTGGCATAAATCGACACCGGTACCGCACGGTTGCGGTAGCAAGCGAAGTCGGTGATAAGGATTTCCGCACAGTTGGGAGCAAGAACGGCCACCATGTCGGCAGGCTGCAGCCCGAGAATCTCGAAGGCGCAAGCCATGTTCTGGACCTTGGAGGCGAACTCACCCCATGAAGTGGCGTCGCAGCGCGCGGCGTCGATATTTATGACGCTGAACGCTTCGCGTGCGGCCCCGTAGGCTTTCTCTTGAAGGCGTACCAAATCGGTAAGTATATTCTGCATCTTGAGTTGTTTCTACGTGTTTATTCTGCAAAGGTACGGTCTTTGCATTTCATAATTAACAAAAGACGAGCCGAAAATGACGTAGCGTTAACATACCTTTCCAAATCGGCGTGAAATTTGTTAATTATACTTAATAAACTCGTGTACCCTAACAAAGAGCGGCGCCATGGTAGTAATTTTGTAGCCTATGATAAGCGAATTTCTCACCGAATGGCACCTCTCCGGCCTCACCGTAGGCCTCGCCACCTTCCTGATAATAGGCATTTTCCACCCTATAGTAATAAAAAGCGAGTATTATTTCGGCACCGCTTGCTGGAAATGGTTTCTCGTGCTGGGTATAGCGCTCTGCGCCGCCTCGATAATTGTTGAGAACACGATACTCTCCACCCTCGCGGGCGTAGCCGCCTTCTCGTCGTTCTGGTCGATAAAAGAAATCTTCGAGCAGGAAGAACGCGTGCGCAAAGGCTGGTTCCCGAGCAACCCCAAAAGAAAAAAGGTAACAGCAGAGGAAACCCCAAACCCCTAACCAAGAAACTCCTAACCCCTAACTCCTAACCCCTAACTGATAAAACGCCACCGCCGAGGCCGCGGCCACGTTGAGCGAGTCAACGCCGTGGCACATGGGGATAGTCACCACATAATCAGCATCTTTGATTGCTCCGTCGGCGAGCCCGTCGCCTTCGGTGCCGAGCACTATTGCCAGACGGGGCTCACGACTGAGCACGGGCGAATCGAGGGGCACGGAATTATTGCGCAGAGCCATGGCTACAGTCTTGAAGCCAAGGGCATTGAGCATGTCATATCCGCCATCGAGCCAGGTCCATGGAATCTGGAACACGGTACCCATCGACACCCTTACGGCGCGGCGGTTCAAAGGGTCGCACGACGTGGGCGTGAGCAGCACTGCATCCATACCCAGGGCTGCCGCCGAGCGGAAAATAGCACCGATATTAGTAGTATCGACCACGCCGTCGATTACGGCCACGCGACGCGCATCGGCAAGAATGTCGGCGACAGCCGCGGGTTGAGGTCGGCGCATGGCGCATAGCACACCGCGGGTGAGGGTGTAGCCCGTAAGCCCGGCAAGCATTTCGCGCGAGCCCGTGAAGACGGGTATATCGGGGCAACGGGCTATGATGTCGGCAGCATCGCCTGCAATGTGCCTCTCCTCGCACAGCAGCGCCACGGGGGTATATCCGGCGTCAAGAGCCACGCGTATCACCTTGGGGCTTTCGGCGATGAATATTGCGTTGGCCGGGTCGAGCCTGTTGCGGAGCTGAGCCTCGGTTAGCGATGCAAACACCTCGACTCCCGGGGTCGTAAGGTCGGTGATGTGGCAGATATTACTCATATATAATATAGAACGGAAATGTAAAAAACGCCCGCGCCAAGGGGCCACCGTCAGCGGCGGCGCAGAGGTGCGGGCGTAAGAGTTGGTTCAGGAGGCCTGATTACTGCATGCCTGAAACTGCGGCAGCGGGGTCAATCTTTGCCACGAGACCCTGGAGCACCTTGCCCGGGCCGAGTTCAACGAACTCGGTAGCGCCGTCGGCAATCATGTTGCGCACGGTCTGCGTCCAGCGCACGGGAGCTGTGAGCTGAGCCACGAGATTGGCCTTGATTTCGGCGGGGTCAGTGTGGGGAAGAGCGTCAACGTTCTGGAACACGGGGCATACGGGAGTGTGTACCTCGGTGCGCTCGATAGCTTCGGCGAGCTCGGCGCGGGCGGGTTCCATACAGGGCGAGTGGAAGGCACCGCCCACCTTGAGTTTGAGAGCACGTTTTGCACCTGCTGCTTTGAGAGCCTCGCAAGCGGCGTCGATAGCTGCCACTTCGCCCGAGATAACGAGCTGGCCGGGGCAGTTGTAGTTGGCGCACACAACGGTGCCTTCGATACCGGCGCAGATTTCCTCAACCTTTTCGTCGGGGAGGGCGATGACAGCGGCCATGGTCGACTCTGTGAGTTCGCAAGCCTTCTGCATTGCGTTGGCGCGGGCAGCCACGAGGCGGAGACCGTCCTCAAAGCTGAGGGCTCCGGCTGCTACGAGAGCCGAAAATTCGCCGAGCGAGTGACCGGCAACCATGTCGGGCTTGAAGTCGGCGCCGAGGCTCTTGGCCAGGAGCACGGAGTGAAGGAATATGGCGGGCTGGGTAACGGCGGTCTGACGGAGGTCTTCGTCGGTGCCGTTGAACATGAGGTCGGTGATGCGGAAGCCGAGAATCTCGTTAGCTTTCTCGAAGAGCTCGCGGGCCTCGGCGTTGTTGTCGTAGAGGTCTTTGCCCATTCCTACAAACTGGGCACCCTGACCGGGAAAAACATATGCTTTCATATAGTGTCTTTTATAAAATATCCTAAAAAACTCCGCAAAGTTAGTCATTTTTGGCGAATTATCGCTAACTTTACAACTCTAATAAATCGCAACACATTAAATCTATGGCATCTATGCTTTTTATTCCTTGCTTCTTAGGTAACATGCGCGGCTGGGAGTGGGTAATAATACTCCTTGTAATACTCCTTCTCTTCGGCGGCAAGAAGATTCCCGAGCTCATGCGCGGCGTGGGCAAAGGCATCCAGCAGTTCCGCAAGGGCATGGCCGAAGCCAAGGAAGAAATCAACAAGACAGTAGAAGACGACGAGAAGCACTAACACCCTCACGCCTTAGCAGTGGCCGACGTGCAGATGAGCTTCTGGGACCACCTCGACGCCTTGCGCCGGGTGCTTTTCCGTATAGCGGCGGTTGTGGCAGTGATTGCCGTAGCCGCTTTTGCCGCCATGCCCTGGCTCTTCGACAATGTGATAATGGCGCCGTGCTCGGGCACATTTGTCACCTATACTTTCTTCAACCGGGTGGCCGCTGCCGCAGGTATGGCCGACATGGCGACTCCGGCCTCCTTCAGCGTCGACATCGTGAGCCTCGAGCTTGCCTCACAGCTCTTTATACACCTCTCGGCTGCGGGCTGGACGGCCTGCCTTGTAGCCTTCCCCGTGATAATTTATCTGCTGTGGGGCTTTGTAGCCCCTGCTCTCTACGAGCATGAGCGGCGCGGTGCCGTGCGCGCCTTTATCTTCGGCAACCTCATGTTCTACCTCGGCGTTGCCGTGGGCTACCTTTTAGTGTTCCCTCTTGCTGTGCGCTTCCTTGCCGACTACCGCCTTAGCGCCGCCATAACGCCTATAGTGTCGCTTGACTCCTATATGGATAATTTCTTCATGATACTCATCATGATGGGGGCGGTGTTCGAGCTGCCGCTCCTGGCGTGGCTGCTTGGCAAAATGGGCATACTCACGCGACCTTTCTTCAAAAAATACCGCCGCCACGCCATTGTGGCGCTGCTCATAGTGGCCGCCCTCATTACCCCCACGGGCGACCCCTTCACCTTATTCTTAGTCTTTATACCAATTTACGCCTTGTGGGAGCTCAGCGCCGTACTCGTGCCACCGGGTAGCGACGACGCCGATTGACCCCCACCCTACCCTCTCTCTTTTCACCACCACACCACCATGAAAACTCCCTCGCTGCGCATCAGTCTTCTCGGCCGCGTTGCCATTGCCATAGCCCTTGGCATAGGCGCCGCCTACGTTCTGCCCTTGTGGGCCATGCGCTTTTTCGCCACCTTCGGCAGCATTTTCAGTTCGTTTCTCGGCTTCACGATACCGCTTCTGATAGTCGGTTTCGTAGCACCCGCCATAGCCGACATCGGTCGCAAAGCCGGCGCCATGCTCGGCGCCACGGTGCTCATAGCCTATGCCATGACCTTCGGGTCGGGCATGTTGGCCTACTTTACCTCGGCCACGGTATTCCCGCGCCTCATAGAGCCCGGATCCTACACTGCGGCCGCCGACGCTGCCGCTGCCGGCGTGCAACCCTTCTTCACCATAGGCATCGACCCGCTTATGAGCGTGATGACAGCCCTTGTGCTCGCCTTCGTGCTCGGCTTCGGCTGCGCGGCACGCCCCGAAAGCGCCGGCGCCCTCAAACGCGGGCTCGACAGCTTCCGTACTGTGATAGAGCTCGTTATAGGCAAAGCAATTATCCCCTTGCTGCCGCTCTACATCTTTAATATCTTCCTCGACATGACCGCCACGGGCGCAGTGGCACCCGTACTTGTCACCTTCATAAAAATCATTGCGGTGATTTTCGCGCTACACGTGCTGCTGCTCATTGCCCAGTACTGCATAGCCTCGCTCTTCTCGGGCTACAACCCGCTGCGGTCGCTGCGCACCATGCTTCCGGCCTACGCCACCGCCCTTGGCACACAGTCGTCGGCAGCCACCATACCCGTGACTCTCGAACAGACAGTGCGCACGGGCGTGAGTCGCGAGACGGCAGGCTTTGTCATACCGCTCTGCGCCACCATACACATGTCGGGGTCGACGCTGAAGATAGTGTCGTGCGCCGCCGCCCTGATGATAGTGCGCGGCATGCCTCTCGACCCCGTAACCTTCGCCGGATTCGTGGCCATGCTCGGCATAACCATAGTGGCCGCCCCCGGTGTTCCCGGCGGAGCCATAATGGCCTCATTAGGACTGCTCTCGGGCATACTCGGTTTCAGCGAGGCCGACAACGCCATGATGATAGCACTCTATATATCAATGGATTCGTTCGGCACTGCCTGCAACATTACCGGCGACGGCGCCATAGCACAGATTATCGACCGCCTCTTCGGGCGCCGACAAAAAGCGGCCGTAGCCTGATATGAAAGAACGACAACGGATAGCCCCGCTCGACGCACTTAAACTCTTCGGCATATTTTTAGTGCTGTGGGGCCATTCGTTGCAAGCTCTTGAGCCCGACAGCTTTGCGGGACGTCGCCTCTTCACGGTGATTTACTCTTTCCACATGCCGCTCTTCATGCTGCTCACAGGCTTTTTCTCGGCATCGTTGCTCAGCGGCAGCCTCGGAGAGGTAGCTCTGAGACGCGGGCGGCAGCTTTTGGTTCCTGCCTTGATTTTCGGGTCGTACTACATGCTGTCGGGCTGGCTCGAAGGGGGCGTATCTGGGCTCTGCGCCGTACTGGCCAACAACCTTTGGTATCTCAAGAGTGCTTTTGCATGCACCGTATTGGCATGGATTGCACTACGCGCTACACCAAGCCCTGTGGCAGGCGTGGCCGTGACACTCATATTAAGCCAAGGAATAATGCTGTGGAATATCGATGCGGTATACCCGTTTTTCTTACTTGGTATATTCGTACGTCGGCACATGGATATCATAGAGCCTCGTTGCGGCGCGATAGCTCTGACCGCAGGACTCCTGTTTACAATTGCTTTAATATTCTACGACGAGAACGTGCGTGTGATAAGCGGCCGCTTCGACGCTCTCCGCAGCGGCGACTTTGTCCGTATGCTTGAAACAGGTGGGCGCATAGCCTTCAAACACGCCACGGCAGCCGCAGGCTCAATATTCTTTTTCAGCCTCTTTTTGTGGCTCGGTCGCAATATACCCGCAACAGTCTCTGGAAAAGCGCTGTGCACCCTCGGAGCCGAAACCCTTGGCATATACATCCTGCAGCAGTTCATCCTCGAAGATTATCTCGGTTCCCGTCTGGCAGGATATAGTTTCAGTCCATTTGTGCATAATTTTCTCATATCACCTGCGATAGCTGCCGGCGTGCTGCTCGCCTGCGTACTGCTGATACGCTGCCTAAGGCAATCGCCGCGGCTCTCCGGCTTACTTTTGGGCAAATCTTAGTGTTGCGCCAATCGCGATTGCCTCTTCGGGCACTGGCATATACGGCTAAGAATTGGCATATTTTGCCTATTTTCTTGTGTGTTTGTTAAAAATATGTTACTTTTGCGAAGATTTTGTGTAATCATATAAAGGTTAAGAATCGTTATACTGACCAATTCTTACACTCGACTTCCAAGAATTAAACAACCTATCAATAAACCAAATCAACACAAGATGAAAAAAACAATCCTATTGGGGATAAGCGCCGTAGCAGCAGCCTCGCTGATGTGCGGTTGCGCCGACGAATGGGGCCCTTCGCGTAGCGGAAGCGGTCGCATCGCCCCCATAGTAGGCCTCGACACCGAGGCTGCTTCATCGCGGAGCGACGCCCCACGGTCGCGTGCCGAGGGTGAGCTCACCGCCGACGACCTCTCGGTGCGTCTTACCAAGGCCGACGGTTCGTATGCCAACACCTGGGAGCGCCTCGGCGACTTCTCTCCCGAGACAGAGTTCAGTGTAGGTGACTACTCGTTTGAAGTTTACTACGGCACCGCCGGCGACGAAGGCTTTGAGAAGCCCTACTACTACGGCAGCCAGAACATCAACGTTGCCGACGGCAAGACCACTACCCTGGCCCTGACAGCCTCGCTTGCCAACACTATGATTTCGATTAACTACACCGACGCTTTCAAGAAGTATATGACCGAGTGGAGCGCCGATGTAACAGGCAAATCGACACACACTTACGCCGATACCGAAACCCGCCCCATATACCTTAGCGCAGGCGAGGTTGAGATTACGGTGAAATACACCACTCCCTCGGGCTTCAACGGTTCGGCCTCGCTGCCTAAACTTGCCGCCGAGGCACGCCACCACTACGTTGTGACTGTCGACGTTAACGACGGCGGCGTAGGCGATGCAACCCTCAACATCAGCTTCCCCGAAGAGCTCGCCGTTGAAGACATCACCATCGACCTCAGCGACAAGCTGCTCGCCACCGATCCTCCCACAACCAATGCTGTGGGCTTCACTCCCGGCACCGCCCTCGACGTAGTTGCCGGACTCTCGTTCAAAGACGACCTCAGCATTACCACCACAGCCCAGGCCAAGGTGCAGAACGTGATTCTCGAGACCTCCTCGGCTTCGCTCCTCGCCCAGGGCTGGCCTGCCGAAATCGACCTCATGCAGGCCGACGAGGCTCAGAAAGCCACCCTCCAGGGTCTCGGCCTCAAGATTCTCGGCCTCTGGACCAACCCCGACCAGATGGGTGTGATTGACTTTGCCGGAGTCCTCAGCCACATCAAGGTGCTCGCCGCAGGCGACAACACCACCACCTTCACCGTGACCACCAAAGACCGTCTGAGCCGCGCCAGCGAGCCTATGACGCTCACACTCAACGTTGAAGGTGTACAGCTCGAGCTCAGTTCGGCAGGCGAATACTTCTCGCCCGGCGAAAACTTCAAGCTCAAACTCGCCTTCAACGGCACTGATGTAGCCGAGAACGTGAAGTTCACCTACCTCAACCCCAACAGCGGCACAGCCAAAGCCCTTGAAATCGTTGAGGTTTCGGCTCCCAACAGCCGCGCCATGAGCGACTACATCGTGACCCTCGCAGGCCCCGACCTCGAAGAGGAACTCCTCGTTACAGCCACCTGCGGCGGCGTAAGCAGCTCGTACACCCTTCCCCTTGCCCCTTTTGATATAACCGTGGCCGACAACGACGTCTACGCCACTTACGCCTACGCCAAAGTCACAGCTAAAGAAGGAGAGAACTTCGATGTTTCGTCGCCCTCGTTCCTTATCCGTGCCGAAGGTGAGACTGAGTTCAAGACGGCATCCGCCACGGCCGAAGGTAACTATTACAAAATAAGCGGTCTTACCCCCGCCACAAACTACGAGTTCAAGGCTCAGGTTTCGGGCATGCGCTCGAAATCGGCAGCCGGTACCACCGAAAGCGTTTTCCAGCTCCCCAACAACGAGCTTGAAGAGTGGTCCTCAGGCAACAAACACAATTACTGGCAGGTAGACTATCCCTCGGCAACAGCAGGCAATGAAGGCCCCTGGGGTACTTTGAACCTGCTCACTACATCTGAAGGAGGTTCGGCAGGTGCTCCCGGCTGTGGCTACTCGGCTAAATCAGGCACGACCCCTGTGAGCGGTGCCGAGGCCTATGAAGGCAGCACCGGCGCCCTTATCCAGACCGTTGGCTGGGGCGGCAGCAATACCGTAGCTGACGCGTTGGGTATATTCGCAAAATTCCGTTGCGACAACCGCACTCCCGGCGAGCTCTACCTCGGTGTCTATGATGCGGCAAACAAAACAGCAAATTACTCAGGCATCGCCTGCACATCGCGCCCGTCGTCTCTCTCTTTCTATTCTAAATATATAGCAAAGAACAGCGCCGACTACGGCACCGCAGAGATACGCGTTCTCGACGCAAAAGGCGCGGTAATACGCTCAAACACCGTGCAGCTCACCAACAGCGAGTTCGACACCGTAACCGTGCCCCTCACCTACGCACCCTCGCTCGCCAAGGCAGCAAAAATTGTGGTTATATTCAAGTCATCGGCCAATGCGTCTTGCCTCGAACTTAACGAGACTAACTTCACCTATCCGCCGAAGACAACTGTAACTACCGCTCAGGGCTATATAGGCTCGAAGTTGTATGTAGACCACATCATTCTTAATTACTAACGCTTGAAAGCAATGAAAACCAATATATTAAGCATACTCGCAGCGGGAGCTGTGGTTCTCGGCGCCGCCTCGTGCTCCGAAAACTGGAATCCGCCGACAAGCACCGAGGGCTCGGTAGACTTAGGCAGCCTCACCGTCGACACCGACGAGATGATGAAGGTTGTCGAGTCGGGCAGTCGTGCTGCCGACGACGTAGACCTCGACAACTTCGAGGTTACCATCACCAATCTTAAAGACGAAAGCGTGGCCGGAAGCTGGAAGTACGCCTCCAAGCCCGAAATCGTGACTCTCCCCGTGGGTCAGTACCGCGTGGATGTTGAGTCGCACGAAGTGCAGCCCGCCGAGTGGGACAAGCCCTACTACGCAGGCAGCAAGGAATTTGCCATTGAAAACGGCAAGATTGCCATGCTCGGCGAAGTAACAGCCTACTTCAAGTCGGTGAAAGTAACGGTAATCTTCGACGAAGAGCTCCGCAAGCACCTCGGCGACGACGTTACCGTCGACATCACCGCAGGCGAAGCCTCAACCGCCAAACTCACCTTCACCCCCTCGACCACCTCGGCCGGATACTTCAAACACATCCCCGGCTCGATGACCATGGTTGCAGAGCTCAACGGTACTATCGACGGCGTGAAGAGCAGCGACCGCCGCACCTTCACTACTGTAGAGGCCGGTCAGCACCACATCCTCACCTACACACTCAAAGACGGCCCCATTCCTCCGCAGCAGACCGGCACTATCGACGGCTCGGGCATACAGCTCGACCTCAGCGTGACCACCGTCAATGTATCGGAGAACGTTGTGGTATCGGAGAACAACATTCCTCTGGAGCCCAACGACCGCCCCACCGAAGAGCCCGAAGAACCTGAGAACCCCGACGTGCCCGACGTACCCGTCGACCCGCAGGCTCCCATTACCTTTGACCTCGGCGACTCGGCCAACCTGAAACTCAACGAGGCCATGCCCCTCACCGCCGCCAGCGCCCCCAGCTTCGGCAAAGCAGCCGTGAACATCACCGCGCCCAAGGGCATTGAGAAACTCATGGTGAACATCGTATGCGACGGCGAGCTCGACGCAGTGCTCAAGAGCATGTTCCCCGTTGTTGACGGCGTTGTAACCTTCGACCTCGCCCACCCCGGCGACCTCGAAGAGACCCTGAAAGGCCTCGGCCTCGCAGCCGGTGCCGAAGTCCTCGGCCAGACAGCAGTGCCTTTCGACATCTCGAACTTCATATGGGATGCCTCAATCGACACCTCGCTTCTCGGTTTATATTCAGGCAAAGACACCTTCACTATCACCGTTACCGACAGCGAGGGCAACACCGCCTCCACTTCGCTCATCTTTGATGTCAAATAATAATCTTCCGCAACAATGAACAAGAAATATATCTACCTTGCGGCTATTGGTGCAGCCACCCTCGCCGCAGCATGCTCGGAAGAGAAATTCGATGCTTCGGGCAAAGGCAGCCTGGCTCTCAGCGCCACCCTCAGCTCCGACGTCGAGGTGGTATCGCGCGCTACCGACCAGGAGCTCGCCGAAAGCTGCAAAATACTTATCTCTAACGAAAAGGGTCTTGTGCGCCGCTACAACGGCATTGCCGAAGTGCCCGCAACTATCGACCTCGTGACCGGCAGCTACGTTGCCGAGGCCTATGCAGGCGACTCAGTATCGGCTTCGTGGGACAAGCGCTTCTTCAAAGGCCGCGAGGACTTTGAAATCAAGGCCGGCGAAACCACTCCCGTAAACCTTGCTTGCAAGATTGCCAACACCGTGGTTTCGGTAAACTACGCCGAAGGCCTCGACGAGGTGCTCAGCGACTACACCATGACAGTATCGCACAAGCGCGGCTCCCTCACCTTCGAGGGTCGCACCGACGCCAAAGGTTACTTCATGATGCCGTCGTACTCCAAAGACCTCACTTTCACTCTGCAGGGCAAGCAGATCAACGGCGACGACTTCACCTACGAAGGCGTTATCGAAAATGCCGCTCCTGCAACCGAGTACCGCCTCAACGTTACTTACACCAAGCAGACCAATGAGGTTGGCGGCGTGGTATTCTCTATCAAAATCGACAAGACCGAGATAGAGGTGCGCACCGACATCAAGGTTATCGCCGCGCCCAAAATCGAGGGTTACGACTTCGATATTGCCAACCCCATTACCGGCGAGCCCGGCAAATTCGGCCGCAAATCGGTGTATATCACATCGGCAACGAAAATCGACAATGTAGAACTGCAGAGTGAGTGGCTTGCCAACATCGCCGAGCTCGGCGGCACAGAGTGCTCGCTGGTGAACATGAACGAGACTGGCCGCACCGCTCTCGAAGCTGCCGGTATCAACTTCTCATACAACTATAATGAGGAGGCCGACAACACCATAGTTCAAATCAACTTCGAGCCCGAGATGCTCGACAATCTCGCCCAGGGCGAATATGCCTTCGCTATCAGCGCCACCGACAGCCGCAGCGCCACCTCGACGGCTACACTCACCTTCTCGGTGAGCGACGCTCCCGTGCTCACTCTCGCAGCGGGCACAGTTGCCTACCACGACGCCGTGCTCCGCGCCCAGCTTGCCAAAGATGACGCCGGTGCTCTCGGCTTCAACTACCGCCGCGCAGGCGATGCCGCATGGCAGCACATCGATGCCACCGCTACCGGCGGCGCAGGCTCGGAAATCACAGCCACCGTGCAGGGCCTCAAAGGCAACACCACCTATGAGTACTGCGCTACCGCAGGCGACTTCACCTCGGCTATCATCGCCACCTTCACCACCCTCGACGACCAGCTCCCCAACGCCAGCTTCGAGGAATGGAGCACAAGCGGCAAGGTGATACTCCCGAGTGCAAGCGGTAAAGTTGAGTTCTGGGATTCGGGTAACCACGGTTCATCAACCCTCAACAAGAACATCACCGACAAGAGCAGCGACTACAAGCACTCCGGCAACTACTCTGCCAAACTCGTGTCGCAATCGATAGTCGTCTTCGGCGCTGGCAAGTTTGCCGCCGGCAACATCTTCATCGGTGCATATCTCTACACCGAAGTCATGGACGGCGTGCTCGGCTGGGGTCGGCCCTTCACTCTCGAACCCAAGGAAGTGAAACTCTGGGCCAAATATACTCCCGGAACCGAGACCAAGAAAGGCACCGGCACACACCTCAGCGGCGACGCCGACGAAGGCATAATATACATTGCCCTTGTTGACGATACCATGATGACATGGGACGGCAACAACCAGACCAACCAGAAAGATTGGCCTCAGGTTGTGCGCACCAACGCCGACTACCAGTGGTTCTTCAACAAGAACGGCGCCAACGTAATTGCTTACGGCGAACACGTGTTCACCGCAGCCACAGAGGGCGACGGCCTCATTGAAATCACAATTCCCATTGAGTACTTCAAGGCCGGCGTAACACCTTCGAACATCATCTTCGTTGCCTCGGCTTCGCGCTACGGCGACTACTTCGAGGGTCGCGAGAACTCCACTCTCTACATCGACGACATCGAACTCGTTTACTAACAGTCCGACTGCATAATCAACGAGGGCGCCAAACACTTGGCGCCCTCGTTTTTATTATCTTGTTGTTTAAGCTTTTTCTTATCCCGCAGCCGAGGCAATGAGGTTGCGGAGAGCACCGTCGGTGTCGCTCACATACTTTTTAAGCCGTCGGCCGTAGGCCTCGAGGTCGTCGAGCGGACGCGCGGCCACGCCCGTCTCGGCGGCGGCGCGTGCCACGGCAGCAGGAACCTCAACGAGCAGACGGCGGTCGAAAGCCTTGGGCAAGATGTATTCGGCACCAAAAACAAGGTGCTCGTCGGGGTAGAGCTCGCGAACAGCCTTTGTCACGGGCTTGCGGGCAAGCTCCGCTATGGCGTGAGCGGCAGCGAGCTTCATATCTTCGTTAATGACAGAGGCGCGGCAGTCCAGAGCCCCGCGGAATATGTAGGGGAAGCCGAGCACATTATTAATCTGGTTGGGATAGTCGGAGCGCCCGGTGGCATAAACGAGGTCGGAGCGTGTTGCCAAGGCGGCGTCGCGCGCAATCTCGGGGTTAGGATTTGCGAGAGCGAAGACTATAGGCCGGGGAGCCATTGATGCGAGCATCTCGGGCGTGAGCACATCGGCTACCGAGAGGCCAAGGAAAGCGTCGGCGCCGCGCACGGCATCGGCAAGAGTATGGACGTCTGGTCGCGAGGTGGCGAATGCGGCTTTCTCGGCTGACAAATTGGCACGGTCGGCACGAATGGCACCTTTGCTGTCACACATTACTATATTCTCGCGGCGTACGCCAAGGCGTACAAGGAGATTGGTGCAGGCAATGGCGGCAGCCCCTGCGCCGTTGACGGCGAGGCGCACATCGGCAATCTCTTTCTGCTGCACGATGAGTGCGTTGATAAAGGCGGCCGCAACTATCACGGCAGTACCGTGCTGGTCGTCGTGCATGACGGGTATACCGCACTGACCCACAAGGCCTTGCTCAATAGTGAAACACTCGGGAGCCTTGATATCCTCGAGGTTAACTCCTCCGAAAGTCGGAGCGAGAGCCTTAACGATATCTACAAAGCGGTGCGGGTCGGTCTCGTTGACCTCAATATCAAATGCATCGAGGCCTGCGAATATCTTGAAGAGGAGTGCCTTACCCTCCATAACGGGCTTTGCGGCCTCAGGGCCAATGTTTCCGAGGCCGAGCACTGCGGTACCGTTGCTTATTACGGCCACTGTATTGCCGCGCCCGGTGTATTTATACACATTATTAACATCGGAGGCAATCTCCAGGCATGGGAAAGCCACACCCGGCGAATAGGCCAGCGAGAGGTCGGCGGGGGTGTAGAACGGTTTTGTGGGCACGACCTCGATTTTGCCGGGCCGTGGGTATCTGTGATAGGCAAGAGCCTTTGCCTTGGGGGTAGACAGCGCTTTTTTCATAGTTTTTCTTTCTTGAATCTGTTTATAAATTAACAAATCGCGTGCCAGAATGTTGAATTTTTCGTAACTTTGGGCAACTATGAAAATACTCCACATTATTTTCCAGATGCTGACGGGCGGCGCCGAGACCATGCTCGTCGACATAGCCAATGAGCAGATAGCCCGCGGCCACGAGGTAGAGCTCCTTATAGTGAACCGCGGCGAGGACGAGAAGGTGATGCGCACCCTCGACCCCGCTGTGCGTGTATCACGCTTCGACCGCACTCCCGGCGCGGCCCCCCTGCTTCTTATGGCACGGCTCAACCTCTTTGCGCTGCGCCGCCGCCCCGATGTGATTCATGTGCACGCACATAAGCTCACAGGCCTGCTGAAAGTGATGAAAGGACGCACCCTCTTCACGGTGCATGACCTTAACATACCTATGATTTATGCCTCACGCACGCATATGGCGGCGATCTCCGACGCCGTGGCCGAGGATGTGAGGTCTCGCGTGCCCAAGGCCCGCATCGAAGTGGTGCGCAACGGTATCCGAACCGAGAGCATAGCTCCGCGAGGCGCCCGGTCACTTACCAAGCCTGTGAAAATCGTGCAGGTATCGCGCCTTATGGCCGAGAAAAAAGGTCAGGATATTCTCATTGAAGCCGTGGCAGCACTGCGCAAACGGGGCTACTACGTGGATGTTACATTCATAGGCGGAGGCGATGACCTCGATAAGCTCAGCAGCCTGGCCACGGAGCGAGGAGTTGCCTCATATGTGCATTTCGCGGGAAATGTACCACGCGCGCAGATATACGCGACTCTCAAAGACTATGATATAATGTGTCACCCCTCGCGCTACGAAGGCTTCGGCCTAACTGTTGCCGAGGGCATGACCGCCGGGCTGCCTTTAGCGGTTCCCGAAGGGGGCGGCCCCTGGGAGGTCGCCGACCGCGGGCGCCTGTGCGAAACCTTCACCAACGGCGACCCCGCCACCTGCGCCGATGCGCTCGCTCGCATAATCGACAATTACCCCGCAGCCCTTGAGCGCGCTGCCGAAGCCCGCAGATATGTAGAGGAGAATTTCTCTGTCAAGAGGATGGTGAGCGAGTATGAGGTGATTTACAAGAACTTGAATTAAAATATTCCCTGAGAAAACACTTTGTCGGACGGGTCGGACTCGTCCGACTTGTCTGACTGGGCTGACCTCGGCCTATTGTTAATCATTGTTAATCTCACACACTTTCAAGGTACTTTGTATTGCATAGTACTTTAAAAGTGTCTAACTTTGCATCGTAAAACAAAGCCCCCTGGTTTAATCTACAATCTAAAAACAAAAAAACATTCAATGCCAACTAACATCGACAATCTAAAATCGCAAATGCGCAAGGGGATGCTGGAGTTTTGCGTGCTGCTGCTATTGAGCGAGGGCGATGCGTACGCCTCCGAGATTATCACTGAGATGAAAGAGGCTCATCTGATAGTAATGGAAGGAACGCTCTACCCCCTGCTCACCCGCCTCAAAAACGACGGTCTTCTCTCCTACCGCTGGGAAGAATCGCCCTCGGGGCCGCCCCGCAAATATTACTCCATAACACCTCTCGGCTCGCAGTTCCTACAGCAACTCAAAGCGTCGTGGGACGAAATCAACCTCACCGTAAACCACCTCTTGTCTAAATCTACAATCACCACACAGGAATGAAACGTACTTACCCAACAAACGTCAACGGCCAGATTTTCTACATCGACGAGGACGCTTTCATGTTGCTGCAAAACTATCTGCAACAGTTAAAGACCACTTTCAGCGGCAATGAGGGCGAAGAGATAGTCGCCGACATAGAGAGCCGCATCCGCGAGCATTTCAACGAAAAAATCAACGAAGGCAAGGCGGTGATAGTGCTTGCCGACGTAGAGCGCGTAATCGAGACCATGGGGCGCCCCGAAGACCTCAGCGATACTCCCGCCGAAGGTGCTCCCGAAAGCTCGGGCGAGGGCAAGGCACAGGCCCAGGAAGGCTCGCGCCCCTTTATATCGTTCAACATGCCCACGCGCAAGAAACTCTACCGCAACATGAAGAACAAGGTGTTCGGCGGTGTGGTTGGCGGCCTTGCAGTATACCTCGGCTGGAACGCCAATGTAATGCGCCTGCTCCTTATTATACTTGCGCTGTGCACCAAGCTCTTCCCGCTGGCCTTGGTTTACCTGATTGCGTGGATGATTATTCCGCCCGCCGTCACTCCCCGGCAGGTGCTGCAGATGAAGGGCGAACCGGTGAATCTCGACACCGTAGGCCAGACTATAATAGCCGACTCCCCCACCACCCCTCCGGCAGTTGAGGACGGCAACTTTTTCAACACCTTTTTTGCTATCGTAGGCAAGTGCATTTTGGGGCTTATAGGCCTCGTTGCCGGGGTTGTCTCTTTTGCCTGCCTCATAGGCTTCCTTTGCGTGCTTTCGGGCACCCTCGCCATGGCCTTCGCCTCCAGCGACGTTATCCTGCAGGGTCTTGAGCTCTCGGGCATGGCATGGAGCCTGCTTGGCTCAATAATGGCCGGATTCATGCTCGCCGTGATTCTCTTCGGCGCCATAGCCTGGGGCTGCGCCTCGGTGCTCTTCAGTCTGCCCAAGACATCGAAATCGTGGGTTGTATCACTCGTAATCACATCGGTTATGCTCGCAGCCATAGCAATAGCCCTCGTAGTAGTGGGCACTATATAAGCCCGCTCCTCTCCCCTCAACAGCGTACTGATAAAGCTTCCATACCACATAGCAAACCCGCCCCGGGCATATGCCTGAGGCGGGTTGATTTATTTTTGCCGGAGAAGATTATTCAGCTTCGGTTTCGGGAGTGTCAACGGTGTAAGAGAGAGTCTCGATGAAGTAGTTCGAGAGGTAGGGCTTGCCTTCGAGGGAGTCGCGCTCTGCGATTTTGGCACGGAAATCGGCCATGCGAGCTTCAAAGGTGTCGATGTTCTGCTGGCCGAGGGCTTTCTTCTCGGTGTCGCAGCTGCCGTGAGCGTTTGCGGCAGAGTCGGCGGCGGCGTGGCGGGCCTCCATGTTGGCGATAGCCTCGGCGTCGATGCGGTTCTCACGAACGATACCTTTCACGGTGATAGTCTTGCCCTTGGTGTCGGGAGCGAAAGCGCCACCCATTTCGGCGGTAGCCTCGCAGCGGAGGATAGCGGTGGTGTCGACAGAGCCTACGAGGAATGCTTTGCGGCCACCGTGAGCGCAGAGGTGCGATACGAGACCCTCAACCTCGATAGTGTCGCCGAGGATGTTATCGGCGTCATTAAGTACATATTCAACGGGGAGCGCTTCGGGAGCGGCTTCGGTTTCGGCCTGCTTTGCACCGCAGGATGCAAGGCCGAGGATAGCGGCGGCAGCGGTTGCCGTCAAAAGCATTGCTTTGATTTTCATAATGATTTATGTTTATTTTAATGGATTTTTATTGGGGAAAACTACCGTACCGTCGGCCACGGCGCTGTTGAACAGACTCTCGCGGAGGCGGCGGTCGTAGTCGAGTCGCTTGACCGCGAGCATGCGTTCGCGGATGAGCGGACGGGCAGCCTCATAGGGCATGGTGGCACCGGCAGGCAGGTAATCGCTGATTGAGAGGAGGTATACGAAGCCATCGCTGGTGACATCGACGGGGCGTCGCGCCGCCAACTGGGGTTTGAGGGTCTCGAAGTCGGCAGGGATACGTGTCTCGAGTTGCTCGATGTCTATCCAGTTGTCGCGGAAATAATCGTAGTGTATTGCCTCTGAGGCAGCGGCCTTCTCAAGGCGGTCGAGGTCGGCCTCCTTGTCTGATTTATAGAGGCGCCTGATTTGCGCAAGCTTGTCGGCGTCGTCGGGGAGCTTGAGATATATGCCTTTGAGCATGGGGCGCTCGAGCTTGAAAGCATTGAGGTTGCTCTCGTAGTAAGCCCGGAGCGAGTCCTCGGCAAAGATGCCGTCGGAGGCCTGAGCAGCCATGGCGCTGCGGTAGCGGTTCATCACGAGCTCAGCGCGGTAGTCGTCAACGAGTCGGTCGATTTCGTCCATATCAACGACCTCGGCGGCACGGAGCGCCACCACACGTGTTTCAATCCACGAGCGCATGTAGGCGTGAGCCACGGCTATGCTGTCGGCCTCGGGGAGCCCGGCGGGCACAGCCTTGCGGAGCTCGGGGGTGCGCAGCGTCTCGCTGCCTATGGCAACGAGCACATCGGGGTCAGCAGAAACATCGGCGCCACCGGAGCACCCTGTAGCGAGGGTGCCGGTGGCGGTGATGATGCCTGCAAAGAGCGAGGCGGCAGCGATAAGACGGAGCTTATCAGTTGGCATACTGCTCTTTAAGTTTCTTGAATACTTTCTTATCGACCTTCACTTTATATTTCTTGCGGAGCTTCTGAATCCACTGGTTCTCGAGCTCGGCCTGGTAGTCGGTGACGGCTGCCCCACGGACGTCGGCGGGTTCTTCGGGAGCGTCGATAACACGCCCGTTGAACGCCTTGTAGGCTTTCCACTTATTATTTGCGGCAGTCTCGGGCTTTGCTTCGCCGAAGCCGAGGAAGTCGGTGATAGCGTTCTCACCCTTGGCGGCAATTACGCGCTCAACCTTGATGTCGCGGCCGAAGCGGGTGCGCATATCCTGGGTGAACTTGGCGGGGTCGGCGGTGCTGAGTGTAGCGGCATAGTCCATTGCGAGGTTGAGCACCGAGTCGTTGGTGGCAAAGAGAATATAGCTCTTGAACTTGGGCGCAGGCCATGCGTAGCGGGCTTTGTTTTTCTCGAAGAAAGCCTTGAGGCCCTCGGTGTCTTTGGCGGCACGGTCCCATACGTTGGTGTTGGCGATTTCGTAGAGGAGAATACCGTCGCGGTACTCGTTCACGAGGTTGCGGTAGTCGGCGTTATCGGCTTCGAGCTGAGTGCGGGCAAGCTCGAGAACAGCATCGCGGAGCTTATCGTTTGCAGCAGCGGCAATTACCTCACGCGCACGGGCCGGTGTAACAGCCCCGTTTGCGGGGAGCGCGGCGGCAACTTCGGCAAAAGAAACCGTACTGCCGTTATATGTGGCTGCAGCTTCGTCGATAGCGGCTACAGAAGCTATCGAGGCAGAGTCGAGAGCGCCGGCAGCGGCTATTATGGCATCGGCACGGTCGATAGCGGCATTGTTGACGGCAGCGCCATACTGAGCCATGATGCGCTCAATGGCAACTTCCTCGGGGCGGCGCGAACGCTCGTCGCGGCTTATGGCAGCCTCTATAGCGGGGCGGAGCGAGTCGAGGGGAGCAACCGACTTGTGGCCGTTACGCTTGATGATATGGTAGCCGAACGAGGTGGCGAAAGGATTAGAGAGACCACCGTCGGGGAGTGCGAAAGCCACGCTGTCGAACTCAGCAACCATAGCGCCGCGGCCAAACCAGCCGAGGTCACCGCCACGGGCAGCGGAACCGGGGTCTTCGGAGTATTTCTTGGCAAGCTCGGCAAAATCGGCGCCCTGAGTGAGCACGGTGTAGAGCGAGTCGATTGTCACTTTGGCAGCGGCGGCATCTTCGGGCGACTTGCCACGGGTGGTGCGGAGGATATGTGCGGCATTGACCTCGCCGATAGCCGGAGTGCGGCTCTCCACACGGATAATGTGGTAACCCATGCCTGAATTTACTACGGGCGAAATCTCGCCTTCGGTAGTGTTATAGGCCATTTCTTCGAAAGGCCAGGGGAAGCGGTCGGGGGTAACGAAGCCCATGAGGCCGCCGCGGGGGCCGCTGTACTTATCAATAGAATAGTCGCGTGCAACTTGCTCGAACGACACCTTTCCGGCAAGGATAGCGCTGCGGAGCGAGTCGAGTTTGGCTTCGCCGTCGGGCGATGCGGGGAGCATTATATGGCTCACATACACGTCGTAGAGGCGATGATTGTAGGCTTCCTGCACGAGAGCTTCGGCAACGTCGGCATCGCGGAAGTAGGGGGCGGCCAGGTCGCTGCGGAAGTTTTTGAATTCGTTTGCGAACTCGGGAGTTTTGTCGAGACCGGCGGCAAGAGCGTCGGCAACCTTGAGCTTGTAGTCGACAAACATGTCGAGATAGGTGTCAAGCGACTGTTTCTCAAGCTGCTGGCTATTGTTCTTGTTGAAAAGGTATTCAAACTCGCTCTGGTGCACAGGGCGTCCGGCAACATTCATGAGCACCGGGTCGGTATTCTGTGCGGCGGCAGTTCCTGCGCAAAGGGCGACAAGAGCGGCGGCGAGAATTCTATTTTTCATACTATGGATTACTTGGTTTACTATTTTAAAGTTATAAGCAGGCTCCGCTTCATGCAGAGCCTACTTATAGTAACGTCGCCAATTGTGGTTTATTGTGTGCGGTATATTACTGACCTACGGAATAATTTGGGGCTTCGGCGGTGATAGCCACATCGTGGGGGTGGCTTTCGGCAACACCGGCGTTGGTTATGCGGGTGAACTGAGCCTTGTGGAGGCGCTCGATGTCAGAGGCTCCGCAGTAGCCCATGCCTGCCCTGAGGCCGCCAAGCATCTGGTAAACAACTTCGTAGAGGTTGCCTTTGAAGGGCACGCGGGCTGCGATGCCTTCGGGCACGAGTTTCTTGGCGTCGGTTTCACCGGCCTGGAAGTAGCGGTCTTTCGAGCCTTTCTCCATGGCTTCGAGCGAGCCCATGCCGCGGTACGATTTATATTTTCGGCCATTGAAGATAATGGTGTCGCCGGGCGATTCCTCGACGCCTGCGAGCATGCCTCCGAGCATAACAGAGTGTGCACCTGCAGCGAGCGCCTTTACGATGTCGCCGCTATAGCGGATGCCGCCGTCGGCAATCAGGGGCACGCCGGTGCCTTCGAGAGCCTTGGCAACGTCGTACACGGCCGAGAGCTGGGGCACGCCCACACCGGCAATGATGCGTGTTGTGCAGATAGAGCCGGGACCGATGCCTACTTTCACGCCGTCGGCACCGTGCTCAACGAGGTAGCGGGCAGCTTCGCCGGTGGCGATGTTGCCTACAACGACGTCGACCTGCGGATATTTTTTCTTGACAGCCTCGAGAACGCCTACCACACCCTTGGAGTGGCCGTGGGCGGTGTCGATAACGATAGCGTCGACACCGGCAGCGACGAGAGCATCGACGCGCTCCATGGAGTCGGCGGTGACGCCCACACCGGCAGCCACGCGCAGACGGCCGCGGCTGTCCTTGCACGCGTTGGGTTTATCTTTAGCCTTGGTGATGTCTTTATAAGTAACGAGGCCCACGAGCTTGCCTTCGGAGTCGACCACGGGGAGTTTCTCGATTTTGTGACGCTGGAGAATATCGGCAGCCTCCTCGAGGTTTGTCGATGAAGATGTTGTGACGAGATTGTCTTTAGTCATCACCTCGTCGATGAGGCGCTGCTGGTCGCGCTCGAAGCGGAGGTCGCGGTTAGTGACAATACCCACGAGCTTGCCTTCGTCGTCGACCACAGGGATACCGCCGATGTGATATTCGGCCATCATGCGCAGGGCGTCGGCCACGGTTGAGCCGCGGCGGATTGTCACGGGGTCGTAAATCATGCCGTTCTCGGCACGCTTCACGGCATGCACCTGACGGGCTTGCTCGGCAATCGACATATTCTTGTGAATCACACCGATACCGCCCTCGCGTGCGATGGCGATAGCGAGCTGGCTCTCGGTCACCGTATCCATGGCAGCCGAAATCAGCGGAACGTTAAGTGTGATGTTGCGGGAAAAACGTGTCTTGAGGTTAACCTCACGCGGCAGTACTTCGCTATACGCCGGAATAAGAAGGACGTCGTCGAAGGTAAGACCGTCCATCTTCACTCTGTCTGCAATAAAAGAACTCATCAGGAATGATTGTTTATTATTGCATGCAAAGGTACGCTTTTTTCACAACATGACAAAATTTTTCGGCGGCAGGCAGCGGGGTCTGCCTTATTTTTTGTATTTTTGCGGCTTGAAACAAACACATATATAATATGGATTTATATACACAGGTTGAAGCCGACATCAAAGCAGCCATGCTGGCCAAAGATATGGCCCGCCTCCAGGCTCTGCGCGGCATCAAAAAAGAATTTATAGAAGGAAAGACGGCTCCGGGCTCCAATGGCGAGCTCACCGACGAGGCCGCCCTCAAGATTCTTACCAAAATGGCAAAACAGCGCCGCGAGAGCGCGCGCATCTACGAGGAGAACTCCCGCCCCGAGCTTGCCGCCGGCGAGCTTGCCGAGTGTGCCGTGATTGAAAGCTACCTGCCGAAGCCCCTCTCGCCTGAGGAACTCAAGGCTGCCGTTGCCGAAATCATTGCCAAGACAGGTGCCTCGTCGCCCGCCGACATGGGCAAGGTAATGGGCGCCGCCACAAAAGCCCTCGCAGGCAAGGCCGACGGCCGTGCCATTTCGGCTATCGTAAAAGAGCTTCTTAACAAAATAAGATAACACTCCCAAGAGACAATGCTTACCCTCCAACAGATAAAGGCCGACCCCGAAGCAATAGTAGCAAGGCTGGCCGTAAAAGGTTTCAAAGGTGAGAAACCCATAGCCCGCGTACTCGCCCTCGACGACATTCGCCGCGGCCTCCAGCTCAAGAACGACAACGCCGCCGCCGAACTCAACCGCATGGCAGCCTCCATTGGCAAAGCCATGAAAGAAGGCCGCAAAGACGACGCGGAAAAAGCCAAAGCAGGCGTAGCCGTGCTCAAAGAAGAACAGAAAGCCCTGGCCGAAGAGCTCGAGCGCACCGAGAACGAGATTCGCGAGGAGCTCCTCAACATACCCAACGTACCCTACGAAGGCGTGCCCGAAGGCACCTCTGCCGCCGACAACGTGGTAGAGCTCACCGGAGGCCCCATGCCCGACCTGCCCGCCGACGCTCTCCCCCACTGGGAGCTCGCCCGCAAATATAACCTCATCGACTTTGACCTCGGCGTTAAAATCACCGGCGCCGGATTCCCCGTATATCTCGGCAAGGGAGCCAAACTGCAGCGCGCCCTCATCCAGTTCTTCCTCGACCAGGCATCGGAGGCAGGCTACCTTGAAGTGCAGCCCCCCTATGTTGTCAACGAGGCATCGGGCTACGGCACAGGCCAGCTCCCCGACAAAGAAGGCCAGATGTACTTCGTGAACGCCGACAAGCTTTACCTTATCCCCACCGCCGAGGTGCCCGTCACCAACCTCTACCGCGACGTTATCATCCCCGCCGACAAACTCCCCATCAAGAACTGCGCCTACTCGGCATGCTTCCGCCGCGAGGCCGGCAGCTACGGCAAGGACGTGCGCGGCCTCAACCGTCTGCACCAGTTCGACAAGGTTGAGATCGTGCGCATCGAGAAGCCCGAGAACTCCTACGCCGCTCTCGAAGAGATGAAAGCCCACGTGCAGGGTCTGCTCGAGAAACTCGGTCTGCCCTGGCACATACTTCGCCTCTGCGGCGGCGACATGAGCTTCACCTCGGCCATAACATTCGACTTCGAGGTTTACTCGGCAGCCCAGGGTCGCTGGCTTGAGGTTTCGTCGGTATCGAACTTCGAGACCTACCAGGCCAACCGCCTCAAATGCCGCTACCGTGGCGATGACAAGAAAACCCACCTCTGCCACACTCTCAACGGCTCGGCTCTCGCTCTGCCCCGAATCATGGCCGCCCTGCTCGAGAACAACCAGACTCCCCAAGGCATTGTAGTGCCCGAGTGCCTGCGCAAATACACCGGTTTCGACATCATCGACTGAGAAACCCACATTATATAATATAAAAGGCGGCGGGCACCACTGAAAGGCGTCCGCCGCTTTTGTCGATAAAAATTGTGGTTTTTTCGGGAAAATTTACTTAAATGTCGGTAAGCCCTTGCGGGGACTACTCATTTTGCCTAACTTTGCTTTCGAAAATGAGAGAATTGATTAAACTTATTGTTTTGATGGTTTTTGCATTCCCGAGCGTGGCGACCGTGATGGCCGCCACGCTTCGTGGAAGCGTCAAAGACTCATCCACCGGCGAAGAACTTATCCAGGCCTCCGTCAGGATTCTCGCCGCCAAAGATTCATCCCTTGTAAAAGGGGCAGTAACCAACACCCAAGGACGGTTTGCCATAGCAGGCCTGTCGCCGGGCAAGTATATTGTCGAAGCCTCGTATGTAGGCTACGACCCCCAGACCCGCAACGTGACCATGGCCGACAAAGACCTGCGCCTCGAGCCTTTCGCCCTCAGCGAAAGTTCTATCATGCTCAAAGAGGCCACGGTAGTGGGAATACGCACCCCGGTAAAAGTTATGGAAGACACGGTGGAGTTTGCCGCCGATGCCTACCGCACGCAGCCTAATGCCGTTGTGGAAGACCTCCTCAAGCGCCTGCCAGGCGTAGAGGTGTCGTCGGAAGGCAAAATCACCGCCAACGGTAAAGAAGTGACCAAAATCCTTGTCGACGGCAAGGAGTTCTTCAGCGACGACCCCACCGTTGCCTCGCGCAACCTGCCCGTGGATATGGTAGACAAACTGCAGGTAGTCGACCGCAAGAGCGACCTCGCACGCCTCACCGGCGTTGACGACGGCGAGGACGAGACCGTGATCAACCTCACGGTGAAGAAAGACATGAAGAACGGTTGGTTCGGCAACATGGAGGGCGGTTACGGCACCGACGGCCGTTATAAAGGCAACTTCAACATCAACCGCTTCTGGAACGACAACCAGATAACCTTCCTCGGCTCGGCCAACAACATCAATGAGCCCGGCTTCGCCGACGGTGCCTCGGGCCGCTTCAGGCGCTTCGGCGGCAGCAACGGCATAACCAACTCGCAGTCGTTCGGCATCAACTTCAACGTTGGCAATAAAGAGATATTCCGCATTGGCGGCGACGTGATGTACAGCCACACCGACCGCGACACCCGCACCTCGTCGGAAAAGATGTACCTCTTCAGCGACTCGAGCTCAACAACCACGGCACGCTCGCTCTCGCGCGACAAGGGCCACAACTTCCGCGCCGACTTCCGCATGATATGGAAGCCCGACAGCTTCAATACCCTCGAGTTCCGCCCCAACATCTCGCTCAACTACAATAACTCGGCATCAAGCGACTCCTCGAGCACCTTCGCCGGCAATGCCGCCAATACCGAGGTTACCCGAAGCATTAACCGCGGCAGCTCCGACGGCCACTCCTTCGAGTTCGGCGGGCGCCTTATATACAACCACAACTTCAAGGCACGCCGCGGCCGCTCGTTCTCGCTTATGATGAACTACCGCATGAGCAACGTGCGCGAAGACGCCACCACCTACTCCTTCAACCGCTTCTTCTTGCTCAACGACTCTGTCGACGCCTACGACCAGTGGGCCGACAACCACACGTGGAGCAACACCGTGAGCGCACGCGCAAGCTGGACTGAGCCCCTCGGCGATGTTTCCAAAGGTCACTTTCTGACCCTATCGTACAACTTCTCGTACCGCTGGAACAATGCCGACAAGCTCACCTACGACTACCCCATAAGCTTCCCCGAAGGATGGGACGGCCCCATTATAATAGACCCCGACCCTATCTACGACCCCGAGCTCTCGAACCGCTTCCGCAACGACTACATGAGCCAGGATGTACGCCTTGGCTACCGCCGCGTGACCAAGAACGGCAACCTCAACGTGGGCGTGTCGCTCGTGCCCCAGATGAGTGAGTCGCGCAACCTTATCGACGACAACAAGTCGATACCAAAGCGAAATGTGCTCAACTTCGCCCCCTTCCTGCGCTACCGCTACAAGTTCGGCAAGAACAGGAGTATGAACATGTTCTACAACGGACGCTCGTCGCAGCCTTCGATGACGCAGTTGCAGCCCGTGGCCGATGTCTCCAACCCCATGAACATCGTTATCGGTAACCCCGACCTGAAGCCCACCTTCACCCACAGCCTCAACGTGCGTTTCCAGGACTTCGACCAGAAAGCTCAGCGCTCGATAATGGCAATGCTCGACGGAAACTTCCAGCAGAACTCCATTATCTCGCAGACTACCTTCGACCCGCAGACCGGTGCACAACGCACTACCTACACCAACGTCAACGGCGTGTGGAGCGTGCGAGGCATGAACATGATTTCGCTGCCGCTGCCGCGCAACAAGACGTTCACGTTCACCAACCACCTCTTCCTCTCGTACTCCAACACCATAGGTTTCAACAACGGCGAGCGCAACCGCTCGGGCTCGTTCATGATAGGCGAATCGCTCGGCGCGGCATGGCGCCCCGACAACCTCTCGCTCGAGCTCAGGCCGAACTACAACTTCCAGAACGTGGCGAACACCGTACAGAAAGGCTCCAACCGCTCGGTACACACCTACGGAGGCACCTTCTACGGCAACTACACAACGCCTATAGGGGTAACGATAAGCACCGACCTCAACTACTCGGCCACCTCGGGTTACTCGGCAGGCTACGATACCCGCACATGGATGTGGAACGCCTCACTCGCCTACCAGTTCCTGCGCGACCGCTCGATGACTGTCTCGCTCAAAGCCTACGACCTCCTCGGCCAGAAGTCAAACGTACGCCGCAATGTGACAGCCAACTACATCAGCGACGAACGCTACAACTCGCTCACCCGCTACTTTATGGTGACCCTGAGCTGGAAGTTCAACACCTTCGGCAAGGGCAACCAGCCCACCGACCGTAACGCGTGGCGAGGCCGCGGGCCCATGGGTCCGCCTCCGGGCGGTGGTCACGGCGGCCCTCCTCCCGGACGATAACTCATACAATCCATGCACACTCACAGCCCACGTCTGAATCAATCTCAGCCGTGGGCTGTGTATTTTTCGCACGTTTAGAGTTTAATCTCTACCGGCGGAGTCCGACGCAAAATCTCTGAAAAATTCCTCGCCCGTCACCAAGCGGTAATATACAGGACCGAAGTCGCGAGAGATAACAAATTTATCTACCAGCACACTATCTCCCGCCTGCATGTATTCATACGGCTGAGAATTGCTCTTATCGAACACAAGGCAATTGTCTAACACTTTACCTCCGACAGAAAAAGAGCTAAGATTTTCCGCTATTATATAAGGTTTTGCGATAGAATCAGGAAACCGGGCCACATATCGGCTCCCTGCCTGCAGGTTTCCCAATCGTGCAGAGACTTCCAAATCGCCGTTATCAATATCCTTGAAAATTGCAAAGCGTCCTTCCAGGTCGGCTTTAGAACCTTTAATTACGAAATCATACGAAGAATTGGCAATATATATATCGCTATGCTGGAAACTAAATACAAAAGGATTTAAAGAATTGGATTTCCAAAAAGATAGGATTCTTAGAGTAGAGGTTGACGCCGAATCAGATATGAACTTGATAGACGTACCCCTTATTGGTCCCCCATTTATTCTTATGATATCGTCTATGCAATTAGGCAATATGTTGTTACGTACGTTTTCAGTCCATTTCAATTCGCCCGGCCACATATGCGACATTTCGGAGTAGTATAAGCCAAAGCAACCCTTCAATGTAAAGAGGATTATGCCAAGTGTTATTATTTTGATAAAGCGGCGCCAAATTAATGCGAATGATAATTTCATAAGAATATATTAGAAAGTCAGCGACCGTTAAAAAAGAAGTCAATAAAATTAGCGATTCCATGAGCCCTCAAAGGATTGCTTATTGGCATGGGTAAACAAATAGTTGTCCCGGGAGCAGGCATGCCGAGATTATCCTGAAAGTTATTAATCAGGCATCCACCCATACGTATCTGTCCTGTGCCTGACGGGACAATTCTATAATTTGTTATATTGACATCGCTTCCAAGATTATTGAATTGCTTGGTTGCCGGGCTGACTGCCGCAGGATTATAGCACAAAGCCTTTCGACCGGTGGCCATGCTCGCAGCGGCTGCTCTACCTGCTCCTAATGAGTGCCCGACAAAAGTAAGCTCCACATTTTCGCCAAGCATAGCAGAAAGATTCCGGGCGTCTTTAATACCTTCTGCATAGAGTGGTGATAAACCAACTAATTGAAATACATCTTGAATTACGTCCTTGTAGTTTACAGTTCCGGCATATGCAAGCGCATACTCAGTGCGTCCATCTGAATTAGTTCTTTCAAAGAGCATGGGGCGTGGTGACTCTCCTTTTTTTAATGGTAAAAGGTTTGTGCCAGGTGGAAGTGAAATTCCCCACCCGGTTTTTTTTAGTTGATCTACGGCAAAGTTGTACAATTCTTTCTCATTTGGATCCCTATATACTACGAGAGACATTAACGCACCTTCTGTTGCCGTTGGCTCTAACCCATTATTGTCTACGAAATTAACAGGATTTGCAAAACAAAACGCATAAGGGGACACCCGAGGCATTTCTCCTGCTCTTGGATCTATTGACAGAAATGAAGCTTTCGCGGCTCTATTGACATGAACAGAACCAATAGTATCGCCACTGCAATCAATTGCCAGAAGATAATCTCCATGCAATTCAAGACGTGCATGTACAGAATCTCCAATAATAACTGTGAGGGTGCACTGGTTTTCTTCCGATTTTGGGCAAACATCAAGAATTGGTGTTACATCTCCGAAAAGCGCATAAGGGCTCTCGTTATCAGCCGCATCCATCGAATTTACGATAGCCAGCAATAATAAAAGTAAACAGAACTTTTTCATCCTATTTATTTTTGATATAAACGTTTATTTTCAGCTAAGCGTGCCGCTACTTCCTCGATATTTAGAAAAGAATAACCGAGATGATTAAGCAAGTCAAAAGTCGTACGCAACTGCGCTAACATAAAGCTGCCATGAAGCGAATCGATTTCTCCATACTTATTAAGAAACATAAGGCATTGCTCATACAATAGGTTATGTTTCAAAGCCAAAGCTTCGCAGAAATGAGGTAAATGGCTAAGTACCTTATTCACGCCTCGCTCTATGAAGTAATCGTAACTCTTATATTTGGCATAATATGTCCTACACAACTGCGCAAGCATCAGAGAAATTTCTTCGATAGGACTGAGAGCGCACATGAAAACTCCGTTCCTTATAGCTTCTGTCGAAACATTATGTTGTTCTATAATCCAAACGTCCCGGACAAAACCTCCATGGGTCAGTTCGACATTTACCCAACCGCCCTCCTCTCCTATATGCTTGATATACATATGCATCGGTGCGAGTGCCAGAAAAGAGCCTCCACCAAGTTCATCACATAAAATCTTATACAACAAGGGCATGGAAAAGCATTGCCCTTTATGCGTAGACAGTACTCTTGAAGCAAAAAACACTGTAAAATCTTCATCTCCGAAAGCATTGTCGAAGTCATAGGTAAAGATTTTATTATTGTTCAACTCACATGGCTTAGTAAAGAACTCAAAAAGAGCAAAATTAGGTGCAACCTTATTATGGATATAATCCGTCAATCATTCCTGCTATCTCTGTATAGGCTTCTTCAAAGAATTGGTCGTAAACCATATATGGTAAACTATCATAAGTCACGAAGTCATTAGGGAGGTAGTATTTCACACCCCTATCACGGCACCACAACGACAAAGTGCCTATGAAAAGGACAATGACAAGAACTGATTTTTTCATAATATGTAGACTTAGGTCATGAGATAAACAACTAAAATAGCATCGTTTGCAAAATTAGCTATTTTTTTTGAAGATGCAAAAAAACCTAATGAAGATTGTGCAGGGATATCAAAATAATAGCAAGCAACAACAGTGTGTATGTGTTAAGGAAAGATAAGGGGCAGCGATAATTGCGAGATTTTTGCTATTTTTGCAGACAAAACAGCCAATCTCTCATCATGTACCGCAAGGTTTTAGCATATATCGCCGCAATTTTCGGGGTCTATACCGTGGCCGGGGTGCTACAGAAGCCTGTGTTTCTGTGGCTCTACGGGTCGTTGGCGCAGGCGAAGCCCGGGTTTGGCGATTTTGCCGACGTGATGCTTGCGGGCTTGCCCATGGACATGGCTGTTGCAGGCTATCTCACTGCCATACCGGCACTTGCAGCCATAGCGTGCCTATGGCTCGGGGGCGGCAAGGCTCTCAAGGTGCTTGCGTATGTTTATTATGCCATGTCGGCACTTGCCCTTTCGGCTACCGCAGCTCTCAATTTAGGGCTTTACGGCTACTGGGAGTTCCCGCTCGACATGACTCCTGTGTTCTACTTCACATCGTCGCCCTCGGCGGCAATGGCAAGCGCCGGTATCGGCGAGGCTATAGGCGGCATAGCGGCTATAGCTGTGTTTGCAGCTCTTATTTTTGCAGCGCTGATGTGGGTTACGCGACTCACCCGGCGGGGGCAGGCAGGCACGCGCGGGAGCCGCATCAAGGTGAGTTGCGCGGGAATCCTCGCCTTAGGGCTGCTTTTCCTTGCTATTCGAGGAGGCGTTACGGTATCGACCATGAACCTCAGCCGCGCATATTTCAGTGAGGACCGCCTGTTGAACCACGCGGCTGTCAACCCGGTGTTCAGCCTCCTCTACTCTGCCGCACATCAGGCCGATTTCGGTAGTCAGTACCGCTTTATGCCCGACGCCGAGTGTGAGGCAATAATGGACGCCCTCGCCGACAAAGGCGAATGCTCGCCCGCCGACACGCTCTTCAGCACCTCACGCCCAGACATCTACCTCGTTATCCTCGAAAGCTTTTCGAGCCACCTGCTGCCCTCACTCGGGGGCGAAGCCGTGGCTACGGGCCTCGACTCTGTTGCGGCCGACGGTGTATTGTTCAGCAACATGTATGCCTCGAGTTTCCGCACCGACCGCGCGCTGCCCGCTATTCTCAGCGCTTTCCCCGCCCAACCGGGCACGAGTCTGCTGAAATTCACCTCGAAATTCGAGAAACTGCCCTCGCTGCCCCGCTCGCTTAAAGACGCCGGCTGGGAAGCGGAATATTACTACGGCGGCGACGCCGACTTCACCAACATGCGCGCCTACCTCAAGAGCTGCGGCTTCGGGCAGATAGTGTGCGACAAAGACTTCCCCGTTGCCGAACGCACAAGCAAGTGGGGCGCCCACGACCACCTTGTGTTCGGGCGTGCGCTTGCCGACGCTCTCAGCATTTCGCCTGAGGCTGCCCCGCAGTTCAAGGTTATACAGACCTCGAGCAGCCATGAGCCTTTTGAGGTGCCGTTCACTTCGGGTCACAGCGATGCCCGCTGCAATGCCTTTGCATATACCGACAGTTGCCTCACTGCTTTTCTTAACGGGCTGAAAGCGAGCGGCCGCTACGACCGCAGCATAGTGGCCATAGTACCCGACCACTACGGCGCATACCCGCAGAATCTGCCCGAAGGCCCCGAGCGGCACCGCATACCTTTCGTTCTCACCGGCGGAGCACTCGCCCGGCATGGCCTGCGGGTTGACAGCGTCGCCGCCCAGACCGACATTGTGGCAACGCTTCTTGCCCAACTCGGCATAGACCACAGCGGGTTCGCGTTCAGCAAAGACGTACTGAGCCCCTCGGCTCCCAAGCACGCATTTTTCAGCACTCCCTCATACTACGGCCTTGTCACCGAGAGCTCTACAGCAGTACACGGCACTGCCGACACCGACAGTGCACCCGCCGACAGCGCAGCAGCTTATCTACAAACCATCTATACCATACTCGACACATTATAACTCTCTCTCAAATGCTCGATTACCTCATACAGCTCGATACCACGATATTCCTGTTTTTCAACGGCTTGCACACCGAGCCGCTGGATACCTTCATGTATCTCTTTTCAGGCAAATGGATATGGCTGCCCATGTATGCCGCCCTGCTTGCCATGATAGCGCGCACCTTCACACTGCGCCAGACAATAGTCATAGTGCTTGGCATAACGGCAGTTATAGCCCTTGCCGACCAGACCTGCGCCACGCTCATAAGGCCCTTCGTGCAACGTCTGCGGCCCTCCAACCCCGATAACGCCATATCGGCTCTTGTGCACATTGTCAACGGGCACCGCGGAGGCTCCTACGGCTTCCCCTCGTGCCATGCCGCCAACACCTTTGCCCTGGCCACCTTCATGTCGCTCTTAGTGCGCTCACCACGCTTCACCAAAGCAATGGTAGGCTGGGCGCTGCTCACCTGCTACTCACGCATTTACCTTGGCGTACACTTCACCGGCGACCTCCTCGTGGGCGGCATGATAGGCTCGCTCATAGGCTACGGCGTATATGCCGCCGTGCGCGCCCTGGTGCTTGATAAAGACGAAGAGCCCCGCAGGCCGGCGGTTGTCTTCGCCTATCCTGCAGGGCTCCTCGGCCCATGGATGAGCCTCAAAGTAATCAATTTCCGCTACAGCGACATCGCCATTTCGGTAGGCGCGCTCACGGTAGCATATATTATTCTCCGTTCTCTCTTATAATCAGGCGGTATACTCGGCGGGGAGCACTGGCATGGCACCGTTCTGCGTGCATACGTATGCCGATGTAGCCACCGCGCGTGCGTGCGCTTCCTCTACGGGGAGGCCGCGGAGTATACAAGCTATGAAAGCGGCTGTAAACGAGTCGCCTGCGCCTACGGTGTCGGCAACCTCCACCTTGGGGGTGGGCTGGAACGATACCTTGCCGGGGGTGAACACATAGCTGCCGTTGATGCCGCAGGTGAGGATGAGCATCTTGAGGTTGTATTTGCCCAAAAGAATCCAGCACTTATCCTGGAGGTCGATACCGGGATAACCGAAGAGACGGCTTACCGTAACGAGTTCTTCATCATTGATTTTGAGTATGTTGCAACGCTCCATAGAGTTGCAGAGAATCTCTTTGGTGTAGAAACCCTGGCGGAGGTTGACATCGAAAACCACGAGCGCGTCATTGTCGTGAGGCATGGCGTCGAGAAAGCGGTTTATAGTCTTGCGCGACACCACATTACGCTGAGCGAGCGAGCCGAAGCACACGGCACGGGTGCGCTCTGCGAGAGCTTCGAGCTTGGCGGTGTAGGGTATGTTGTCCCATGCCACATTCTCCTTAATCTCGTACTGGGGTATGCCTGCGGGGTCGAGCTCCACCTGCACAGTGCCGGTAGGATAGGGAACCGTCTCTATAAGGTGATTAAGTTCTTTCTTGTCAAGGTTCTCAAGGATTTCAGCGCCGAGGGCGTCGTCGCCAATAGCGCTTACCACAGCGCTGTCGAGGCCGAACTGCGATACGTGATATGCGAAGTTTGCGGGAGCACCGCCGAGTTTCTTACCTTCGGGAAGGACGTCCCACAGGGCTTCGCCCATACCTACAACTACTTGCTTGTCTTGCATGATATTATTTAATCTTTAGGGTATAGTACAAGAGATAAACCACGCCAACGGTCATCACGGCTACCGCACCTGCCTGACCCATGGCCTCGGAAGCGAAGCCCATGGCGAGGGGGAACACGGTACCGCCGAAGAGGCCCATAATCATGAGGCCCGAGACTTCGTTGCGCTCGCGTGGCTGTGCGATGAGAGCCTGCGAGAAGATCACCGAGAAAACGTTGGAGTTTCCGAAGCCTACCAGCGCGATACCTGTGTAGAGCACGGGGAGCGAAGTGCCGGTGAAGAGTATGGCCATGGCGGCGAGCATCATGAGCACGCTGATGCCGAAGAACACTTTGGGCTTCATAACGCGCAGCAGGAAGGCGCCGAGGAAGCATCCGGCGGTGCGGAATATGAAATAGATGCCTGTTGCGAATCCGGCCTCTTCGAGTGGCAGGCCGAGGCGCTCCATGATAATCTTGGGAGCCACGGTGTTGGTGCCCACGTCGATACCCACGTGGCACATGATGCCGAGGAAGCAGAGGAGCACGAAGGGCATGCCGAGGAGTTTGAGGCACTCCCCTACGCCCGAGGCTTTGTCGGGGCGCTCTTCTTCAATGGGGGTGGCGGCGAGCACCGACACCGAAAGCACGCTCACCACAGCGTAGATGAGGAAGAGCACACGCCAACTGAGCCCGAAGGTGGGCATGAGGGTGGTGGCGCCCCATGCTGCGATTATGGGGGCGAGGAACGAGGCAATAGCCTTGACAAACTGACCGAAAGTAAGGGTCGAGGCAAGGTTGTCGCCGCTGATAAGGTTAGATACGAGGGGGTTGAGGGAGGTCTGCATAATGGCGTTGCCTATGCCCAGGAGCGAGAAAGCCACGAGCATGAAGCCATAAGAGCTGCCGAAGAGGGGGATTATGAGCGAGAGAGCCGTGACGGCGAGGCTTATAAGCACGGTTTTCTTGCGACCTATGCGGTTCATGAGCATGCCGGTGGGTACCGAGAAAATCAGGAACCAGAAGAAAACGAGCGAGGGGAAGAGGTTGGCCTGCGAGTCGGTGAGGCCGAGGTCTTTCTGCACGTAATTCGAGGCGGTACCCACGAGGTCTACGAAGCCCATGGCAAAGAAGCAGAGCATCACGGGCACAATCTGTAGAAGTGAGCTGCGGCGAGCAACCGTCGCCGAAGATGTATTATTCATTGTTTATTAGATATTTATGTCGTAAACTTTAAGACTGTTGATTTTCGATTTTACCGTAGAGGATACCGAAAGCGTTGTGTAGGGCTCTTCGGGGAACACGATGTTTGTGAGCACGAGGCGACCGCCGTTGGCAAAAACCTCGATGCTTGAGCGGTCGACAAACACTCTGAGCGACAGCTCTTTTCCCGCTGTGAAAGCCGGCCCGGCGGTAACGGCGGGGAACTCTTCGATGAAAGAACTCTCGCCGCTTGCCGTGCGGTCGACGGCAAGCTTGTCGTCGCTCTGATTATATGAAATGGAAACCTTATTGCCTTTTGAGTTGGAGAGGGTGAAAGTTATCACGGCGTCTTTTGCAGGCGTGAGCGTGGATTCAATCTCGCAAAGACCGTTGGCAGGCATCGCGAAATCGCGGGCCGATTTGCCTGCCGAGAAGCCCGAAGCCTTGGCCACAGCCTTGCCACGGAGAGCGAGGAGCTCGGGCGAGGGTTCGGAAGCGGCATAAATTTGGCCGTCGGGGGCGGTGAAGAGACTGATTTCGCGCGGCAGAGTGTTGGCGCTGCGGTATTGCATGGTGGGCACCTCGGCGGCATATTGCCAGTTGCTCATCCAGCCGATAGCGGTGCGTCGGCCTTCGGGGGCGTCGCTCCACGTAACGGTGGCATAGTGGTCTTTGCCGTAGTCGAGCCATTTTGTGGGTATGGTGCCGTCGGCGAGGGTGTCGGCGCGGAAAGTCTTGCCGTCGAACTCACCTATAAAATACTGGGTAGCGCTGCCGCCGAAGGGGCCGCCGGGGTTAATGTTGCACAGAAGCACCCACTTCTGAGTGCCGGTGCCGTCGACGGGCAGGCGGAAGAGGTCGGGGCACTCCCATACACCGTCCTGGGCGCCGATACCTTTGCCGAAGCTGCCGGTGAGAGTCCAGGTCTTGAGGTCGGGCGAGGTAAAGAAGAGCATCTCATGGTCGAGGGCGTGGGCGAGCACCAGTTTCCACTCTCCCGTTGCGGGGTCGAAGAAGAAATTGGGGTCGCGGGCCTCGCTCTCGAGGGTGAGCACGGGGTTGCCGTTGAATTTGGTGAACGACATACCGCCGTCATTGCTTGCTGCGAGACTCTGCATCTGGCTGCGTGAGGCCGAGGTATACATCGCCACCACGGCATTTTTGCCGAACCCGGCGCTGCCGGTGCTGTCGATGGCGGCGCTGCCGCTGAATATGGTGCCTATGCCGTCGGGCTCGATAGCTATGGGCTCGTGCTTCCAGTGCACGAGGTCGGTGGAAGTCGAGTGGCCCCAGGTCATGTTCTGCCATTTGGAGCCGAAAGGATTATACTGGTAGTAGAGGTGCCAAACACCGTCGGCGTAGAACATGCCGTTGGGGTCGTTCATCCAGCCGTAGGCGGGGGTATGGTGGTATGCCGGGCGATATTTCTCGCGGTTTGTGGTGTCGAAAGTATCGCTCACGGTAAAGTTGCGCCAGCACACGTCGTCCTTGGCCTCGCGCACCGACGAGCGGTTCTGCTCGGTTACGATGTCGAGCACCACGTCGTGCCCCTTGTAGGGAGTGAGGTCGAAGGGCACGGAATAGTCGACTTTCGATTTGGCCAGACGCACGTACATCGTACGGTCGAGCTTACCGTCGACAAGCACATTTATGCGGGCGTCGTCGTTCGACTCCTGCACGGGCATAAGCAGAAGTTCTCCGGCCTCGGGCGAGACGCGCACGAGGGTATTGTTGGTGCCGAGATGCTCAACCTTAACTTCGCCTGCGAGGGCGAGAGCGGGCATGAGGGCGGCAATTGCTATGGGGGCTGCTATTTTCATGTTATTGCAAAAGGTGGTGTTTTTGTTCGGTGTTGCAAAACTACATAATAGAAGCATGCGGAGGCTATAAAAAATGTGCCGATGTATATAATAAATGTTGCAGGGCACGATTTTTAGGCATTTACGCACCGATTTTTATAAGATAATATATACCTTTGCCGAGAAATCGAAATACCATGAATCTAAAAGTCACTATCATAACCTTAATAATGGCGGTGCTTTTGTGTGGCTGTACCGAAGAACACACCTACCGTATCGCCGTCTCGCAATGCAGCTCCGACGACTGGCGCTCGAAGATGAACGAGGAGATAGAACGCGAGATAATGTTCCACCCCGACGCCAAGGTGGAGATACGCTCAGCCAACGACTGCAGCGCCCGACAGATTGAGGATATCCGTTACTTTATCGACGAAGGTTTCGACATCATAATAGCCGCGCCCAACGAGGCCGACTCCGTGACACCCATAATCGAGGAGGCCTATAACCGCGGCATCCCCGTGATAATCTTCGACCGCGACATCAACGGCGAGAGCTTCACCGCCTATGTTGGTGTCGACAATGCCGAGATAGGTGCCGCGGCAGCCACCCTGGCACTCCACCACAGCCCCGACGACGCGAGAATAATAGAAATCCGCGGTCTCGACGGCTCAACGCCGGCCACCGACCGCGCCCGTGGCTTTGCCGAAGGTCTGCGCGGGCGCGGCAATGCACGCATAGTAGCTTCGGCCGAGGGACTGTGGAACTACGACGATGCCGCCAAGGTTGCCGACTCCATGCTCGCCGCCCACCCCGACGCCGACATTATTTACGCCCACAACGACCGCATGGCTATCGCCGCCTCCGACGTTGCACGGCGCCGCGGCCTACGCCCTTACATAATAGGCATCGACGCCGCCCCCGAGATAGGCATACGCGCCGTGGCCGACAGTGTTATCGACGCCACCTTCCTCTACCCCACCGAGGGGCACCGCATACTGCGCACTGCCCTGGCCATACTCAAAGGTGAGCCCTATGAGCGCGTGGTGTCGGTGCCGGTGACATCGGCCGTCGATGCCTCGAACGCCGACATCCTGCTCATGCAGAACGAATCGCTGCACGAGGAGACCCAACGCATGGTCGACATCAAGAACGAAGTCGACGACTACTGGCTGCGCCACTCGGCTCAGACCAAACTCTTCTACGCCATAATTGCCATTGCGGTGCTCTTGGCGGTGCTCCTATTCATGCTCCTGCGCACGTTCTGGCAGCACAAACACTACCAGCAGGAACTCATGCACCGGAACAAGCTCCTGGAGAACGAGCGCGACACCCAACGCTCGCTCAACCGCCAGTTGGAGGAGGCCACGCAGTCGAAGCTCATGTTCTTCACCAATGTCTCGCATGACCTGCGCACGCCTCTCACCCTCATTTCCGAGCCGGTGGAGCAAATGGCGTCGGCCCCGAACCTTACACCCGCCCAACACACAATGATGCGCATTGCCGACCGCAATGTAAAGATTCTCAAGCGCCTCATAAACCAGATTCTCGATTTCCGAAAACTCGAGAACGGCAAAATGACGCTCCACGCCACAGAGATTCCTTTCGGAGAACTTATGGAGCAATGGATTGAGGCCTTCGGCAATCTTGCCCGCAGCCGCAGCATAAAACTCACGCTCACAGGCGGCGACGCCGGTTTCCACTGCGCACTCGACCGCGACAATATAGAGCGTGTGGTGTTCAACCTCATCTCCAACGCCTTCCGCTACACCCCCGACAACGGCTCCATTATGGTGCGCTGGAGTGCCGACGCCTCAACCCTCACAATTGCCGTGGCCGATACCGGCGTAGGCATAAGTGAGGAAGATATTTCGCGCATCTTCGACCGCTTCTTCCAGGTCGACAAGGTGAACCCCAACGGTTCAGGCATAGGGCTTGCGCTCTCCAAAGCCCTTGTGGAGCTCCACGGAGGCACTCTGAGCGTGGAGAGCGAGCCCGGCAAAGGGAGCTGTTTCACCGCCGCGATACCCCTGCGGCACGTGGCTGAGAATGCCGAGGCACTTCCGGCTGAAAAAATCGCCGCTGTGCCATATGAGCCAGACACCGACCTGCCCGACAGTGAGGCTGCCGACGGTGACGAGCGACCGCTGCTGCTTGTCATAGACGACAACGCCGACATCCGCACCCTTGTGAGCACGCTCATGGGCAATGATTTCAGGGTGATAGGAGCCGAGAACGGCGCCAAAGGCCTGAAACTCGCCGCCAAATATGTGCCCGACCTTATTGTGTGCGATGTGATGATGCCCGTTATGGACGGCCTCGAGTGCTGCCGCCGCCTCAAGAACGAGACCTCGACCTCGCATATACCCGTGCTCATGCTCACGGCCTGCTCTATGGATACGCAGCGCGTCGAGGGCTTCGACAGCGGCGCCGACGGCTATGTGGCAAAACCATTCAACCACGCCGTACTCGCCGCCCAGTGCCGCAGTCTTATTCAGAACCGCCGCCGCATAAAGAACCTGACCCCCGAGACCACTCCTGCGGCCGCCACACCGGCAGTCGTTGACACTCCCGAGGGCACCGGTGCGCGGCTCGACAACGACTTCTACAACCGCTTCCTCGAGCTGTTCAAGGCCGACATGCACAACCCCGACCTCAGCGTCGACGCCCTTGCCGCACAGCTTGGCCTCGGTCGCTCACAATTTTACCGTAAGATAAAGGCGCTCACCAACTACTCGCCCGTGGAGCTCATGCGCAAACTGCGCCTGCAGCAAGCCCGCACCCTGCTCCGCACCACCGACCGCACCATAAGCGAGATTGCCTACGAGGTAGGTTTCTCAACTCCGGCTTACTTCACCAAGTGCTACCGCGACGCCTACGGCGAGACCCCGACGGCACTGCGTGAGAATCTCGGAGGCTGAAAAAACAGCAACGAAAGAAAACAGACATTTGCGGATATAAATCAGACAAACCCCGTGCAGAGAGGCCTCTGCGCGGGGTTTTGTCCGATTTGTTTCCAACTCTGTCCGCTTTGTGCTTGCGTCCGGAGCCGCGCGATATTAATTTTGCGCTACCTGAACCACACCATGAAATACAGCATGAAACACCCCCTCATAACACTGCGCGGGCTCGTGGCCGCCGCCCTCGCTCTTGCCGCCGCCCTCCCCGCGGGCGCCCGTCTGTCCGGAGCCTACTACGGCACCAACTACACGGTGCCTTTCGCGCACGCCTACCGTGCCCTCGACAGCCTCGGCGTTGACCACCGCGAGGCTATCGACCGCGACGCCTACCACCTTTCGAAACTCGGCCTCAACGCCTTCCGCCTCCACCTTTGGGACGTGGAACTCAGCGACGCACAAGGCAATCTCCTCGAAAACGAGCACCTCGCGCTCCTCGACTACCTCATAGCCACCATGGAGAAGCGCGGTATTTCGGTGATACTCACCGCACAGACCAACTTCGGCAACGGTTACCCCGAGCGCAACACCGACCCCAACGGCGCTTTCTCATACGACTTCGAGAAATGCCACGTGCACGATGACCCCGCCGCACAAGCTGCCCAGGAGCGCTATCTCGACGCCCTCGTGCGCCACGTGAACCCGCACACGGACAAAAGCTACGCCGCCGACCCCAATATCCTTGCCATTGAAATCAACAATGAACCCTGCCACAGCGGCACACACGACGAAATTACCGCTTATGTGAACCGCATGGCCTCGGCAATACGCCGCGCGGGCTGGGATAAAGATGTGATATACAATGTGTCGCACAACCTATGGCGCACATCGGCTTTCTACCGCGCCGACATCGACGGCACCACCTACCAGTGGTATCCCACAGGCCTCGTAAAAGGTTCGCGCCGCCGCGGCAACTTCCTGCCCGTGCTCGACAGCTACGACATACCCTTCGACACCGTTGCCGGTTATGCCGCACAACCCAAACTCATCTACGAATACGACCCTGCCGACGTACTCGACACATATCTCTTCCCTGCCGCCGCCCGCACCTTCCGCAAAGAGGGCTTCGACTGGGTGACACAGTTTGCCTACGACCCTATCGACATGGCACGCTTCAACACCGAGTACCAGACCCACTACCTCAACACCGCCTATACTCCGGGCAAGGCCGTGGGCATGGCAATAGCCGCCGAAGTCATGCGGCAGACGCCCATAGGCACCGACTACGGCAAGTATCCGGTCGACACCGTGTTCGGCGACTTTTCGGTAAGTGCGCGTCAGAACCTTGCCATGCTCAACAGTGAGAAAAAATATTACCACACCAACTCTACCGCAAGCGCACCAAAAGCGCCCTCCAAGTTGGTGAATATCATGGGAGTAGGTTCATCGCCGATAGTCGCAACCGACGGTCTCGGAGTTTACTTTCTCGACCGTCTTGACGCCGATACCTGGCGCCTCGAAATTCTGCCCGATGTGGTAATAACGAGCGACCCCTTCGCACGCCCCTCGCTGCACCGTACGGTGGCCGAAATCATAGACTCGCCTGTTACGCTCAGCCTAAACCTGCCCTCGCTCAAAAGCGGTTTCAGCTACAGCGGCACCCGGGGCTCGGGCAAGGCCGACGGCACTACCATAAGTGTGATGCCCGGCGTATACCTCATAGGCAACGGCAAGAATTTCGACAAATGGCCGGCCGACAAGGTTTACGACAGCGCCCGTGCGCTCCGCGTTGGCGAATATACCATGCCACCGGTATCAAAGCACATTGCTCCCACTGTGCTACACAACGCGAAAAAGCGTGTGGCTCCCGGCGCGGGCCTTGCCATAGAAGCTACAGTGCTCTCTTCGGCGCCCGTTGACTCGGTGCTCATCTACCCGGCATCGGTTGACTTCTGGCGCGAGAAGAATCACCTTATAAAAATGACCAAGACAGGTAAATATACCTACAAAGCCGACATAGACGCGAGTGATAAGGTAATGGATAAAGATAGGTTTGCATACAATATCGTTGTCTATGCCGGAGGCGGCGCCACGACCTTCCCTTCGGGGGAGGCGGGCACGCCCCTCGACTGGGATTTCGGCGCCGGGCGTGCCGGTAGCCGCACCAACCTCTACAGCACGGCTATAGAAAGTGCCGACGCTGACGTGACCCTGCTCGACTGCCGCCGCGACGCCGACAACATCGAGTTTTCGTCGATTCCCGAGGCGTGGCGCAGTGTAGGTGCTTACTTCAACGACGCCCCCTTGGCCGGCACCCCCGCCCTCACCTTCTACCGCAACGCCGACGCCCCCGCGCTCGAGACAATGGTGGTGAGCAAATATGTGGGCGACATCATGGCCGACAGAGCCGATACCCGCGCGACCCATGCCAAAGTATTCTTCGGCAAAGCCTCGGGGCTCGACAAGATAAAAGTAGGTTTCGTTACCCGCGACGGCTTCACCTACGCCGCCGAAGTACCCGTAGCCGACCACGGCACAGCCACAATAGACCTCGGCAAGCTCGCACTTGAACCCACACTGCTTCTGCCGGCGCCCTACCCATCGTTCCTGAGCCGCCGTTTCGTGCCCGATGCGGCAACAGCGCTGCCGTTCAATGTAGCCGACATCGAATCGGTGACGCTTTACACCGGCTCGGCAGAGCCTTTCAGCGTAGATATCGAAGGTGTGTCGCTTATACTTCCCAAGGAATTTTAAATTAAAATATCTGACTAAATCACAAGAATTTAAAAGCATATAATATAATGTACAATGTGCAGTTAATGTACAATGGCAACGAATAATAAAACAATCATAAAATAACAAACCATTATTATCCCGTAAGCATGAAAAACCACAGTATCTCAGCGACGGCCAAAGGATTGGTTGCAGCACTGGTGCTGCTTCTCCTGCCCGCACTGGCATGGGCCCAAGGCTCGCGCCAGGTGACCGGCACCGTTATCGACGAACTGGGAGAGCCCCTGATTGGCGTCTCCGTTACCCTCCCCGGGCATCCGGGCGGCGTGACCACCGACCTCGACGGCAACTACCGCATTGCCGTTCCTGCCGGTGCCACCAAAATCTCGTTCAGCTATATAGGCTACAACACCAAGGAAGTCGAAATCACCTCGGAGCGCATCGACGTAGCTCTCGAGCCCTCCTCGCAGTCGCTGCAGGAAATGGTGGTTATCGGCTACGGTACTCAGAAGAAAAACGACCTTACCGGTTCGGTAAGCTCTATTTCGGAGAAAGACTTCAACCAGGGCGTGATTTCATCGCCCGAAGAGCTCATCAACGGTAAGATTGCCGGTGTGCAGATCACCAACTCGGGCGGCTCGCCCAACGGCGGCGCCACAATCCGCGTGCGTGGCGGTGCATCGCTCAACGCCTCCAACGACCCTCTTATCGTGCTCGACGGCGTGCCCATGGAAGTGGGCGGCGGCGTTGAAGGTTCGGGCAACTTCCTGAGCCTCATCAATCCCAACGACATCGAGAGCATGACAATTCTTAAAGACGCCTCCTCGACGGCAATCTACGGTTCGCGCGCCTCCAACGGTGTTATCATCATCACCACCAAGAAAGGCTCAGGCGACGGCGTGAAAGTAAGCTTCCAGACCACCAACTCGGTATCGACCAAGACCCGCACCGCACCGCACCTTAGCATAGGCGAGTTCCGCGACGTGATCAACACCTTCGGCACCGCCGACCAGGCCGCCCTCCTTGGCGAAAACACCACCAACTGGTACGATGAGATTTTCCGCCCGGCTTTCGGCACCGACAACAACCTCAGCGTCTCGGGCCGCGCAGCCTCGTGGCTCCCCTTCCGTGTAGCCGTAGGTGCAATGTACCAGGACGGTATCCTGCGCACCGACAACTCGAACCGCTACACCGCCAACATCAACCTCACCCCCTCGTTCTTTAACGACCACCTCCGCATAACCCTCAGCGGCAAGGGCACCTATGCCGACAACCGCACCGCCAACAGCGGCGCAATATGGAACGCCGGCGCATACGACCCCACCCAGCCCGTCTACGGCACCCTCGACGCCAACGGCAACCAGATACTCACTGCCTCAGGTCAGCCTATTTTCGGTGGCTTCCATGAGGTTATCGACTCGGAAAACAACCCCGCACAGGGCGCTATCGCCAACCCCGTGGCCATGCTCGAGCAATATGACAACCGCTCGAAGGTATGGCGCTTTGTGGGCAACTTCGACATCGACTACCGCCTGCACCCGCTGCCCGAACTCCGATTCCACGTGACGGGCGGTATGGACTACTCGCACGGCAAGCGCAGCGTGAGCATGCCTATGAACAGCTTCGACAACTACACCTCGGGCGGCTATAACTACACCCAGGGCCCGCAGAAGAACATGAACAAGCTGCTCACCGTCTATGCCAACTACAACAAGACATTCGACGCCATAAACTCTACCCTCGACGCCACCATTGGTTACGACTACCAGCACTGGCGCAACGACTATCCCGCCTACGACACTTTCAATGAGGCAGGTGAGATTACCAACAGCAGCCAGCCCTACGACGAGCGCCACGCCCTCATCTCTTACTACGGACGTGTGAACTACAGCTACGACAGCCGCTACCTGCTCACCGCCACCTTCCGCCGCGACGGCTCGAGCCGCTTTGCCAAAGACCGCCGCTGGGGTACTTTCCCCTCGGTAGCCCTCGCATGGCGCGTGGCCGGCGAAAGCTTCTTTGAAGGCGCCCGCCAGGTGATGAACGACCTCAAGATTCGCGCTACCTATGGCGTCACCGGCCAGCAGGACGGTATCTCGAACTACGGTTATCTACCCAACTACACCACATCGAACCCCGGTGCATACTATTGGTTCGACGGTCAGTGGATTCCCGTATTCCGCCCGCAGACCTACAACCCCGATCTCCGCTGGGAGACCACCAAGAGCTGGAACTTCGGCCTCGACTACGGCTTCCTCAACAACCGCATCTACGGCTCGGTTGACTTCTACACCCGCCGCACCGAAGACCTCCTCGCCACCGTACCCGTGCCCGCAGGCATAAACTTCAACAAGACAATGCTCAGCAACGTGGGCAACGTGAGCAGCAAGGGCGTCGAAATTGCTCTTACCGCAAACATCATCGACACCGCCGACTGGAACTGGACTGCCACCTTCAACGCCACCTGGCAGGAGAACAAAATCACCAACCTGAGCCTCGTGCCCGGCATGGAAGCTTCCGACACCGGCGTAGGCTACATGGAGGCAACCCCCGTAATGGTCTACAAGACCGGCTATGCCCCCAACACCTTCAAGGTTTACAAGCAGATCTACGACGAGGCTACCGGCCTGCCTATCGAAGGCCTCTACGCCGACCTCAACGGCGACGGCCGCATAACCGCCGACGACCAGTACTACTACCACCACGCATCGCCCGACTGGATTTTCGGTCTCAGCAGCTCGCTCCGCTGGAAAAAGTGGACATTGAGCACCGCCCTCCGCGCGCAGGTAGGCAACTACGTGTACAACGGCAACGCCGCCAACATGGGTGCATGGGAGTGCGTATCGTGGAACGTAGGCCAGGTCAACAACCTCTCGCAGAGCTTCCTCGACACCAATTTCCAGCGCCGCCAGTATGGCTCTGACCACTACGTGGAAAACGCCTCCTTCCTCAAAATGGATAACCTGCAGCTGAGCTACAACTTCGGCAAGGTTGCCCGCAACCTCGACCTCCACGTATCGGCAATGGTGCAGAACGTGTTCACCGTTACCAAATACAAGGGCGTAGACCCCGAAAGCGACTGGGGCATAGAGAACACCATGTACCCCCGCCCCCGTACATATTCACTCACCGTTGGTCTCAACTTCTAACACCGGAATAATACAATGAAAAAAATATATAAGCTCTTCGCGGCCGCCTCTGTGCTTCTTGCAAGCGCCTGTACCGGCGACCTCGACCAGACTCCCGTAATCGGCGACACCTCAGAGACTGTGTACAGCACCGTCGAGGGCTACCGCTCGGTACTGGCAAAAATCTACAGTTCCTACAGCCTCATCGGCGCCGAACGCGGCGGCGGCTCGGCCGACATCAGCAGCGAAATGGGTCAGGATATGCTCCGCACTCTCTTCAACCTCCAGGAACTCCCCACCGACGAGGCCGCCTATAAATATATCTCGGGCGACAACCTCGGCAACATCACCTACATGAACTGGGATGCCACCGACGTGTGGGTTTCCGATGCCTACTACCGTCTGTTCTACATCGTATCGCTCACCAACGAGCTCCTGCGCAACTGCACCGACGGTGCCCTCAGCGGCTTCAGCGATGCCGACCGCGCAACCCTCGAAACCTACGCCCTCGAGGCACGCTTCATGCGCGCATATACATATTATATAGCGCTCGACCTCTTCGGCAAGGCTCCCTACGTCGACGAGAACACCCCCATGACGGCCTTCATCCCCGAGGCCTACAACGGCAGCCAGCTCTACGACTTCATCAAGGGTGAAATCGACGAGATCGCTCCCCGCCTCCCCGAGCACCCCACCTATGCCCGCGCAGGCCAGGGCGCAGCCTATGCACTTGGTGCACGTCTGGCCCTCAACGGTGAGGTTTACACCGGCACCAGCCACGCTACCGAGGCTGTTGAGTACTGCAAGAAAGTAATGGCTCTCGGCTACTCTCTCGAAAGCGACTTCACCAAGCTCTTCAATGCCGACAACGACCGCCGTACCAACGAGATAATCTTCGCCTTCGCCACCGACAACGCCAACTCGGCAACCTGGGGCTCGGCAACGTACCTTATAGCAGGCTCCTGCCCCAACGACGGCGACGACGTCACCGGCCTCTACGGCGTAGGCACAGCCTGGGGCAACTTCTCGGCTCGCGGCGAGATAACCTCGCTCTACGACAAAGAGAACGACGGCCGCTTCCTGTTCCTCACCGACGGCCGCGACGAATTCTTCACCGACGCAATAGAAACTGCCAACCAGGGCTACCGCTCTTATAAGTGGACCAACCTCACCGACGAGGGCGAGCAGGCCTGCGTTACCGACATCGGCGTGAACACCGACTTCCCCGCCTTCCGTCTGGCCGAAATCTACCTCACCGCTGCCGAAGCTGTGCTCCGCGGTGGTCAGGGCATGAGCCGCAGCGAGGCCCTCGAACTCGTGAACGCCGTGCGCACCCGCGCCTACGGCAGCGACGCCGGCAAGATTTCAGACGCCCAGTTCAACCTCGACTTCATGATCGACGAGCGTGGCCGCGAGCTCTTCAACGAACTCCAGCGCCGCACCGACCTCGTGCGCTTCGGCCGCTTCACCACCTCGGCGTACCTGTGGCAATGGAAGGGCGGCGTTATCGACGGCCGTGCCGTTGATGCCCGCTACAACATCTACCCGATTCCCGCCACCGAGCTCTCGGCTAACCCCAACCTCAAGAACGAGCTTTACTAATCACCACTCCAACAAGTCATTATCATGAACGTAAGAAAATCATATATAGCTTCGCTGGCACTCGCCGCCATGGCGCTGACGGCCTGCGATAAAGACGGCGACACCATATATGTGTCGGGAGTGACCGACACCACCGTCGAGACAACCGCTGCCGACATCGTGCTCGACGAGAACCGCCTCGACATGCTCGCCCTCACCGTGTACTGGAACGACAACGGCGAAATCTCGCTGAGCGACCCCCTGGTGGCCGCACCCCAGTATGCTTTCACCAACACCCTGCAGCTCTCGGCCTTTGAAGATTTCTCGCAGGCTTTTGAAGAGACTCTTGGCGAAGGCGTGTGCTCGCGCCAGTTCAGCTGCGCCGAACTCAACTCGGCAGCCCTGCGCGGCGGCATGGAGAGCGGCACCACCGCTCCGGTATATGTACGCATAAAGAGCGTGCTCGGCGCCAACATCGCCCCCCGCTACAGCAACACCCTGAAGTTCAACCTCACCACCTATATGGTGGATATGACCTCGGGCGTTATCCTCGACAGCAACCGCGGCGACTCGGGCCGCACCCTCGCACTCACCGACCGTGAGAACGTGTTCGCAGGCTTCATCGGCGCCTCGTCGTGGGAAAACTGGTTCTTCCGCGATCCCTCGGGCGAAGTATGGGGTACCGCCAGCGACCCCGGCCAGGCTTTCATCCTCGGCAAGAGCAGTACCGACGCCTCGCTCTGGAACCTCTGGTTCCCCGAACCCGCAGGCTGCTACTACACAACCATGAATCTGCCCGCCAACGAGTGGACCGCACTCCTCGTTACCGAGCTCAACCTCGGCGGCGACCTCACCGGCGCTATGGAATACGACCGCAAGGCCAACGCATGGACCTACACCTTCACTGCCGACGCCCGCACCTATAATGTTACTCTCAGCGGCGTGGCCAACCTCTACGACCACAACGGCGGCGACGGCGCTCCCTCGCAGGAAGGCGTGCAGGTAGGTTTCGCAGGCAGCTCGGAGGCTCTCACCTTCGGCACCACAGCCTCAACCGTCAGCTTCACTGCCGCTTCGGCAGGCGAGACAACCCTCGTGCTCGACCTCAGCAACTCCAAGCAGTGGACCCTCGGCACAGGCGAGCTCGCTGCCGCCGAAGAGATTCCGGCAATGCTCTACCTGCCGGGTATCGTTGACCCTTGGGGCTTCGACGATTTCCTCCCCCTCTACGACGAGGATAACAAGAGCTATGCAGCAGTTCACCACATCAACTCGGCATGGGGCTATCAGATTGCTATCGAAAAAGATAACTGGGGCGACATCTACACCATGGTCGCCGGTGGCAACGCCTTCGAAGGCAAGCTCGAGTTCCAGGGCGAGAACAATGTTGCAGCTCCCGAAGAGGGCATCTACCTCATGGATGTATCGCTCGGCTGGCTCTCGTACAAGGTTACGAAAGTCAACACCGTGAGCTACACCGGCCTTAACGACGACTGGAACTTCCACGCCATGACCCAGTCGGCCGACAACCCCTGCGTGTTCACCGCCGAAATCGAAAAGACCGCCAACACCCCCTGGGGCGTGAAAATCTGCATCAACGAAAGCTGGGACCTCTTCTTCGGCGGCAACGGCAACCCCGGCGAACTCAGCTACGGCAAAGACGGTTTCGAAGGCGACAACGAACTCGCCAACGGCACATACATCCTCACCGTCGATCTTGCAAACTGCACCTTTAACTACACCACGAAATAAGCTATGAAAGCACTCAAGAATATAATGTTTACGGCAGCCTTGGGCGTGACTCTCGCCCTCGGCGCCTGCACCCAGGACAGCCCCGTGACCGTATGGCCCGACGGCAACAAGCCCTCCGACGAACCCGCACCCATTGAGCGAGGCACCTTTGCCAAAGGCGCCGACGTGAGCTGGCTCACCGAGCTCGAGGCCGCAGGCTATACTTTCAGCAACCGCGAGGGCAAGGAAAAAGAACTCATGGAACTCCTCCGCGACGACTGCGGCGTGAACGCTATCCGCCTGCGTGTGTTCGTCAACCCCGAGCGCGACGAGGAAATCAACGGCTGGTGCAATATCGACGACGTCGTGCTCAAGGCACGCCGTGCCAATGACCTCGGTCTCAGACTCATGATTGACTTCCACTTCAGCGACCGCTGGGCCGACCCCGGGCAGCAGTACATACCCTCGGCATGGGACGGTCTCACCCTCGAGGAGACAAAAGTTGCAATGGCCGACCACGTGAGCACACTATTGAACGCATTGAAGCGTTATAACATCGAGCCCGAATGGGTGCAGATCGGCAATGAGACGCGAACAGGCATGATGTGGCCCCTTGGTGAATACCAGAACGGCGACAATTTCAGCCAGCTCGTATCGGCCGGATGCGATGCGGTGAAGGCTATCTTCCCCGACGCCCTGGTTATTGTCCACGTCGACTGCGGCAATCAGGCTCAGTTGTTCACAAGGCTCTTTGGCAAAATCGAGTCGGAAGGCGCACGCTACGACATGATAGGCATGTCGCTCTACCCCGATGAATCGACCTGGGAAAAAGACGTCGACGACTGCATCGCAACCGTCAAAATGGTACAGACAACCTACAACAAACCTGTGATGCTCTGCGAGATAGGCTTCGACTACACCAAGCCCGAAATTGCCGACAAGCTCCTCACTGCAATGATGAGCAAAGGCAAGGCTGCCGACCTCAAAGGCATCTTCTGGTGGGAACCCGAAGCTCCCGCCGACCGCGGTTACACCAAAGGCTGTTTCGATAACGGCGCTCCCACCGACGCCCTCAACGCTTTCATAAATGAATAAACTCAGAATCCTCACACTCAGCGCCATGGCTCTTACGGGAGCCATGGTTGCCGTGGCTCAACGCAGCGAGACAACGCTCAACGACGGCTGGAAATTCTCGAAAGGTCATCTTGCCGACGTCAAGGAGTGGCAGCAGGTGCGCGTGCCCCACGACTGGGCTATCTACGGCCCCTTCGACCGCGCCAACGACCTTCAGACGGTAGCCGTGGAGCAGAACGGCGAGAAAGAAGAGACCGTGAAGACCGGCCGCACAGGTGGGCTGCCCTTCATCGGCAAAGGCGTGTACACCACCACTTTCGAGGTGCCCGACACCGCCGGGCGCACCGTGACCCTCGTGTTCGACGGAGCAATGAGCAACGCACGCGTTATGCTCAACGGCAAGGAGATAGGCCGCTGGCCCTATGGCTACAACTCTTTCTACGTCGACGCCGCCCCGGCTCTCGTGCCCGGCAGCAACGAGCTTGTGGTGGAGCTTGAGAACTTCGAGCGCGCCTCCCGCTGGTATCCCGGCGCCGGCCTCTACCGCAACGTGCATGTTGTGAACACCGACCGCGTGCATATTCCCGTGTGGGGCACATATGTCACCACCCCGCGCGTAAGCACCGGGAGCGCCACCGTGCACCTCTCCATGAAAATCGACGGCGCCGCCAAGGGCGAGAAAGTGACCGTAAACACCGACATCATCGCTCCCGACGGCAGCACCGTGGCCACCGACCGCTCGGTGTACCACGCCCACGGCCAGCAGTTCGCACAGAACTTCCTCGTCAAGAATCCCCGTCTGTGGGACCTCGACAGCCCCGAGCTCTACACCGCCCGCACCACCCTCAGCGTAGGCGGCAAGGAGGTCGACAGCTACGAGACCCGTTTCGGCATACGCACAATAGAATATATCCCCGAGCGCGGCTTCTTCCTCAACGGCAAGGAGACCAAATTCAAGGGCGTGTGCAACCACCACGACCTCGGCCCCCTCGGCGCCGCTGTCAACCGCTCGGCTCTCCGCCACCAGATAGAGCTGCTCAAAGACATGGGCGTCAACGCCATACGCACCTCGCACAACATGCCCGCCCCCGAGCTCGTGGAGCTTTGCGACGAAATAGGCATGATGCTTATGGTTGAGCCTTTCGACGACTGGGGCTTCCGTCCCAAGTCGCCCAACGGCTACGGTTCAGTATTCAAAGAGTGGGCCGCACGCGACATGACCAACATGGTTGAGCACTACCGCAACTCGCCCGCCGTGGTAATGTGGTCGATAGGCAACGAGGTGCCCTCGCAGTGGGGTCCCGACGGCATATCGGAGCTCACCATGCTTCAGGATATCGTACACAATCTCGACCCCACGCGCCCCGTGACCTGCGGCATGGACCAGATTGGCGCCGTGCTCGACAACGGCTTCGCCGCCGCTCTCGACATCCCCGGCTTCAACTACAAGCCCCAGCACTACGACGACGCCTACGCCAAACTGCCTCAGAAGCTTATCTTGGGATCGGAGACGGCCTCTACGGTATCGTCGCGCGGCAAGTATTACTTCCCCATTGAGTTCGGCGAACACCACGTGGCGATGCATCCCGACAACCAGAGCAACAGCTACGACAACGAATCGTGCTACTGGTCGAACACCCCCGACCTCGATTTCGCCATGGACGACGACCGTCCCTGGGTGATTGGCCAGTTTGTATGGACCGGCTTCGACTATCTCGGCGAGCCCTCGCCCTACGACACCGACGCATGGCCAAGCCACAGCTCCTACTTCGGCATCATCGACCTTGCGTCGCTGCCCAAAGACCGCTACTGGCTCTACCGCTCGCAGTGGAATGACAAAGACGCCACCCTGCACGTGCTCCCGCACTGGACTTGGCCCGGTCGCGAAGGTCAGGTTACGCCCGTGTTCGTCTACACCTCCTACCCCGAGGCCGAGCTCTTTGTCAACGGCAAGAGCCGGGGGCGCCGCAAGTTCAACCCCACATCGACAATCGACCGCTACCGCCTGCGCTGGAACGACGTCGTTTACGAGCCCGGCGAACTCAAAGTGGTAGCCTACGACGCTCAGGGCAATGAAGCCGACAGCCGCACCGTGCGCACCGCAGGCAAGGCCAAGGCGCTGAAAATAGAGGCTAAGCGCAAGAGCGTGGCAGCCGACGGCGACGACCTCGTATACTTCACCGTAACCGCGGTCGACGCCCAAGGCAACCCCGTGCCCGACGCCGACAATCTCGTGAAATTCACAGTAAGCGGAGCAGGCACCTTCGAGGCCACCGCCAACGGCGACCCCACCTGCCTCCTTCCCTTCCAGAACCCCGAGATGAAGCTCTTCAGCGGTGCCGCAACCGCCATAGCGCGCCCCGCAACAGCTGCAGGCACACTCACCATAAAAGCCACGGCAAAAGGCCTCAAGCCTGCCACGGCAAGCGTTGAGGTGCGCTGAGGCCCCTCCCTACAAGCCGGAGACCGACACAGAATCGGCCTCCGGCGTTTTTTATGCCCCTCCTCAGTGAATTTATAACATTATTTATATTTGCACGTAACGCCAAAAAAGCGTAACTTTGCAGTTGTCTAACATAATACCGAAATTTAAACACAAAATAAATTCCCCTAAAACCATGGAACTCAAAGACAAAATCACCAGCACATTCGCAACACGTTTCGGCGGTGAGGGCACTCTCTATGCCTCTGCCGGTCGCATCAACCTCATCGGCGAGCACACCGACTACAACGGCGGCTTCGTGTTCCCCGGCGCTATCGACAAGGTTATCATGGCCGACGTCCGCCCCAACGACAGCGACAAGGTGCGCGTCTACTCCATCGATATCGACGACTACGCTGAATTCGGCCTCAACGAAGCCGACGCTCCCGAGGCTTCGTGGGCACGCTACATCTTCGGCGTATGCCGCGAGATTATCAAGCGCGGCGGCAAGGTAAGCGGCTTCGACGCTGTTTTCGCAGGCAACGTGCCCCTGGGCGCAGGCCTCAGCTCGTCGGCAGCCCTCGAGTCGTGCTTCGCTTTCGCTCTCAACGACCACTTCAACGGCAACAGCATCGACAAATTCGAACTTGCGAAGATCGGACAGTCGACGAGCACAACTACTGCGGCGTGAACTGCGGCATCATGGACCAGTTCGCATCCGTCATGGGCAAGAAAGACCACCTCATGCGTCTCGACTGCCGCTCTATGGAGTTTGAATACTTCCCCTTCAAGCCCGAAGGCCTCTCGCTCGTGCTCATCGACTCGCGCGTGAAACATGAGCTCGCCGACTCGCCCTACAACAAGCGCCGCGCATCGTGCGAGCGCGTGGCAAAGCGCCTCGGCATCGAAACCCTCCGCGACGCCGACATGGCAATGCTCGACGCCGTAAAGACCGACATCACTGCCGAAGACTACTTCCGCGCAAAATTCGTAATCGAGGAAAAAGACCGTGTGCTCAAGGTGTGCGAAGCTCTCGTGGCAGGCGACTACGACACCGTGGGTCGCTGCATGTACGAGACTCACAACGGCCTCTCGAAAGACTACGAGGTGAGCTGCGTTGAGCTCGACTTCCTCAACGACATCGCCCGCGAGTGCGGCGTAACAGGCTCACGTATCATGGGCGGCGGCTTCGGCGGTTGCACCATCAACCTCGTGAAGAACGAGCTCCTTCCCTCTTTCATCGAAACTGCAAAAACGCGCTTCAACGAAAAATACGGTCACGAACCCAAGGTTTATGAAGTGATCATCAGCGACGGCGCACATAAAGTAACAGAATAATGGCAAAAGAAACAGTTCTCGTTTCCGGCGGCGCCGGTTACATAGGCACTCACACCACAGTGGCTCTCGTTGAGGCAGGCTACGACGTGGTGGTTATCGACAACTTCTCCAACTCGGAGCCCTCGGCTATCGAGGGTGTGGAGAAAATTCTCGGTCGCAAAATCACCTTCGAGGAAGTTGACACTTGCGATAAGGAAGCCCTCCGCAAGGTGTTTGAGCGCCACGACTTCTCTACCGTAATCCACTTCGCGGCCTACAAGGCTGTGGGCGAATCTATGGCTGAGCCCCTCAAATACTACCAGAACAACCTGGTATCGTATATGAACATCCTCGAGCTCATGAAGGAGTACAAGCGCCCCAACGTGCTCTTCTCTTCGTCGGCAACCGTATACGGCGACGCCGAGGTGCTCCCCGTGACCGAGCAGACGCCACGCCAGCCCGCAACCTCGCCCTACGGCAACACCAAGCAGATTGCCGAGGATATACTCCGCGACTGCTGCCGTGCCTATGAGAACTTCCACGGCATAGCGCTGCGCTACTTCAACCCCGTGGGCGCGCACCCCAGCGCTCTCATCGGCGAGCTCCCCCGCGGTGTGCCCAACAACCTCATCCCCTTCGTGACACAGACCGCCGCAGGTATCCGCGAGTGCCTCTCGGTGTTCGGCAACGACTACAACACCCCCGACGGCACCTGCCTGCGCGACTACATCGACGTCGTTGACCTCGCCAAGGCTCACGTCGCAGCCGTCAACCGCATGACACAAGGCAAGATGAAAGAGGCTTACGAGATTTTCAACGTAGGCACGGGCAAACCCCTCTCGGTACTCGAGCTCATCACCCGCTTCGAGAAAGCCAACAACCTCAAGCTCAACTACAAAATCACAGGCCGCCGCCCCGGCGACGTGCCCGCCGTATGGGCCGACACCAAGCTCGGCAACGAGGAACTCGGCTGGAAGGCTGAGCGCGATATCGACGACACCCTCCGTGCCGCATGGGCCTGGGAAAAACACGTGCGCGGATTATGATCAGCGAGAAAAAATATCCCTCGGCTATCGGCGAGATTACAGTGCTGACTCTCACCAACGCCTCGGGCGCTTCGGTTGAGCTCAGCACCCTCGGCGCAGGTATCGTGGCAGTTAACGTGCCCGACGCCCAAGGCCGCCTCGCCGACGTGGCTCTCGGTTACGCCAACCCCGCCGACTACCTCGCCGACGGCCCCTGCGCCGGTAAGGTGCCCGGCCGCTACGCCAACCGCATAGCTGCCGGTAATCTCGAAATCGACGGCAAGGTGTACCGCCTGCCCATAAACAACGGTCCCAACCACCTGCACGGCGGCCCCGACGGCTTCCAGAACAAGATTTGGACGCTCGTCAAGGCCGAAGGCAACACCGTAGTTATGAGCTACACCTCGCCCGACGGCGAAGCCGGATACCCCGGCGTGCTCACCGCCACCGCCGAGTACCGCTGGACCGACGACAACGAGCTGCAGCTCACCCTGCGTGCCACCACCGACGCACCCACTGTGGTAAACCTCACCAACCACGCCTACTGGAACCTCGCCGGCCATAACGCAGGCAGCGTGCTGAGCCACAAGCTCACACTGCGTGCCTCCACCTACCTGCCCACCGACAGCACCCTCATCCCCGAGGGCGTGCAGGTACCCGTCGAAGGCTCGCCCATGGACTTCACCTCGCCCAAGGCTCTCGGCAGCGACATCAAGCTCGAGTTCCCCGCCCTCGTCTACGGCAAGGGCTACGACAACTGTTGGTGCATCGACAGCTACACCCCCGGTAAAATGGCCGAGGCCGCCGTCCTCACCGACCCCGCCTCGGGTCGTCGGCTTACCGTCACCACCGACCAGCCCGGCGTGCAGGTCTACACCGGTAACTGGCTCGCAGGCAGCCCCGCAAACAAGGCCGGGCGCTCCTACGACGACTACGACGGCGTGGCTATCGAGTGCCAGGACTTCCCCGACTCGCCCAACAAGCGCGCCTTCCCCTCGACGCGCCTAAACCCCGGCGAGGAATACACACGTCACATCAATTTCAAATTCTCCATAGATAAATAAAGATTAATAATGAAACCTACATTATTCATTCTTGCAGCCGGTATGGGCAGCCGCTACGGCGGTCTCAAGCAGCTCGACGGCCTCGGCCCCAACGGCGAAACCATAATGGACTACTCGGTTTTCGACGCCATGCGCGCCGGTTTCGGCAAAGTGGTGTTCGTTATCCGCAAAGACTTCGAGCAGGACTTCCGCGAGAAGGTGCTCAGCAAATACGAAGGCATTATCCCCACCGAAGTGGTGTTCCAGTCGCTCGACGCGCTCCCCGAAGGATACACCTGCCCCGCCGACCGCTCCAAACCCTGGGGTACAAACCACGCCGTGCTCATGGGTAAAGACGCTATCAAAGAACCCTTTGCCGTTATCAACGCCGACGACTTCTATGGCCGCGACGCCTTCGAGGTTATCGCCAAAGAACTCAGCCGCGAGCACGACCGCAAGGGCGACTACTGCATGGTAGGCTTCCGCGTAGGCAACACAATGACCGAAAACGGCTCTGTGGCACGCGGCGTCTGCGAGACCAAAGACGGCCTCCTCACATCCGTGGTAGAGCGCACAGCCATCAGCTTCGACCCCGAGCACCGCATCGTATTCACCGACGAGAACGGCAAGGAGCAGACTCTCGCACCCAACACTCCCGTTTCGATGAATCTCTGGGGCTTCACTCCCGACTACTTCGACTTCAGCGAGCGCGAGTTCAAGCACTTCCTCGACCGCGACATCAACACCCCCAAGTCGGAGTACTTCATCCCCCTGTGCATCGACACCCTCATCAATAGCGGCGAAGCAACCGTCAAGGTTCTCGACACCGACTCCCGCTGGTTTGGCGTTACCTACAGCGCCGACCGTCCCGGCGTAGTCGCCAAATTTGCCGAGCTCCACGAGAAAGGCGAGTACCCCACTCCCCTCTTCAAGAAATAAGATAGCACCCACATAGCGTCAGCCGTGACGCGGAATAACAACTACCCCCGCACGCCTATGCCACAAGCAGAGGCATGCGGGGGTAGCTGTGTAATGCGCAGGGCGGCGTCTGCCAGCCCCAACCAAGGGCGTCCGCCAGGACGCAGATTAACCCAGTAACCCCGTACGCCGAAGCTTTAGCGGAGGCGTGCGGGGATACTACCCTCCTCAAGGAGAGCGTCCGGCAGATCCAACCACGGGCGTCCGCCAGGACGCAGATTAACCCAGTAACCCCGTACGCCGAAGCTTGCGGAGGCGTGCGGGGATAGCCATCCCTCAAGAAGGGCGTCCGCCAGGACGCAGATTAACCCAGTAACCCCGTACGCCGAAGCTTTAGCGGAGGCGTGCGGGGATACTACCCTCCTCAAGGAGAGCGTCCGGCAGATCCAACCACGGGCGTCCGCCAGGACGCAGATTAACCCAGTAACCCCGTACGCCGAAGCTTGCGGAGGCGTGCGGGGATAGCCATCCCTCAAGAAGGGCGTCCGCCAGGACGCAGATTAAGATCGTAGGCTAATGCTCGAACCCAAGAAATTCCACCCCGGCCTCGCTTAATAAATTGCCGTACTCATCCTCAAAAGAGAGGTCTCGGTGATGCTGCTTCTGATTCATGATATATAGTTTTCTTATCTCCCTCAACGAAGCATCAACGGTGAAAGCTCCGTAACCCTCCGCCCAACTTTTCCACATAGCTTAATCTGCGTCCTGCCGGACGCATTCCTTTAGGGAGTTGCTGTCCCCGCACGCCTCCGCTAAAGCTACGGCGTACGGGGTTACTGGATTAATCTGCGTCCTGGCGGACGCCCGGGTCGGAACCGTCCGACGAGTCCGACAAAAACCTACCCTCCTAACTCCTAACTCCCACCCCCAAACTCCATGACCCCTACCTCCCAACGCCCTAACTCCTACCCCCTAACTCCTAACCCCTAACTCTCCCCCTCCCCGCCAATTTTTTTTTGCACAATCCGCGAATAATGCGTATCTTTGGCGCGATAAACCTAAACTTCTCATTATAACAAAATTGCGTTACTTATGAAAAAGCATCTCTGTTGCGCCCTCATGGCCGGTTTAGCCCTGGGAGCTGCCAATGCTTCTACCCCCCCCATTTGTAACACCCTGGATAACAGCGAAGTAGCCACACTCGACGCGTTTGCTTCCCGTTACGAGAGTGTTCCCGGGGAAGTTATTGTAAAATTCAAGACCACATCACGAGCCGGAGTTCGCGCTCCGCAGGCTGTGCGCTTCCGCACATCGGGAGTGAGCGCCGTCGACCGCGCTTTCAGCGAGCTCGGCGTCACCGAGATAGAGCAGCTCATGCCTCTGAGCGGCTCGCAGAACACCGGGCGTGCCGTGCGCGCATATAACGGCCGCACCGTCGAGGCCGCCCCCATGCACAACGCCTACCGCCTGCGCCTTGCCGCCGGCAGCGACATACACAAGGCTGTGGAGCGCCTCAATACGCTCGACGACGTTGAGTTTGCCGAGCCCAACTTTACGGTACACGCCCTCGCAGGCGATATCACCACCCCCGACGACCCCTACTACAACCTTCAGTACGGTATCAGCGACATCAACCTCTTCGAACTGTGGTGGCAACCCGTAATCTCGAAGGAGGCTCCCGTGATAGCCATTCTCGACACCGGTGTCGACATCGAGCACCCCGACCTTGCCGCCAACATATGGACTAACGAGGCCGAGGCAAAGGGCGCTTCGGACTATGACGACGACAACAACGGATACACCGACGACCTCCACGGCTGGGACTTTGTGAACCAGACCGGTCGCATCGGCGACTACAACGGCCACGGCACACACTGCGCCGGTATCGCCGCAGCTTCGGGCTTCAACGGCCTCGGAATTATCGGCGCCAACCCCAACGCCCGCATCATGCCCCTCACAGTGCTCCAGAGCACAGGTCAGGGCGACGTTGCAACTATCATCAAGGCCATTGACTATGCCGCTGCCAATGGCGCCCAGGTTATTTCGATGTCTCTCGGCACCTATGCCGAGTCGGCAGCCCTTGAGCAGGCACTCGGCCGCGCATATCAGAAGGCGGTGATTGTAGCTGCCGCCGGTAACGACGGCTACTGCCTCAACCACGCACACCCCGAAAATGGTCAAATGGGACCCATGCCCATGTTCCCCGCAGCCTACACCTTTGTGCTCGGCGTGCAGGCCTCGGCTGCCGGTGGCGGCCTTGCCGGATTCTCGAATTACGACGACAACGGCCCCGTTTACTCGGAATACTCCGAAGAAAAACTCTATAACTACGAGATTACCGCTCCAGGCGTGGCCGTGATGAGTACATATCCCGGTGGCGGCTACAAGCAGCTCAACGGCACATCTATGGCAACACCTCTCGTGGCAGGTGCCGTATCGCGCCTCCTCCAGAGCAAGGAGTACAGCAGCCGCGAGCTCCTCTTCGGCGACCTTATAAACTCCGTGAACGCCCTTGGCAACCTCGACATTGCCGCTGCCTACAAGATTAAGGACGCCGACCGCCGCCCCTCACTCGCCCTCGTGAGCTACCGCCTCGACGATGCCAAGACGGGCGATGACGACGGCCGTGTTGACGCCGGTGAGACAGTTTATGTTTATCCCAAATTCCGCAACTCGTGGGGCACTGCCAAAAACATACGCTACAGCATAGCCCTCGACGAGCTCGAAGACCCCTCGACGGTGGAGATTCTCAGCGACATGAACGCTTGCGTGCTCAGCCAGCTGTCGTCGTATGCCACCGTGGAAGCTCAGGTGCCTTTCGCACTCAAATTCAACAAATCGGTTGTTGACGGCCGCAAGGTGAAGATGCTCCTTACCGCCACCTGTGACAATATCTCCGAGCCACTTGAACAGGAAATTATCTTTACAGTAGAGAACGGCGTGGAGCTTGGGGGAGTTCTGCGCGAGGATATGACTCTCTACCCCGACCAGCACTATATAGTCACCTCTAACTTCGCTGTACCTGAGGGTGTAACGCTTACAATTCTGCCGGGGACGACTATTAAGATGAAGGATGGAACGGCGATTGCGGTTGATGGCAAGATTATTGCAAATGGAGAACCGGGGAAAATGATTACTTTTACAAAGACTGATTTGGACTTAGGCGATGTTGGGTATATTTCATTTGGAAACATTCTCCCCCAAAATTATCTTTCAGAATTATCTTATATTCATATCAAAGATTTGTACCTAAATTCAAATATTCCGAGTGTAGGGTGGGGACTTTACGGAGATTTTAGGGACTGTATTATAGAGAATTGTGGGGGAGAATACATTCTTGGGTCAATTAATTCCAACTTTCGCTGTAATTTCCTGAACAACACAACTCGAAGCGGCTTAGACTGTCATGGACATTCAATTGACGGCAATAGAGAGCACTATATATATTCAAATATAATGAATTGTTATGATGATAATCTATATTCATCAAATGAATATTATTACATCCAAGCGAAATCGTTCAAAAGTAGTAATGTTTTTAACAATCGTCTTGGCAATCGTTACTATTCTTTCTCGTTTTATTCAGATAATCCAATTGTATATACACCTACCGAACCAAGCTATACAGGGACTTCCCGCTTCGATATCGCCCGCCGCAATGTAGGAGATATCACCAACGGCTTTGGCAGTTCCATGGGCGAATACGACCTCTCCAATATGCTCCTGCGCCCGGTCGCCGAGGCTCACGGCATAGTGTGGAAAGTTGTTGTCAACGGCTATGACGCACAGGACGATTACGATATTATCCCCGCCCTCGGCGTAGGTCGCCACAAATTCGAAGTTTACTTCAACCGCCCGATGAACAAGGCCGTGGCACCCACCATTGCCATGGGCGTGCGCGCCCCCTACACCCAGACCGCCATTGCCGAAGACGGCAGCTGGAATGAGGCAGGCGACATCTACACGGCTTATCTCACAATCTCGGGCCGCAGCTCCTACGACGGCATGAACCGCATCTACGTTGCCGGCGCCGAAGACGAGGAGTTCTTCGAGATACCCCTCGAGAACATCCGCTTCAACGTCAACGTACAGGCCGCAGGCTCGCTCTCCGAAGGCTTCACCGCCGAGGCTGGCGTAGGCCGCGTTCAGCTCGACTGGGACAACAGCGAGGAGAACTTCGACGATATGCTCGGCTACAACATGTACCGCTACACCGTCGACGACCAAGGTGCCGCATCGGATACTATCCGCGTCAACGAGCGCCTTATCGAGGCAGCCGCCACCGCCCTCACCGACTATGAGGTAGTGCCCGGCACAACCTACTGCTACTACTACCGCGTGATGCGCACCGACATGAGCGAGAACTCGCCTTCGAAGACCGTTGCCGTAACGCCCCTCACCGCCGTAGCAGGCGATGCCAACGGCTCGGGCGACGTAGACGTTGCCGACGTTATCACCACCGTGAACCACGCCGCAGGCATGAATCCGCGACCCTTTATCTTCGATGCCGCCGACATGAACCATGACAGCGAAATCGACATCCTCGACGTTGTGGGCATTATCCGCACCATCCTCAACCCCGCAGCCGCAAACACCGCCTCGATAGAAGCCACCGCCACCTATTATATAGAGGACGGCACAGTGTATATCGATACCCCCGTGGCCCTCGCAGGCGTGCAGGTTAACCTCAACATGCCGCGCAGCGAGTCGGCCACAGCCACCGCCGCACTCGACGGCTTCGAGAAAACCGGCGCATGGATTGCCGACGACGAGTATATCTTCATGGCCTACACTATGAAAAACCTCACCGTTCCCGCAGGTACCCACGCCATACTCACTATAGGCAAGGACGCCGAAATCAAGGCTATCAAGCTCTCCGACCCCATGGGTGCCAACGTGCTCGCTATCGAGGGCAACCAGTCGACGGGCGTCACCGCCGTATCGCCGGACGCTATCCCCGCCACCGGCGTGTACAACACCATGGGTGTGAAACTCGCCGACGATGCCGAGGCTCTCGACCGTCTGCCCCGCGGCATCTATATTGTAAACGGTAACAAGATTATCAAGTGATGAAATTCACCGCCATAAAGCAAATACTCACAGCTGCAGCCGTGGGACTGGCGCTGCAAGCGTCGGCCCACAGCCTCGGCGTGGCGGTGAGCGGCACCGGGGCGCCCGGAAGCGAGGCCACTGTAAGTGTGAGCCTCAGTTCCGACGCTCCCTTAGGTGCCCTGCAGCTCACCCTCCCCGGCATGGGACAGGCCGCCACAGTGAGCGAGAACACCGCCACGGCCACGGGACGCGCATCTGCGCTCTCCGCCACCGCGGGCACCCGCTCCGACGGCTCGGTGACGCTGCTGCTCTACTCCCCCGCCATGAGCGCCATAGCGGCAGGCGAGGGCGAGATTGCCACCTTCAAGGTGCTACTCGCCGATAGCCCGGTGTCGCTCTACATTGCACCGCAGGTAAAGGCCACCGACACCGATGGCAATGCCGTGGAGTGCACGGCGCAGGGCTTCACCTTCACGGTAGAGGCCGCCAAGGCTGAGTTTCCCTCGGGGCGCGCCTACGACTTCGGCCGTGTGCCCATACGCTCATCATACACCATGACGGTGCCTGTGCACAATGCCGGAACCGTGCCTCTCACGATTGATGCAATCGAGTTCAGCCACAGTTCGCTCTCGGCTGCCGAGGGCATGCTGCCCCTCACGGTAGCGCCGGGCTCGACGGCGGCTTGCGATATAGTGTTCGCCCCCGAGGAGCGCGGCACTTTCTCGGCCACAGCCACCCTCTCGGGCAACAGCACCACGGGGAACGATGTGCTGCGAATCCTCGCCGAGCCTTTCGCCGTAAACGAGATTCATGTGGGCGACGTATCGGGGCCGAGCGACTCGGCAGTGCGCATACCCCTGACCATGAAGAACATGGACGCCGTAACGGGCTTCACCCTCGAGTTCGAGCTACCCTCGTGGTTAGAGTATGTTGAGGGCAGCTTCGCCCTCACAGACCGCAAAGCCGACCACAGCGTGACGGCCACATGCAGCGGCGGCAAACTGCACGCCACTTGTTTCTCGCTCAGCGACAGCCCCTTTGCGGGCAACGACGGCGAGATAGCCTCCTTCGAGGTGCTGCTCAAAGGCAGCTCGTCGGTGAGCCTCGCCCCGAGCAAGGCCGTGCTGCCCGCTGTGGTAGCCGGTGCCGTGAGCGACGTGCTCTCGGCCACCTATCCCGGCCAGGTGTCGATCTCCTATCCCTACCTCGGGCTTGACACCTACGAGCTCTCGCTCGGCCGCACCCCCGTGACAGAATCAGCCACCACAGAACTTGGCATCAGCAATTGGGGCAACGCACCGCTAATTATAGAGCGCATACTTTTCGACGGCGCCGACATAAGCCACAACGCCGAACTGCCGCTCACCATAGAGCCTTGGGGCTCTGCGAGACTGCCAGTGCTCTGCGAGACCGCCACAGAGGGCGACCTCAGCACTCGCATGCAGATTTACAGCAATGACCCCGAGCGCCGCATGGCCGCCGTCAACGTCTCGGCAACGCGCTATGCTCCCAATGAGTTGATTTTCGAAGCCGTGGCACCAGCCAACGCAAGCGCCGACAGCAAGGTAGAGGTAACTCTCGACAGCTACGACGCCGTGAGCGCCCTGCAGTTCGACCTCGACTACCCCACCGAGCTCACTCCCGGCGACCCCGTATTCACCGGTCGCGCCCAAGGCTTCACCGCCGAGGTGCGCACGCTGAGTCCCGGCAAGATGCGCGTATTCGTGTTCTCACTGGCAGCCGCCACCATGGCTCCCGGCTGCGAGAAGATTATGGAGCTGCCTTTCTCGCACGAGAAGATAGAGACGGGCAAGACTTATAACTTCCACATCGAGAACATCAAAATCTCCGACGCCGCGATGAGCGACCGCCACTCGGGAGCTCCCTTCTACGAGCAGTCGTTCATCTACAATCCCAGCACCGGCGTGGCTTCCATAGAGGCCGACGCCGAGGCACCCGCCGAGTACTACACCCTCGACGGCCTGCGTGTGGCCCGTCCCACGCACGGCATCTACCTGCGCAAGCAGGGCACGAAGGTTACCAAAGTGGTGCTCTGAGCCTCGCCTCCTTCATAAAATCAAGTATACCCGCCCGGGCGTCGCACACAGCGGCGCCCGGGTTTTTTAGTTAGGGGTTAGGGGTTAGGAGTTAGGGGTTAGGGGGTGAGGAGTGGGGGGCTTTTGTCGGACCCGTCGGACTTGTCGGACTTGGCTGACTTGTCTGACCAGCCTGACACGGGCGTCCGCCAGGACGCAGATTAACCCAGTAACCCCGTACGCCGCAGCTTGCGGAGGCGTGCGGGGGTAGCGATACCCACACGAGGGGCGTCCGGCAGGACGCAGATTAAGATTTGCATAATTATCTATTTATCAACACCTTTGCACCATGAGTCACACAGCATCACCGAGGCCTCTCTTTTGAGGATGAGTACTGCAATTTATTAAGCGAGGCAGGGGTTGAATTTTTCGGCTTTTAGCATTAGTCTACGATCTTAATCTGCGTCCTGCCGGACGCTTTCCTTGAGGGAGTTGCTATCCCCGCACGCCTCCGCTAAAGCTCCGGCGTACGGGGTTACTGGATTAATCTGCGTCCTGACGGACGCCCTACACGCTGCCGGACGCTCTCCTTTAGGGAGTTACTATCCCCGCACGCCTCCGCAAGCTCCGGCGCACGGGTTACTGGGTTAATCTGCGTCCTGGCGGACGCCCAAGTCAGACCGGTCAGACAAGTCAGACCTGTCCGCCAAGTCCGACAAAGACTAAAGCCCTAACTCCTAACCCATAACTCCTACCCCCACGCCAATCACTCCATTTCACTATCCCTTTTTCACTATTTCTTGGTCAAAAAAGGATATTTTCGCATAGAAATTTGGTTGTGTCAAAATAACACATTAACTTTGTGTCAAAATAACACTTCAACTCTTAAAGCCATGTTTATCTACAAGTATCCCCGACCCTCAGTGGCGACCGACAGCGTGGTGTTCGGCTTCGACGGACGCGAGCTTTTCGTTCTTCTCATAGAGCGAGGCGTAGAGCCTTTCAAGGGCTCGTGGGCGCTACCCGGAGGCTTCCTCAAGCCCGACGAGACGGTGGAGGACTGCGCCCGGCGTGAGCTCGAAGAGGAGACGGGCGCACGGCCCGAATACCTCGAGCAGTTCCACGTGTTCAGCAAGCCCTCGCGCGACCCTCGCACACGGGTGCTCTCGGTGGCCTTCTACGCCCTCGTTCGCAAGTCGGAGTTCCGCCTCATAGCGGGCGACGATGCCGCCAAGGCCTGCTGGTACTCGCTCGACGCCCTGCCGCCACTGGCCTTCGACCACGCGTCGATAATTGAAAGTGCCCGGCGCAAGCTGCGCGAGGTGATTCACACGCGGCCTATAGCTTTCAAGCTGCTCGACAAAAAATTCTCGATGCCCGAGCTGCAGCGCGTGTACGAACTGATAACCGGCCAGAGCTACGACCGCCGCAACTTCGCCCGCAAGATGAGCAGCTCGGGAGTGCTCGCCTGCGAGGAGGCAGCCCCGGGCTCGGGCAGGCAGAAGACGGCCTACAGCCTCGCAAAAGAGGTGTTCGACGACGACTCATTCTGGAATCTTTAATATCTAATCAATAATCAATAAACTAACCACTTTACAGCTATGAAAACAGCAATCTTCAACCTTATCATCCTCGACGAAAGCGGCTCTATGGGCAACCTCACTAAAGCCACTATCGATGGCTGCAACGAGACTATCAACACCATAATATCGTCGCAGGGCGAGTTCAAAGACTCGCAGGAGCACTTCGTGAGCATCTACGCCTTCCAGGGCGGCACGTCGGTACCGTCGCGCTATCTGCTCCGCGAGGTGCCCGCAGCCAAGGCGCAGCACATCAACAATGAGCTCTACCGCCCCTGGGGCAACACGCCACTCTACGACGCCATAGGCACCACCCTCTCCGACCTGCGCGAGACAGTGCGCCACCACGAGCTCGCCATAGGCTCGGTGACAATCATAACCGACGGCTACGAGAACTCGTCGGAGAAATACACCCACGAGCACGTGGCCAAGATGATACAGGCCCTCACCGAGTTGGGCTGGAACTTCAACTTCATAGGCGCCAACATCGACGTCGACAAGGTTGCACAGTCGCTCAACATCGAGAACAGCCTCAACTTCGAGGCCAGCGAGGCCGGCACACGCAACATGTACGCAAGCCTCAGCGACAGCCGCGCCGCTCACTCACGCCGCATCCACGCCGACATGTGCGCGGCAGCCGCCTCCGGCGAGAGCGAGGAGAGCCTGCGCGCCCGCTTCCGCAAGAGCAACAGCGAATCGAAACTCAAGTAATCGCTGCCATTTAACCATTTTAACTCAACAAGTACCCCGGCAACACATGCCTGGGTACTTGCGTTTGAAAACATGTTGTAAAACATATTCTTGCGCACAACCCTGTATAACAATACATTACAGCGACAAAACGGAGGGAATCCGGGGCTTTTTGCATTTTTTATACTGCGGAAAATAGGAAAAGACGCCGATTTTTCTTAAATTCGTGCTTTGAAATTCAGCCCATTAACAGCCCTTAACACCTCCCCATGGAGCAGACATTTATAATCCTCAAACCCTCAACCATAACCCGCGGCCTTGCAGGCGACGTTCTCACCCGCTTCGAACGCAAAGGTTTTATCATCACCGGTCTTAAAATGATGCAGCTCAGCGAAGAAATTCTCCGCGAGCACTACGCGCACCTTGTTGACCGCCCCTTCTTCCCCGACCTTGTGCACTCCATGATGCGCACACCCGTAATCGTTGCCGTAGTCAAAGGCGTCGACGCCGTGGCTGTGGTGCGTGCCATGACAGGCGCCACCAACTGCCGCAAAGCCGCCCCCGGCACCATACGCGGCGACTTCGGCATGAGCGGCCAGGAAAACATTATCCACGCCTCCGACAGCCCCGAGAACGCCGAGATCGAAATCAAGCGCTTCTTCAAGCCCGACGAAATCTTCGACTACAAGCCCCTCACTTTCGCAGCCCTCTACGCTCCCGACGAGCTCTAAACCCCGCCGGAAGCATCGCATAAACAATTATCTCTCCATAATAAACCGATGAAGTCACTGATACTAACAGCTGCCGCATGCCTGCTTGCGCTCAGCGCCGGCGCCCAGGAGTACCGCCTCCCCGACCGTCACCTGTCGCAGCACGACCAGCTTCTTGCCAACCAGGGCAACGCAGGCATATCGGTAGAGAACACCACCAAATACCTCGAAGAGCTCTTCAACGAAGAAGAAGAGCCCGAGTTCGACATCTACACCGAAGGGTGGGACAGCAAGCTCGTGAACTGCTACTCGGGCGTCGCCGTGCCACAGACGGCCACTATCGACGTATCGAAGTTCGCCATGCCTCACCCCGGCTACATAACCTCGCCCTACGGCTACCGCCGCCGCTTCCGCCGCATGCACAAGGGAGTGGACCTCAAGGTGAACGTGGGCGACACCGTGCGCGCTGCTTTCGACGGCCGCATACGCATCACCAACTTCGAGCGCCGCGGCTACGGCTACTATGTGGTGGCACGCCACACCAACGACCTTGAGACCGTCTACGGCCACCTCTCGGGCTTCCTCGTTGAGCCCGGCCAGTATGTAAAGGCCGGCCAGCCCATAGCCTTAGCAGGCAACACAGGCCGTTCCACAGGCCCCCACCTCCACTTCGAGACCCGCTACATGGGCTACGCCATCAACCCCTGCGCAATATTCGACTTCGCCAACCAGACGACGCACACCGATACTTTCACGTTCGACAAAAACACTTACCAGAACGCCCGAAACTACTCGCCGTCGGCCAACAGCGAATATGCCAAGCAGTACCTCAAAGACCACCCCGTGAAGCCTTACGTGCGCTCGGCCTCGTCGGCGGCAGCCTCATCGACAGCAGGCGCAGCCACCTATCGCGTGCGCAAGGGCGACTCGCTCAGCAAAATCGCATCGCGCAACGGCACCACGGTGGCCAAGCTCTGCCGCCTAAACGGCCTCAAGACATCGTCGAAGCTACAGGTAGGCCAGCGCCTTAAGCTGCGCTGAAAGCAGACTACACAATAACTTATAAAACCCGGAGCGCAAACCCGCAGTGCACTCCGGGTGTTATTTATCTACAAAACCACTTACTACAATGAAAACCCTCATCCGCCTCCTCGCCCCGGCTATAGCTGCCGCCGCCATACTCCCGGGCTGCTCAAACTCGGGGAAATACGTTGATAACTCGAGCGCTTTCCAGCGCATAGAGTACACCCGCACCTATGCCTTCGAGAAGTCGGCCGAAGACTACGGGCGCCCCGCCGACCTCACTTTCGGCTGCCGTGTGAACATGCTCATGCCCACAGCCCTCTTCGGGCACGACATCAACGCCCTGCAGGACAGCATCATGCAGCGTGCGTTCGGCAAATACGGCGCCGACCACAACAAGCTCATCGAGGAGCAGATGAAAGAGCGTGCTGCCGACTACGGCTACACCCTTGCCGACACCGTGCTCCCCGACACCCTCACCGCCCGCATGAACTACCTTGCGTGCGTCGACGGCTTCGCCTCGGTTGAAGGCGACGTGGAGACCCTCACACCCAAAGTGCTGTCGTACGCCACCAACGTCTCGGAGTACTCGCCCGGCGCCGCCCACGGCAACTACGGCATAAGCTATATCAACTACGACCTCGAGACAGGCAAGATTATAAAACTCTCCGACATCCTCACCCCCGAGGGTATAGTGGAGATGCCCATACGCCTGCGCAGCACCGCCGAACAGATGCGCGACGTGATAGGCCGCACCGACATCGACGCACTGCCCGGCGGCGACAACTTCTATATCACGGCATCATACGAGCTCGTGTTCTCGTACCAGCCCTACGAGGTCGCCTCTTACGCCCAGGGCGAAATTCAGATACCGATACCGGCCTATATGATTGCCGACTACCTCACTCCCTACGGCACACAATTATTGTTAAACTGAGAACCCTCACACAGCACGTGGCGTTTAAGTTGGTAAAGACAATAAACACTAACTTAAACGCCACTGTTATGAATACTGAACAAGCAAAAGCAAACGCCGCCGCCAAAGTTTCGGAGGCAGCAGCCAAAGTTTCGGCCGAAGCCGCCGACATCGCCGCAGAAGCTCAGGAAAACGCTATAAAAGAAGACGCCCAGGATAAGGTGTCGCAGATTAAAGAGCAGGCAGCCGAAGCCGTGCAGAACGTTAAAGAAAAGGCCGCAAGCGCCATGGCCGCCGCAAAAGAGCAGTTCGAGCAGCAGCAGGAAGACCCCGACTCTACTTTGAATCAGATCAAGGAAAAAGCCTCGGGTGTAGCCGAAAAAGTGAAAGGCGCCGCAGCCAACTTCCTCGACGCTCTCGGCGACAAAGCCCACGACCTTGCCGACAAGCTCGACTAAGCTTGACCAACACAAAAAATATTGTAGATAAATATAGTGAAGGGGCGCGTGACCGATGAGTCGCGCGCCCCCTTTTTATCATCATACAGCAGCCCTCGATCAGCTACGTGCGAGCGGAGCTCTCTCCTCCGAAGCTATGAGGTTGGCCATTTTCACGGCCTTGGTTATGTGGTCGCAGATATGGTCGGCAGGTATAAGTTTCTCAATGCCGGCGTGCTCGAGCGAGGCGCGCACGTTGGGTTTCACACCCGAGAGCACCACATGTATGCCCTCGTTGTGCGACGCTTTGATGAGGAGCTCGAGGTTGTGGAGGCCGGTTGCGTCGATAAACGACACCTTACGCATGCGTATGATGCGCACAATCGGCTTCATATTGCCTATGGTCGAGCGCATGAGCTCGTCGAACTTGGTGGCGACACCGAAGAAGAAGGGGCCATCGATTTCGTAGACGCTCACACCCTTGGCCACATTGAGCACCTCGTGCTGCGAGAGGTCGGTACCCTCGGCCACGTCGAGCTGCTCGGAGTAAACCTTGATTTCGGTATTCTCGGTAACGCGGCGCATGAAGAGCACAACAGCAAGGAGGAGGCCGATTTCAATGGCAATGGTAAGGTCGAAAATCACCGTAAGGAGGAAGGTGACCACGAGCACCGAGATATCGCTCTTGGGGGCGTGGAAAATGCCCACAATGGTGCGCCAGCCGCTCATGTTATAGGCCACAACCATAAGCACCGAGGCAAGGCATGCCAGGGGCACATAGTTGATGAGAGGCATGGCAAAGAGGAAGATAAGCAAGAGCACCAGTGCATGCACGATACCGGCCACGGGAGTGCGGCCGCCGTTGGAGATGTTGGTCATGGTGCGGGCTATAGCGCCGGTCACGGGAATACCGCCGAAGAAAGGCACGGCGATGTTGGCTATACCCTGGCCGATGAGCTCGGTGTTGCTGTTGGTGTGCGAGCCGGTGACACCGTCGGCTACCGTGGCAGAGAGGAGCGACTCAATGGCGCCGAGCACGGCAATGGTGAACGCTGAGGGGAGCAACATGTTGATAGTGGCCATGTTGAGCGTAAAGCCGTGGGGTGTGGGTATGTCGGTAGCCATGGTACCGAAGCGGTCGCCGATAGTCTCAACGCTATACCAGTCGAAGCACCGGCCCATGATATACGAGGCTGCGGTTACTATGATAATGGCGAGGAGTGCGCCGGGGAGGCGTTTCGACACCTTGGGAGCCAAAACTATAATAAGGAGAGCCACCACCGAGGTTGCGAGTGCGGGCAGCGATATATTGCCGAAGCTCGAGAGGTACAGCCCCCATTTTGGCAGGAACTGGCCGGGGATGTCGCGCAGACCGAGACCGAAGAAATCGTTGATCTGGGTTGAGAAAATGGTGAGGGCGATACCCGCAGTGAAGCCCACCACGATAGGATACGGAATAAACTTGATGACAGTGCCGAGCCTGAAAAGACCCATGAGCACGAGTATGCCGCCGGCCATGAAAGTGGCAATGGCGAGGCCGTGCAGGCCGAACTGAGCGATGATGTTGTAGACGATGACGATGAACGCACCTGTGGGGCCGCCGATCTGAACAGAGTTGCCTCCGAAGAACGACACCATGAAGCCGCCGATAATGGCCGTGACGAGGCCTATTGTGGGGCTCACACCCGAGGCGATACCGAAGGCTATAGCCAACGGAAGAGCCACAATACCCACCACGATACCCGCAATAAGGTCGGCCTTGAGTTTGGCCGGGGTATAGTGGCGCAGCGCACTGAAAAGCTTGGGATGAAAGTCGACAGCCGATTTGGCCACAGTCCTTGCCGTGGCTCCGACACCGCTGCCGGGGTTGTTGAGTAGCGACATAAATCTTTTTCCTTAGAAATGTGACATTGAGCGGTTTGCGGCCGCACCTGTATTCGGCTGCAAAATTAATATTTTTTCACTAAATGGCAAAATTTTGTAACCGTGCATACGCCGAGCTTTCCCTCTGAAGAGGAGCCAAAACCATAAACAATAGCGCCAACACTGTTAAATAACAATAATTCGGGCTGAAAAAATTTGTTTATGGGCAATAATTTACGTACCTTTGTACTTACGCGCGTACAGCGTGTTTCATCAATCGAGACTCTAACATAGTATATTATCTAATTAAAACCGCATTTCGCCTATCGACATACCTCTACTCTAACTTTAAGGAATAGAAAAATGCGAAATCAACAGAAGCTTACCGACGAGCAGTTGGTGGCGGCTTACGCTCAGGGAGACAACAAGGCTTTCGACGCCCTCCTCATGAGGCATAAGCAACGTTTGTTCAGCTACATATACCAGCTTGTGCGCGACAGCGACCTTGCCGACGACATCTTCCAGGAGACTTTCGTCAAGGCCATCACGACTATCCGCCAGGGTCGCTACCACGACTTCGGCAAGTTCTCGGCATGGCTCTACCGCATTGCACGCAACCTTGCCGTAGACAGCTTCCGCGCCGACAAGAGCGAGGGCACCCTCTCTACCGACGACTGCAACTACGACATCCTCAACCGCCGCGACCTGGCCGAGGATACCGTGGAAGACATCATGGTAGATCTCCAGATTGAAGAGGACCTCCGCCGTCTGGTCGACCGCCTGCCCGACAATCAGCGCGAGGTGGTGACCATGCGTTTCTACCGCGACCTCTCTTTCAAAGAGATAGCCGAACAAACCGGGGTGAGCATCAACACCGCCCTCGGCCGCATGCGCTATGCACTGCTCAACCTGCGCCGCATGGCAAAAGAGAAAGATGTATCGCTCACGCGATAAGTTTATAAACCTTATTTAAGCAAGCGAGGGCTGCCCGACGGGCAGCCCTCGCTGATTTTATTGTTGTATAAGCGATTACCGCACCACAACCTTGGTGGCGTGGCCGTCGACATTGACAATGTAGAGGCCTGCGGGCACCTCGAGTGAGGCCATGCGGCGGCCTGCGAGGTCGTAAACCGAGGCGTTGGTGTATTCACCGGCGATTACAATGCGGCCCTCAGCGCCATAAACGGCTACCTTGCGTTCGGCACCTGTGGCGGGAGCATCGACACCGGCGATGTTATCGGTAGCGTATACTGCAAAACCGTTGGCAGGAACATTTACGGTGAGGTTTGTGCCCTCGCCGCCGAGAGTAGGCTCGAAGCCTGCCGAGGCGCAGATGAGCTTGGCATTGGCCGTAGTGAGGTTGACAGATTCTGCCGACACCGCCTGAGCATCGCCTGTGAGCGAGGGGTTGATAAAGGCTATCACCTCTTTGCCACCGGCGGTGAGACGCATCGAACGCATGAGGTTGAAGCGGGTCGAGAGATTCTTCACCTTGAAGGTAGCGCTCTGGGCGAAGAGCTCAGGATTATTCATGCGCAGGTTGATGATAGCTGCGTAGATGTTGCGGAGATATACGCGGTCGGGGTCGGCGAGCCACTCTGTCCAGTTCACCATTTTGGGCGATGTATCGTTGTCGCCGCTGGCCGACTTAGCATTCTGGGCGTTGCCGAGCTCACCGAACTGCCATACCATTTTCGGGCCGGGAGTAAGAAGCATCTGAACGGCTACACCGGCGAGACGGTCAAACATGGTTGCGGGGTCGTCTTCGCTCGCCACGGCACCGTTGCCGTAAGCCTGGCACTTGTAGCCCATGCGCTGCTCGTCGTGGCTCTCGGCATAGGAGACGGTCGAGCCCCAGGGGCGGGCGCCGTCCATCGACGAGAGGAAACGCAGGAGGTTGTTGTTGCCGTTATCCCAGGCCATTGCATACTGGCAGGAAGCATCGTTGACGTTGGCCCACTGCAGCTGGCCGTCTTCGCCGAGCACTTTTTCCTCAGCAGCACCGGCAAGGAGCTCGTTGATATGTATACCGTTGGGCTTCACCGATTTGATAACGCCGTGTAGACGTTTCATGCGGTCGATACGGCTCTGGTTGTAAGCATCAGTACCGGCAGAATAGCTCTCGTTGTCGCCAAGACCTTTCACGAGGTCGAAGCGGAAACCGTCAACATTATATTTCTCCATCCAGTATATGAGGGCGTCGGTCCACTGCTGCTGCACAAGGGGGTGACCCTGGTTCCAGTCGTTGAGCACACTCCACGAGTGGGGCGCTACCTTGTTATAGAAGGGGTTGGTGTCGATAGGATACATCTGATACCAGGGGTGGAGACCGTCGCTCTGGTTGAAAACGATGTCGAGGATTACGGCAATGCCGTTGCGGTGACACTCTTCCACGAAGTCTTTGTAGTCGGTAGGCGAACCATACCACTTGTCGGGCGCCATGTAGAAGTTTGTGTTGTAGCCCCACGAGTTATTGCCGTTGAACTCCATGATAGGCATGAGCTCAATGGCGTTGAAGCCCATTTCGCGGATATAGGGAATCTTTTCGATAGCCTTCTGCACGGTACCCCAGCCGCGGGCATAGCCGTCGTAGCCGGTGAAATCGCGGAAGAGCATCTCGTAGATCACGAGGTTATCGTGGTCGGGGATAGTGAAATCGGAGAAGGTGTAGTCGTCGAGGTCGCCGCGGTACACAGCCATCATTATATCGTTATAAGGAGCGCCGGGGTGCTTGGGAGCGTCGGCCCAGCCTATCATACGGCCATCGTTATAGCAGTCGAGCACGAGGTGCGCATAGGGGTCGGCAACCTTGTAGGTGTCGTCGACTACATAATAGTATGAGTAGTAGACATCGTTGGCAAGGCCCGATACGGTGGTCCAGAAGTAGCGGTTGCCCTCATAGTCCTGATACTTCATATTGTTCTTCTCGAGCACGGCGTAGTTATCCCACGAGGGCACGAGCACAACAGAGTTCTTGCCGGGAGCGGCGAGACAGAAGGTAACTGTGCCGTCGGCGTTCTTCACGGCACCCATTTTGGGAACACCGCCGGGATAGTCCTGCTGCAGACCGGGGTCGATATAGTCAACTTCAAGCGAAGTTGTGTAGGTTTTACCCTCATATACAGCGGTGGCGACAACCGAGAAGGTGCCAAACTCGCTGAACGTATAAGGAGCCTTGAGGGTAGCGGCACCCTTCTGCGAGGCAAATTCCTTGCCATTGACCGAGAGCGAGAGGTCGGCTTCGGCAGTAGCTTCGAGGGTGTAGTTGATAGTTGTGGTCTGGTTGATGAAGCGGTCGGGGTGGTCGGAGGTAAGTTCGATAGCGAAGCCATCGAAAAGAACGTCGACAAAAATATCGCCTCCGGCCTTGGTTTTACCCTGCTTGGTGCCGTCGGCATTGCGGAACACGAGGGCTATCTGCTTGATATACTCAGTGTGGTCGGTGATTCCGAAATAGGTGCGGAGGTCGCCGATAGTGAGGGTGTAGGTATTGGCCGACACGTAGGTAAGACGGTTCTTGTCGGTATTGGCGGCCTGCTGGTTGCCGGTGTTGGGCCAGTCGGTAACCACATATTTCCAATCGGAGCTGTCGGTGCTTTTGTTGGTGATTACACCGATATGGGCATATACATCGAACGATGAAGCGAGGTTTGCCAGGCCGTTGTTGCCCAGGGGCGAATCGGCATGATAGGTGAGTACCACTCCCTGGCTATGCTCCTGCAGGGGGCTGGGCTCGGTTGTCACGATCTGGGCGTAGGCCGGAAGCATGGCAAGCATCAGCACCAGAAGGAACGAACATACTTTTTTCATGTAATTGGGTTTAGGTAAGTTTTAGATGATATAAACTATTTTTCAATGGTAGATTCCAAGTTTACACCGCAAAGATATAAAAAGTAAGGCGGTGTGCAAAATTTTTTGGCAGACAGGAGTTTAAAAAGGAACGCGCCCTGCAAGCATTTGCTTGGCAGGGCGCGCCTTAGACTGTAAAGAGCGGGCTTATTTGCTGCCGAGGTGGTCAGATACAGTGAGTGAGTAGCGACCTTTGGCACGACGACGGGCGAGTACCTTGCGGCCGTCAGCTGTTGCCATTCTTTCACGGAAGCCGTGCTTGTTAACTCTTTTGCGATTAGAGGGTTGGAATGTTCTTTTCATTGCCTGTTATGTTTTTTTCAATTATTTGCACTTATTTCGGAGCGCAAATTTAAGCATTTTTTCCCACACCGACAAATTTTCGGCTCTGTTTATCAAACTTTTTTGTCGAGAAGCCTTTCTCACGCATATTTTCGCTAATTTTGCGGCATGGAAAAAGAAACTGCTGTCCACAGCGGGTTCGACCGCGAACACCTGTGGCACCCCTATACTTCTACAATCGACCCGCTGCCCACCTACACCGTTGAATCGGCATCGGGCGTGCGCATCCGCCTCGCCGACGGCACCGAGCTCATCGACGGCATGTCGTCGTGGTGGTGCATGATTCACGGCTACGGCAACGAGCGCCTCAACGCTGCCGCCGCCTGCCAGATGAGCCGCGTGAGCCATGTGATGTTCGGCGGCCTAACCCATACCCCCGCAATAGAGCTCGGCAAAGCCCTCCTTGAGGTGGCTCCGCCTTCGATGCACAATATTTTCTATGCCGATTCGGGCTCTGTGGCAGTGGAAGTGGCTATGAAAATGGCTGTGCAATATGCCGTGGCAGCTTCGGGCAGCCACGAGAAGACCAACTTCGCCACTATCCGCAGCGGATACCACGGCGATACATGGAACGCCATGAGCGTGTGCGACCCCGTGACGGGCATGCACGGTGCTTTCGGCCCGGCTCTGCCGGTGCGCTTCTTCGTGCCGCAGCCCCGCTCACGCTTCGGCGGCGAGTGGCATGAGAGCGACATCGCCCCCCTCGAAGAGCTCCTCAAAGCAACGGCCGGCGAGATTGCAGCCCTCATACTCGAGCCCGTGGTGCAGGGCGCCGGCGGCATGTGGTTCTATCATCCCGAATACCTGCGGCAGGCACGCCGTCTGTGTGACAAATATGGCATCTTGTTGATTTTCGACGAGATAGCTACGGGCTTCTGGCGCACCGGGCGCTTCTTTGCATGGGAGCATGCCGGGGTTGAGCCCGACATCATGTGCATAGGCAAAGGCCTCACGGCCGGATACCTTACCATGAGCGCCGTGCTCACAACCCAAAAGGTGGCCGACACAATTTCGCGCGGAGAGGCCGGAGTGCTAATGCACGGCCCTACGTTCATGGGCAATCCTCTTGCCTGCGCCATAGCCGTGGAATCGCTCAAAATGCTGCGCGAGAAACCGATGGCCGACATTGTGGCTCATATCGAGGCGGTGATGACGGAAGAGCTTGCCAAAGCGCGCGACCTCGACGCCGTGGCCGACGTGCGCGTGCTCGGCTCGATTGGCGTCGTTGAACTCAAGAGGAGCGTCGACGTCGGAAAATTCCAGAAAGAGTGTGTGCGCCGCGGGGTGTGGATCAGACCATTCGGACGGAACGCCTACATCATGCCTCCTTATATTATAGACGACAGCGACCTGCGCACACTGTGCCGCCAACTTATTGAAATAATAAGCGATGAACGCAACTATTGAGCGCACCTTAGCCACCCTTGAAGAGGCCGGCAACATGCGGGCTATTCCCGCGCCCGGAAGCGGGGCTGCCGTCGACCTCAGTTCCAACGACTATCTCGGGATAGCATCGTCGACACTCCTGCAGGAGCGTTTTCTCGGCATACTCGACCCCGGCGAGTTTGTGATGAGCGCTTCGGCCTCACGCCTCCTGGCACGCCGCCAGAGTGCTTTCTCGAGCCTCGAGACCACTCTCGCCAACGCCTACGGACGCCCGGCGCTCCTCTTCAACAGCGGCTACCACGCCAACACCGGCCTTATCTCGGCGCTGGCATCGACAGGCATGCATATAATTGCCGACAAGCTTGTGCACGCAAGTATCATCGACGGCATCAAGCTGTCGGGACTCAGCTTCGACCGCTTTCGCCATAACGACCTCAGCCACCTCGACCGCCTGGCAGCCAAGGCCGTAGCCGATGGCAAGCAGCCTCTCATCATAGCCGAGAGCGTCTACAGCATGGACGGCGACAGTGCCGACATCGAAGGCCTCGCCCAAGTGCGCAGGCGCTATCCGGGCGCACTGCTTTACGTCGACGAGGCACACGCCGTAGGCGTCTGCGGCGAGGCCGGGCTCGGCATGTGCAAGTCGCTCTCAAGCGACGTCGACATCATTGTAGGCACCTTCGGAAAAGCCCTCGCCTCGGCAGGTGCCTTCGCCATAATGGACGACACCCTGCGAAGCTTTATGGTAAACAAAGCGCGCAGCCTCATCTTCTCCACCGCCTTGCCGCCCATATCCGCCGCATGGAGTGAGTTTGTGCTCTATCACGTAATGGGAATGGATTCAGAGCGCGCTCATCTGCACAAGCTCGCCGAAGCGCTCGCCGCAGAGCTGGCTACCGTTGGCGCCTCGTCGGCCCCGAGTCACATACAGCCACTTGTGGTCGGCGACCCGCGTCGCGCCGTGGCTATCTCGAGAAGCCTCGCCGCCGAGGGCTTCGACGTACTGCCGATACGCACTCCCACAGTTCCGCCCGGCACCGACCGCCTGCGCTTCAGCCTCTCGGCAGCCTTGACAATCACCGATATACACAACCTGGGCACAGCCCTACGCAAAACTCTCCCGCAATGACAGCAAAAGGAAACACCTACCGCCGGCGCCGCGCCGCCCGAAAACGCAAATTATCGCCCAAGGCAGCCCTCCTGGGCATAGCAGTGATTATGCTATGCTACGGCGTGGCCTGCGCCTTAGACTCATACATCCCCAGACGCAAGGCCACCGAAGCTCTCACCGGCTACGATGCCGCCGCTCTCTCGCTCGTGACACTCCCGGCAGAGACTCCTCAGATTATGAAGGACTACGAGGGCTTTACCGTATCGTTCAACCCCGAGTGTCACCAACCCAACTATGTGGCATGGGAGCTCACCGCCACCGAAGCCGATGGCGAGCTGCCCCGCAGCTCCAAATTCAAAGCCGACAGGCAGATGCCCGGTTGCGCCACTCTCGACGACTACCGCAACTCGGGGTTCGACCGCGGTCATATGGCTCCCGCTGCCGACATGAAATGGAGCGAGCAGGCTATGGCCGACTGTCACTACCTTACCAACATCTGCCCCCAGGACCGCAAACTAAACGGCGGACGTTGGGCAACCCTCGAAGGCAGGTGCCGCGAGTGGGCCCGACGCGACAGCGCCATAATAATAATCGCAGGCCCGGTGCTGAACGACATCATGACACGCACTATCGGCCCCTCGGAAGTCCCCGTGCCCGAGCGCTTCTTCAAAATTATACTGTCGCCCTACGTCAACCCGCCCCGCGCCATTGCATTCATCATGCCAAACTCCCCCGAAGTCGACCCGCTCGAAAAACTCACAGTGAGCGTCGACCAAGTTGAGCAAATCACCGGATTCGACTTCTTCAGCGCCCTGCCCGACTCTATCGAAGATGCAGTGGAGCGCCAATACAACTTCAGGGATTTCGACCGAAAAAACAAATAGCCCGGACACCGACCTCATGGACACTACACAGATTTACGACCCTACAGATACTATTTGCGCCATAGCCACCGCCCAAGGCACGGGCGCTATAGCTGTGTGCCGCCTGAGCGGACCGGCAGCCCTCACACTGGCCGACGAAGTATGGCGCGGCAAGCCACTCAGCACCGTGTCAAGCCACACGGTGCACCTGGGCTACATTGTCGACCCCGACACCGACGACACCCTCGACCAGGCCGTCGCCACTACCTTCCGTGCTCCCAACTCCTTTACCGGCGACGACACCGTAGAGTTCGCCATACACGGCTCCCGCTGGATTCAACGCCGCCTTATAGCACTCCTTTGCCGCCATGGAGCGCGCCCTGCCCTCCCCGGCGAATACACCCGTCGCGCCTTTGCCTCTGGCCGCATGGACCTCGCCGAAGCCGAAGCCGTGGCCGACCTCATCGCTGCATCCTCCGAGGCCTCGCACCGCCTCGCCATGACACAGATGCGCGGCGACTACTCACGGCGCCTCAACGAGCTCCGCGACCAATTGCTCGAGCTCTCGGCACTCCTCGAACTCGAACTCGACTTCTCGGAAGAAGACGTCGAATTTGCCTCGCGCGAACGCCTCCGCGCCCTTGCTGACACCCTGCACCACGACCTCGACGCACTCGCCCGCTCATTCGATGCCGGACAAGCGATAAAAGACGGTATCCCCGTGGCTATCACCGGGCCCACAAACGCCGGAAAATCGTCGCTCCTCAACGCCCTCCTCGGCGACGACCGCGCCATTGTCAGCGACATCCACGGCACCACACGCGACATCGTGGAAGACACCCTCGAGATAGGCCCCTACCTACTCCGCCTCAAAGACACCGCAGGCCTCCGCCACACAACCGACACCATAGAAAACCTCGGCATAGAACGCTCACTCAAAGCCGCCGCCAACGCCGCGATAGTGCTCTATGTGGTCGACGCCGCCCAAACCACCCTCCCCGACTGCGACCACCCCGAAAAGACAATTTTCATAGTCAACAAAGCCGACATCACAGACCCGGCCGCCACCACAACCCGTCTTCGCGACGCCCACCCGGGCGCCACCATAGTGGCCTTATCGGCAAAAACCGGCCTCGGCCTCGACACCCTCCGCGCCGAAATACGCTCCCGCGCCGACGCCCTCACCGACAGCGGTGCCACCGCCGACTACACCGTGACCAACGCCCGCCACGCCGCCGAACTCGCCGCCGCCGCCACAGCCGCCGCCGCCGTCTCCCGTGGCCTCGCCACCGCCCTACCACCCGACCTCATCGCCCAGGATCTGCGCCAGACAATCCACCACCTCGGCGCCGTCACCGGCCGCATCACCACCCCCGAAATTCTCCAAACCATTTTTGAACGGTTTTGCATCGGAAAATAGATGATTGTCACTATTTGGTAATAAATGGCATAAACTATTG